>DAISJZ010000090.1:0-14169 GCA_036821145.1 Spirochaetota bacterium
ACAAACTTCTGAACAACATCAATGACACCGTTGGTGTTGTGAAAAATATTTCGATTGAGAGCCGGCAGAATATACGCGGAATGCTTACAGATTTAGGCGGCAGTGTAGCAAGTGTAAACAACATACTGACGAATTCCCAGAAGGATATTCTTGCGATAATGCAGGCATTCAGGGAAACAGCAATTACAATGCAGCAGATCTCCGCAGAGATAAAAAAGCGCCCCATGGGGTTCCTGATGAAAGGGTCAAAGGATGATGAGAGCACCGCTAAAGATGCTCCCGCAAAACAGTAGTTTTAATCTATATTGACCGTCTCCCTTATCCTGTAGGGAGGCATCTTCTGCGATTCATGGTATATCCTGATCATAATCTCAGCAATAATACCCATCTGGATAAAGAGAACTCCCAGTATTATAAGCATAACTGTCATCAGCAGCAGCGGGTTGCGTATCATATTAAGCTGTACTAAAAATTTCATGGCAACTACAGATATTCCACTTACAAAGCCTAAAAGAAGGAGGACAACACCTGTTCCGCCGAAAATGTAAATCGGCTTCGTTGAATAAGAGCCCATAAATTTCACTGTTATAAGATCGAGTATTACTTTGAATGTCCTTCTAATTCCGTATTTTGACTCTCCAAACTGTCTGGCATGATGCCCCACAGGAACCTCTGTTATACGTGCACCGATCCATGAAGCATGGACAGGAATAAATCTATGCATTTCACCGTAGAGGTTTACCTGTCTCAATACTTCCCCTCTATAAGCTTTCAGCGAACACCCCAGGTCATGAAGAGGTACACCGGTGACTTTTGCAATAAGCCAGTTTGCAATTTTTGAAGGTATCTTCCTTGAGATAAGTTTATCCTGCCTGTTGGCTCTCCATCCGCTTACAACGTCATACCCCTCTTCAATCTTCTCTATGAGCTTCCCTATATCCCCGGCTTCATTCTGAAGATCAGAATCCATGAATACAATTATTTCACCCCTTGAATGATCAATACCCGCAGCCATCGCAGCAGTCTGGCCGAAATTTCTCCTGAACCGGACGAGCTTTACACTTTTATCTTTAGACGAGATCGATTTTAGTATCTCATAAGATGAATCTGAACTGCCATCATCTACAAAAATAATCTCATAAGTTTTATTAAGTTTTTTTACCCCCTCTGTTACTGCTTTATGCTGCAGAACAAGGCTCTCCTCTTCATTATAAACAGGTAAAACCACTGAAAGATATGGTGCCTTTTTTAAGGCAGGTTTACCGCTCTTCTTCACTGCTGCCATCCGGTTTCTCCAATAAACTTCAAATTATAAAGATATATTTTATATATGCCTTTTTTTTTCAAGAGGAATTATTAATAATTTAATTGATAAAAAGAGTTATTTCACTGTTACTAACCGGAAAGAGGGTATTATGGACAGGGAAAAAATTATTTCTATTACCGGAGAGATTAAAGATGCAGTGCTTAATTACCGGTATATACTCGAAAATTACATTGCAGAAAATAAAGTTCAACTTGCAGCATATATCTACCCTTTAATACCTCCGGAAATAACATCCGCCTTCGGGATCGAATCTGTCAAACTGCCCGAGCCTGTAATAACAGGTGAAAAAAAACTCTTCTCAGAAAAGCCCCTCTACAAAGCTGTAATTCTTCCTGAAGATGAGATGCCATGCTTTCATTTTAATTTTTCAGATACGCCTGTTCACAGGGTCAAATATCCCGGCGGCTACGGGGAAGATGCGGCTGTACAGCTGCACAACGAAACAGCCGCTATGCTTCATTCACTCTTCGGGATTAATCTTAAAAATATAGATATATCTGAGCTTCAAAAAAAAACCATGATTTTCGAAAATCTCAGGCGGAGTGTAAGAAGCATTACGTCCCTCTTCCGGGAGAGAAAAGAAATTATAACTCCTGAAGATATGGATCTCATTTTTGAAGCCTCATCTGTTTTCCCCCCTGATTCAGCACTCAAACTGATTTCGCCGTTACTGGAGGAACTGCATAATTTCAAGCCTCAGCAGAAAGAGTACAAGGCAAAGGCACTTATTTACGGCGCACGAAAAATACCGGCATATATCATAGACTTCATTGAAAATAGCGGAATAGATATAGAGGAGGATGATACCTGCCGGGGCCGGAGACTATTCGATATTTCACTTAATGCTGAGTCTGAATATCTTTTCTACGAACTACTCGACGCCTACAGCTACAGGCCGATGTCCCCATGCATACGCACCGTAGCAGAAAGATATGAACTTCTTTACAAACTCCTGCGCAATTACGGAATCAATCTCCTGATTTTCTACAAAGATGATTTATGCGGGATTACTTCTGAGGCTGTAAACTACCTGCGGATCAGATGCATGAGAGACGGGATTGATCCGCTGGTAATCGACAGGGAAAATTACAAAGAGATGATTGAAAATTATGCGGGGAGGCTGTAGTTATCTCCCTGCTTTTTCATAATAATCCACACTGAGATTAAAGGCCTCCCTTAGGAAAAGATCTTTTTCCAGATCAATAAGGTTGTCATCGCGATCAGGCCTCATGCTCTCCTCCATCTCTTTCTCTTTCTTTTTTGAGATTTCAGATTCCTCTTTAAGGCTTATTGTTCTGTTTCTCACCTTGGCGCTGTACTCGGCAATTTTCTTTTTAAGCTCAGCATATTCCCCTTTAGATGTTCTCTCTCCGGAAGAAGCTTTTATTACCTTTATAATAGAATCATTAACCTGCCTGTATTTTTTATACTGAGCAGAATCAATCCTTTCCCACTTAAGCGGATACTTGTTTTTCCCTTCATTTATATCCCATATTGAGGTCATATCAGGGACAATTATGTCAGGAGATATCCCTGTAAGCTGATTCGATGTACCCCCGGGCTGATAGAATATATGCGTTGTAATCTTTATTGCGCCTAATTTTCCATGCAGTTCATTGTATGACTGTACTGTCCCTTTTCCGAATGTATTGCTTGAACCTACAATGAGAGCCCGCCTGTAATCCTTCAGTGCTCCGGCAAGAATCTCTGAAGCGCTTGCACTGAACCTGTCTATTAAAAGCACAAGTGGCCCGGAGTAATATATCTCCGGATCGTTGTCATAATATATACGTGGAGGATTGTTTTTACTCATAACCTGCACAACAGGACCCTCTTCAATAAAGAGACCCGCTATATCAACAGCCTCATCAAGGCGCCCGCCCGGATTTCCGCGAAGATCAATTACAACGACGTTTACTGATTCTTTTTTAAGCTGCTGAATAAGACGCCTGATATCTCCTGATGAACTTTTACCGGAATCATCATCTTTATAAAATGAAGGGAGTTTTATGTAACCGATTTTACAGGATTTCCCTTTCATTTTTATTACCCGGGTGGCAGACTTGGCTTCACTGTCTTCGAGTTTTATCTCCTCTCTTACTATTGTTACATTCTTCCTTTCAGATTTATCGCCATTAACACTCTCCCTATGAATGGTAAGAATTACGGAGGTGCCTTTCTCTCCCCTGATAAGCTTCACCACGTCGCGGAGATCCATATCAATAACATCAACAGCATCACCCTTCGCCTGGGCAACTGCCATAATCTTGTCATTTGGTTTAAGCTTCATCTCTTCAGGGAGCTTGTCAGCCGCTCCCCCGGCAATGATAGATTCAACAATAACAAATCCATCTTCGGATCTGAGCCTTACCCCAATACCTTCGAGCTTCAGTTTCATCGAGATATCAAAATCCTGGCTGTCTTCATAGGAAAGATAATTGGTATGGGGATCGAGCGAGGTGGTAACAGCATTCAGAAATATCTCAAGAAGTTTACCGTCATTAACCTCTTCCATTCTTTTACGGGCAAGGGTATACTTTTTATCAAGTTTCTTTTTTGCTTCTTTCAGACTCTTGCCTGTGGAAACATAATTAAGAAGCTGGAGCTTGATGTTCTTTCTCCAGCGATCCTTCATATCCGCTTTATCTGCGGCAAAAGGGACTTTCTGTCTATCAGCAATGATTGTTTCATCTTTTGTAAAATCATAGTTTTCTTCAAGAAGCTCGTTGAACAGAACCATTGACTCCTGATATCTCTGTGAATATACCTTGTATATATCATATACCGCCCTGTAATCACCCATGGCGATATAATCATCAAACAACTTTTCATGTTTTGTAAAATCTTTAATATCAGACTGGTAAAAATAGTATTTACCGTAATCAAGACTGTCTATATAGTTGCTGAAAATCCTTTTCGAAATATCATCATCAACTGTGTTATACTGAGCATGAACAGAAAGCACCTGGTTAATCAGGTACTGCATATCGGACTGTTTAAGCCCTTCAGATTTTTTAAAACAGGAAAAAACAATAACAACAGTTAGAAGCGGTATAAAACCTTTTTTAAACATTTAAAACTCCTGAAAATATAATTAAACTTCAAATCAAATCCCCATTGTACAATAGAGGATAAATTAAGGCAGGCATACAATTTTTAAAAGCACAAAATCCTGATTTAACCGGAAATGACGGGCTGCAAATAGTTAAATAATTCAGGAATAATCCCTAAAAATACTTTTTAGTATAAAGTAATGATTTATATACCCCCGCCGCTTCGGCGGCGGGGGTAATAGAGCATTTCCTGTCTGAAATAAGTTAAGGAATAAATACTGAAAATAATTACTGTTTATTATAATTAAATAATAGCAGTATTAAAGCATCTTCAATATAAAAATTATTATTAAAATTTCAAGGTATTTTTTATCTTGCTGAGGGAATAGTTCCCCTCTATTTTTTTATTGACACCCGTCCTCACGGGTTCATTTTTTAGGCTACTACCGGAGGTATCAATGCTTTACAAAAAGGGTCTTAATGAACTCTCGAATCTGCTGTCAGAGGGGAAAACCTCCTCAAAAGAGATAGCTGAGTCTCTTCTGAAAAGGATAAATGAAAAAGATAAAGATATTAATTCATATATAACAGTTGATGAGAATCTCCTTCTTAAACAGGCTGCGGAATCAGATTTACGCAGGTCAGCGGGTAAATCTCTTTCAAAATTTGACGGGATACCTGTTGCTGTAAAAGATAACATTAATACAGCGGGTATCCGTACTACCTGCGCATCCAGAATTCTTGAAAATTTTGTACCTCCGTTTAACGCTACAGTATACGACAGGATGCTCAATTCCGGGATGCTTCTGCTGGGAAAAACCAACATGGATGAATTTGCCATGGGGTCCTCAACGGAAAACTCCTTTTTCGGACCTGTAAAAAATCCTTATGACGGAGAAAGGGTTCCCGGGGGGAGTTCCGGAGGATCTGCTGCTTCAGTTTCTGCATTCATGGCACCGGTTTCTCTCGGTTCTGACACAGGGGGTTCGATACGCCAGCCTGCGGCATTCTGCGGAGTCACAGGGATCAAGCCCACTTACGGAAGAGTTTCAAGATACGGACTTGTTGCTTTCGCATCATCCCTTGACCAGATAGGAACATTCGGAAGAAATGTTGCTGATACCGCATCGCTGCTTCAGATTATTGCAGGCTATGACAAAAAGGATTCCACTTCAGTCAACAGGGAGATGGATATAGATGCTGCAAAACTCAGCATTGATGTAAAGGGATTAAAACTCGGTGTCCCTGCTGAATATTTCACAGGAATTGACAGCGAGATTAAAACTCTCATTGAAAATAAAATAAAAGAATTAGAAAAACTCGGTGCAGTAATTGTTCCGATAAGTCTTAAATATACTGAATATGCAATACCTGTTTACTATCTTATTGCAACAGCAGAAGCTTCTTCCAACCTTGCACGGTATGATGGCATAAGATACGGTTACAGATCAGCAGATGCAAAGGATCTTCCGTCTCTTTATACTCAGACCCGCAGCACAGGCTTCGGAAAAGAGGTTAAAAGGAGAATAATACTTGGCACATACTCTCTCAGCTCCGGATATTATGATGCTTATTATCTCAAGGCGCTTAAAGGCCGTGCGCTTATTATTGACGATTTTAAAAATGCCTTCTCTTCAGTTGATGCGATCATTGCTCCTGTTACAACTACTACCGCTTTTAAAATCGGCGAGATGTCCAATGACCCTCTGCAGATGTACATGTCGGACATACTGACAATATCAGCAAACCTTGCAGGGATTCCTGCTCTATCAGTACCAGCAGGGCTTGACAGTAAAGGTCTCCCTGTTGGTATACAGATTATGGGACCCCATTTTCAGGAGCAGAAAATTCTCGGAATAGCAGGAGCACTGGAAAATATCTGTGATACGGTTTCTCCTGAAGATTAAAATTATTTCTTTGCTGATTTTCATAACAGGGTGCAGCTCTTATGAAATCCTGGTGCTTGATAATAGAATCAGAATAGAAAAAAATCAGGAGTATGATATTATATTCGATTATTATTCAAAGGGAAATACGGTCAAAAAAACATCAGATCGTACTTCCCATCCATATAAAACAGAAAGATATTTCAAAAAGGGGAAAACCCCGGAACCTGCGGGAGCCATTCTTAAAAGAGGAATTAAGGAGTCAGCAAACGGAAATTACAGGGAGGCTGAATTTCTCTTCCGTGAGACAGAAAGTCTGCTCTCTGACGGATCTCCGCAGAACAACCTTGCAGTAATCTTTGAAGCTTCCGGGAGATATGACGAAGCCTTCAGTATGTATTCAAGGGCAATATTTATCGATCCCGGAGAAAAAATTTTCAGAAGTAACTTAATCCTTTTTCTTAATCAAAATTATAAAGAAGCCGTGGAACCGGTTAAAAAGACAAGAAGGTAAAACAATGCTTACAGATAATTTCATGAGAAAACACACATACCTGCGGGTTTCAGTGACTGACAGATGTAACCTCCGGTGCAGGTACTGTATGCCCCCTGAAGGTGTGCAGCTTGTGCCTCATGACGAGGTTTTAAGAAACGAGGAATTTGTAACCCTCATAGGGATATTCCGCAGCCTCGGTGTAAACAAAGTCCGTTTTACCGGCGGCGAGCCCCTTGTGCGAAAAGGGATAATGGATATTATACATGATACTCACAGCTTATATCCTGAACTTGTTCTCTGCCTTACAACAAATGGGATCCTTCTCGGGGAGTATCTTGACGATTTAAAAAAATACGGGATGAAAAAATTCAACATAAGTCTTGATTCAATGAATCGTGAAAGATTTTTTGATATTACAGGGAGAGATTATTTTGATACCGTAATAAACAATATAGAGAAGACCCTTGAAGACGGGACTCTGGACGTCAAGGTAAATGCAGTTCTTCTTCGTGAGACACTATCCGAAATAGATGGTTTTCTCGACTATTTTGCAGGACGGAATATGACCCTGCGATTCATTGAAAGAATGCCTGTAACAGAAGATGAAAAGCATGAATTTATCCCTTCAGATGATCTTATTGCCGCTCTTTCTTCAAGAGGCGAACTTGTACGTAAAACAACTGACAGGTCTGATGTTTCACAGAGATTTGATCTGACATACAAGGGGAAACTTCTGAAAATCGGTATAATTCCCCCTGTTACCCATAAATTCTGTTCAGACTGCAACAGACTCAGACTCACATCAGAAGGGCTGATGCTTACATGCCTGCACTCAACTGCAAGATACAATCTCAGAGAGCTCCTGCGAGGTGAAAGCACCGGGGAAGAGATTAAGGAATTTATTGCAGAAGCAGTTAAAAATAAATGGGGCAGTCATAAAATTGAATGCACAACAGACAATAAAGGGTGCCGATCTCTCACTGCCGGCGTGAAAGCGATGTCAAGCATCGGCGGCTGATTACCTGAAGGCAGCCAGTTCACTGTTCCTGTTTATACCGATAAGCCCCAGCATATGAACTGTTTCCCCCCGCAGCCTGTTGCAGATATTTTCCGGCCTGAGGAGATCGATTCTATTCAAAATATCGCTCCTTACCCTCATAAGCTGCACAGAACAGTAAAACCATCCCCCTGAAGTTTTGTCATAAACAATGAATTTATAAACCCTGTAATCACCCGGTTCAAAAACTTTCATCCCGAGCCTTGACACCGGCCCTGAACATACACTTGCAGAAGATACAAAACCGTTGCCGCTCCATACTTTACTAATGAAGGGTATTGTGCCAAGCCTGTTATCTTTTATTATAAAATTTAAAACTGCATATTTACCGCCGTTCTCATGCTTTACTGAACGGTTCCCTGAAGACCGGCTCTCCAGGATAAGGGGAACTGCTTTGCTTTCAGAAATAGAATAGTACTGCATCCCTTTAAGCATGGGATAATCTGTAAGTCGTGTGAATATACTATCAGTTAGTGCGGCATCACCTTTAAAAAAAGTTTTTTCAACAGCTGCTATACTGTACTCTGAAGGATTATCATATATGCGTCCCGCGCCTTGAGGCAACGATGCTTTGATGCCACCGGTAAAAGATTCACCCTTGCCCGCCATTTTTGCATAACTGATTATGCCGCCGCTCAAAAGCAGGCCCCTCTCCTTCGGGGTGATAATATCAGAAACTTTTAAACGCGGAGGTGCTGAATCTGCTGAAATAAAAAAAGAGAATATAAGCAGTATAGATATAACCGTAGAGTCGCGCATCATGCAGATTTAAATTCCGCGGATTGAACATCTGTCAGCATATTTAAGTGCTTCATCACGCATAAGTTCAAGATAACGGACAGGGTATGGAGAGAGTTTCTCAGATTCCGGATCAATAAGAGTGTGAGTGTTAACAAACTGCTGCAGGTACCATTTTCTGACATGTCCCACAGCTTCACCAATAAGAGTAATATCCTCCAGTGTTACAAATCCCGGAACACAGGTGGTTCTTATCTCATAATCAACTTCTGATTTACGGATAATATCAAGAGTAATTAAAATCTGATTAAAGTTCAGATCACGTTTTGTCAGCGTGCTGTATTTTGCCGGGGAAGTCTTCAGATCAACAGCTATATAATCCGCCAGTTTTTCCATGAGACACTGTTCAACAACAGAGGGGGAGAAACCATTGGTATCAAGTTTCACCAGCAATCCCATACTTTTAATCCTGCGGAGAAACGCTAAAAGTCCCCTGTCAAGAGTAGGTTCGCCGCCGCTCACCGTGATGCCGTCAATGAGCCCCTTCCTTTTCTCCAGAAAAGAAAAAACCTCTTCATCCTCAATTTTTTCAAGTTCATCTGAATTACAGGCCAGTTCAGGATTGTGACAGTATCCGCACCGGAGATTGCACCCTCCGGTGAAGATTACAGATGAAACTTTTCCAGGATAATCAACAAGGGAGGTTTTATACAGCCCTTTTATATTCATCTAATGCAACTGACTGTTCACATTCAAAGGAATCAAACATATATGTTTTTCTTTCAGAAAACTCCTCTTTTTTACCTTTATTCCACTGGTTTACCGGTCTGAAATAACCGACAACACGCGAATAAACCTCAACCGGAACAACTAAACGTTTTTTTTCCATGTTATGTCTCCTGTAAATAGTTTAAAATAAAGCTCTCACGCCTCTCCCGTTAAACAGGGAGAGGTTCCCTCATGGAGCTTCTATGTTTTATATATCGACCTCTAACCCGTATTTCAATAGTTCTTCCGGGGTGTGATCGTATGGACAGTATTTGTGCTCTCCGGTTAAATAACCGTGAATAGGACAGATACTGAAAGTCGGGGTCAATGTAAAATACGGCAGCGCGTAATTTTCAGCGATCCTCTTAACAAGCGCCTTTACCACCTCAATATCATCGATTTTTTCACCGAGGAAGAGATGAACAACTGTGCCGCCTGTAAATTTTGTCTGCAAAGCATCCTGATGATCCAGCACTTCAAACAGGTCATCTGTATGTGAAACCGGTAAATGTACAGAATTTGTATAATACGGCTCGTTTTTACCTGATGTTTTAATTTCAGGGAAAGCCTGTTTATCCGCACGGGCGAACCTGTAGGTAACACCTTCGGCAGGAGTTGCTTCAAGGTTGTAGAAATTTCCTGTCTCCTCCTGAAATTTCATAATTCTTTCCCTCATAAAATCCAGGACTTTAAGAGCAAAGGTTTTCCCCTCTGCTGAGGAGATATCTGTATTCAGGAAGTTCAGGCAGGCCTCATTCATTCCGACAAGGCCGATAGTTGAGAAGTGATTCCCCCAGAACTTTTTATCCCTCTCATAAATTCCGGAAAGATAAAACTTTGTGTAGGGATAGAGGTCGCTGGCAGTAAAATTTTCCAGGGCCTTTCTTTTTATTTCAAGGGAATTCCTCGCAAGAATCATAAGGCTTTCAAGACGGGAAAAGAACTCATCCTCTGTATCAGAAAGATATCCGAGCCTTGGAAGATTAATTGTAACAACACCGATACTCCCGGTGAGCGGATTTGCTCCGAATAGCCCGCCTCCTCTCTTGCGCAGTTCCCTGTTATCCAGCCTGAGACGGCAGCACATTGAACGCGCGTCTTCCGGATCCATGTCGGAATTTATAAAATTCGCAAAATACGGAATCCCGTAACGGGCTGTCATCTCCCATACGCGGTTGAGCTTCGGATTATTCCAATCGAAATCCTTTGAAATATTATATGTAGGGATCGGGAATGTGAAGATCCTGTTTTTAGCATCACCCTCTGATAAACATTCAGCAAAGGCTGAGTTAAACATATCCATCTCTTTCTGGAATTCACCATAAGTCATATCCATCAATTCACCGCCGATAACAACGTAATCATTGGCAATTGTTGACGGAGGATTAAGATCAAGAGTAACGTTTGTAAAGGGTGTCTGAAACCCCACCCTTGTGGGGATGTTCATATTAAAAACAAATTCCTGAAGCGCCTGTTTTACTTCATCATAGTTCAGTTTATCATAGTATATAAATGGCGCGAGATATGTATCGAAATTAGCAAAGGCCTGTGCACCTGCTGATTCACCCTGCAGTGTATAGAAGAAATTCACAACCTGCCCCAGGGCGCTTCCAAAATGCTTTGCGGGTTTGCTCTCGACTTTACCCGGCACTCCGCAGAATCCCTTGATAAGGAGTTCCTTCAGATCCCACCCTACACAGTAGGCTGAGAGAAGCCCCAGGTCATGAAGATGGAAATCCCCGCCCACATGTTTCTCCCTTATTTCCGGGGGATATATTCTTTCGAGCCAGTATTTTGCTGTGATAGATGTGGATATATGATTGTTGAGCCCCTGAAGTGAATAGCTCATATTGCTGTTTTCGTTTACACGCCAGTCTGATCTGTCGAGGTAATTGTCTATAAGCTCAAGGCCTTCATTAAGGAGATCTTTACTCTCCCTGATTCTTCTGTGCTGCTCCCTGTAAAGAATGTAGGCCTTGGCAACCTTGGCATGCCCCCGCTCAATAAGCATCTTTTCAACGAGGTCCTGCACATTCTCGACTGTGGGTATTCTTCCATCCTTATATACAATATTAAGAATATCAATAACTGATGTAGCCACTGTGTCAGCAATGTCACGGCTTGTTCCGCCCACAGCTTTTGCCGCGTTAAAAACAGCATCAGTAATTTTATCAGCGTCGAAAGGGGATATCCTTCCATCCCTTTTACGTATGTACAGGATTTCCGAATCAGTTTTCATCAGGGTTGAACCTCATTGTAAAAAAATAATACCATCAGCATAAGATGTATAACATCTTCATATTCATGGAAGAAGACTTAAGCTATTATGATTGTCTGTATTTTGTTGCAGATGATTCTGTAAGTGCACTCATTTAATTAATATTGTTTTAACTTAACAAAAATTAAAGTCAATCAAAAATATTATGTCACAAGAAAAAATATAATAAATATTTAGAGAACTGCCGATAATAAACCCGGGTAGATTTAATTGTTCTGCCTAATTGGACAAACAACCTGGAGTCGATTATGAAAAGAAAAGTATTACTTCTGGCAACACTATCAATATTCATTTTTATTTTCATAGCAAGCACAAAAGCTATGTACAGTTCATCGGTTATTGACAAAATTAAACCCGGTAACGATGACATACCCGCAGGATTTGTAATAGGGCAGATACCCGGTTTTGCAAAAAATCTTTTAAAAACAAATCCATGGAACTTCGACCATGATGCAATCAGAAAAATGACCGGAAGAATCTATCCTGGCGGCGAATACAGCAGAGTATCCGGCATTCACATGACAATATTTGCAAAACAGAAGAATCCCTACAACGACGATATAATGTGTTATGTTATGCTTTTCAGAGATAAAACCTCCGCCGCTGAGGAGATCGGCAAACTGGATGAATATGTAAAAAACAACAGAGACCGCTCCATTCTCCTTGAGAAGGAAAACATTGCGATTTATCTCTGCGTGGACAGCGTTGAAGATTATCCCCATATAAAAACTATTTCTGAAAATCTTCAGAAGAAACTTGATACTCTGTAATATAAAAAATATGCCGCGGCGGTACAGCAGTCTGCCGCCGCAAACATACTTTCATTATTTTATTTACATGTATCTCCTGAAACAACACCGCCACCGCTTACAGGCATTACTCCCGGCTTTTTAAATTTTCCGGAGGCAACAACAGCCGTTATCCGGTCTCCGGTTTTTTCGCCATTCAGCAAATCAATCCCTGTTCCAAAACCGACAGCATAGAGCCTTCTGCATTCAACCCCCCTTGCTATAACCGCCTTCGCCACGGACATAGCCCTCAATTTTGAAAGCTCAAGGTTCGAATTATCATCAGCTCTCGAACTACAGTAGCCTTCGATACGGAGGATTTTCACATCAGTGTTTTTTTTCAGGAAATCCGCTATAGCATCAATCGTGATTAAGCTTTCATTTTTAATTGTATCGCTTCCGGCTATAAACTGAATATCCGAAGGTAAATTTAAAACACCATTTACAACAGTGACATTACCTTCCGCATATATTGTCTGTAACGGAAACAGTATCAAGGCTGACAAGAATAAACGGGTTATTAACTTCATAAAAGCACCTGACACCGGTTATTTATAAAACCTGATATTATTCAGCTCTATTATCCGAATGAAGAGTTCTGTCAAACTCGTAGCCCACTGGAACATGCATATATTTAAAGGGCTGCTGTAGAGCCTTGCAGAGCCTGCCATCTCTGTTTGATTCATCAAACATGTCTCTCACAACCTCAATCATATTAAGGGATATTCCCACATAGGGATGCCTTGTCTTCTCTCTTCCCGGATCATCATAACTTGTGTAGCCCCGGGTATAGTAACCGAAGTCTATCATTATATAACGCATAAATTCCGGGATATCAAAACCTATATATTTGAATCCCGCGAGTTTGAAATTAATCATATATTTATGCCCGCTGTAGTCACTTGTTACATGGAGTTTCTTTCTCCCCTTTGACTCATCAAGAAAATTATCAGTGGGCCAGTATTCCCATGAAAACCCGATAAATTCATCAGCAGTTGGGAACGCTTCAAGAAATGTACCAAGCCCCACTCCAATCCAGTCGAAAACAAGGTCTTCATAACTGAATCCGTATTTACCTGATGTGCCATCACCTATCTCTATTAAAAGCCCTATTGATGCAGCTGTGGCCGTAGATACAATAAGGGCCTCTTTTTTATCTTCAAGTGTATACTCAAAAAGGTTATTAAAACCTCTCTGTACAACGTAATGTGCCCACATATGTCCAATCTTGTCTATACCGCCTGAATCAGTATCAGCTCCGAACCAACCTTCATGGCCCCATCTGTAATCTGTGCCGCCCCAGTCCCAGGCATCAGAGCCGTACACATAAGTAGCAGCAAAACTTCCAATAATAGCACCATAAGTAAGATTTCTTTTAAGGGTATAATACTCCGATTTCCCGGTATTCCCGTTATCATTCTCCAGGTTTGTATTCTGATTATTTATCTCAGCGTTTTCCTGTGAAAAAAGCGGTACCTGTATTAATAGAAAAACCAGAAAAAATGAAAAAAGCAGCCTCTTCATCAAAATCCTCAACTATATAAATTAAATTTAAATGACTGATTAATTAACAACTATCAACGGGAATAAGAAAGAGAATTTCAGGCAAGAACTTTTTATGCTCTATTTTAATTAATATCTTACGGCATGCTGACTGTTTATTTAGCGCCGGCTTTCTTAAGAATTTCCGCAGTCTCAGGGTGTTTATTCTCCAATGCAATCGCCAGAGCTCTCTTCCCGCTGCTGTTTTCAGAATTTACCCGTGCACCTTTATACAG
>DAISJZ010000091.1:0-14149 GCA_036821145.1 Spirochaetota bacterium
TTTTCACCTTTTTCGATGAGAACCATGCCCCATAGAATCTCCAGCCTGGAATAATCCTTACCTGTAACAGTGATACGGTAGGTATTCTTTTTACCTATTAGATTAAGAATAAAGCTTACTATTTCATTGACAAGTCTGGAGTTGGCAATTACCGGATTCATTATTTATACCCTGATATGTTATGCTTTTGAGTTTTTAATCCTTTGAGTTATTAAACATTTAAAATAATTGAAGCAAAATGTTTTAATAATTATAATGTACAAGGTTTAAGTTTTCATTAATAGTTATATCAATTATTGTCAAAAGATAGATTTCTCAGTCGCTGCCACTTCTTCGAAATAACAATTTGATATTCTAATTCAATCCTAATCTGCTATAGTTGCAGGGACATGACAATAAAAGGTATAAATACATAAGAGTAT
Organism: Spirochaetota bacterium; assembly: GCA_036821145.1. Taxonomy (GTDB): domain Bacteria; phylum Spirochaetota; class UBA4802; order UBA4802; family UBA5550; genus UBA5550. Next base: position 423 of record DAISJZ010000091.1, read on the forward strand.
AATTTTATGGAAATCAAAATAATTACTAAAAACAAAGAAGAGTTTATGGATTTATTACTACTGGGTGATGAACAGGAAAGTATGGTTAAAAAGTATCTCGATAGGGGTGAATTATATACCTTATACGACAATGATTTAAAAACTGTATGTGTTGTGACAGAGGAACCTGAAAATATTTGTGAAATAAAAAATATTGCCACTTATGTAAAATATCAGGGTAACGGTTACGGAAGTTATATTATAAAATATATAATTGAAAAATATAAAGGAAAATGTAACCAGTTACTGGTCGGTACCGGAGAAGATGAAAAAATACTGTCATTCTATAAAAGTTTCGGATTTATATATTCTCATACGATTAAGGATTTTTTTATAAATAATTATGATCATGAAATATTTGAAAATGGAAAACAACTGAGGGATATGATTTATTTAAAAATAGACTTTTTTAATGAATAACCGGAGAAAAAAATGAGAGTATTTTACTGTTGTTAAATATGCTTCTGTTTCTGTTTATCCTGAAGAGTTCATATGAAATCTTCAGGATATAAACATCGGGTTATCAAAGAATGGAAAACTTTAGAAGAAGAGATATTTTTTTATTACAGGACAGAATATGTTTTATAGAATATTAAATGAAAATATTAAACTCGTTTTAACTACGACACTTTTGTCTGAAGATATTTCCCGATTAATTGATATTAATAGAGAATACCTGAAAAAATGGCTTCCCTGGCTTGATAACTCAAACAATCCAGGGGATACCAGGATTTTTATAGAATCATGTTTAAATGGATTTTCAAAAATGGAACAACTACATTGTTCAATCCTTTATAATGATTCAGTTGTCGGCCTTATCGGTTTTAATTCAATCAACTGGACAACTAAAACCGGATATATCGGGTTTTGGCTTTCAGAAAAAGAAACTGGTAAAGGAATAATGACAACTGCAGTGAAAGAGATTGAGAAAATTGGTTTTATTGATTTAAAATTAGAAAAGACCGAAATTCGTTGTGCTTATGAAAATAGAAAAAGCCGGGGAATTCCGGAGAGACTTGGTTATAAAAATGAAGGGATAATACGAAAAGCTGAAAACTTGTATGGCCAAATCGTTGATCATGTGGTTTATGGTTTACTTAAAGATGAATATTTTAAACGGCAATGTTAATACTCTGTTGAATTAAGCTCAGAATTTGAACTGGAAAGCTTTATTTATACCGTATCTCTGATAAGCGATTGCCGGAAAAAACCTGATCAGGGATACTCTTTCAGGAAATAATTAAAAAGATTTTCAGTTAAATAATTTCATGCGGCATACAATTACTTTTTCTTTCAGATAAGTAATTGTATGCCGTTGACAAAAAGCATCTACTTACATTTACATTTGTTATTCAGAGTCGATTTTGCGTAACAGGTAATAACCATCTCCCGGTATGTCCTGTAAGGATGATCTGTTTCTTTTTTAATATCCCACTCCGCATCCTCTCCGGTCTGAACATATATTTTTTCTTTTTTATCTATATGGGGATATGATTTTCCGCAGGCATCAGCAAGCTGCGATTCTGATATACCGGATTTTTTCATTGAAGAGGAAAGCTTTGTAGCGCCAACCCAATCCTCACATGTCACAAAACGATATGAATTTTCAGCATAGCCCGGTCTTGGCACATATTGAGGTGCAGACCATTTATCACCGCCTAAACTTATCTGCTGAACAATTAGTTTTCTATCCAGGCATCCATCCTGGACTGATTTAGAACCACCCTCCTCATTCTTTTTTTCGATGTTTTTTTTCAACTTGTCTTTCCAGCTCTGCGAAGAGCCTTTTTCAATTAATGTACCCCCGACTAATACCATTACACCCAGGATTGAGAATATAATCTTTTTACGCATAAATAATTCCTCCATGGAAATAAAAATATAAAATTATTATAATAAAAATCAGACAAAAAAAATTAAAAATTATATCCATGAATTATTACTGGTTACTTTAAAAACATATACCTGTTGTGTGTATTCCGGTGAAACCTGCCACTGATCTCCACCCCGTACCTTTATAAAAACATCAGAAAAAAACGTGAGTGATTTTGATTTTGTGTTTTACATATATCATACCTGCACTTATACCGTAACTTGTCATAATCTTTTTGATTACTAATACTTAATATTATAAACCATATTTGGCATATAATCAGCATAATTCTAAAGAGATGAACCTCATTAATAACATAATTATACCAATACTATTAATTCTTTTTTTAAGTATTGATTGCAAAGCTAAAGATATAATTACAATTGTTTATGGCTCCCAATATAAACCTTTTTCATGGGGTGGGGATGATTTAGTCGCTCACGGGGTTCAACGGGATTTTGTAGAAGAAATTTTAGTTAATAGACTGGGTTTAACAATAAAACATGAAGCTTACCCCTGGAAACGGTGTCAGATTTATGTTGAAAATGGCGAGAAAGATGGATTCTTTACAGTTACCACTAATGAAAGGAAAAAGTTTACAATAACCAGCAGCATACCTTTTTATAAAACCTATTTTGTGATGCATACAGGTAAAAATAATCCTAACATTGCTTTATTAAATACAGTTACTTCAATAACCGACCTTGAGAAGATGCAAAATCTAAAACATATTTATATGCGTGCCTCAGGGTGGCATAAAGAAAATCTTAAAAGAATGAAAAATGTATATGAAATTACTGATTCTTCAACAATACCACTGATGCTGAAAATGCTGCGTTATGATTTATATATTGAACAGGAAGAGATGTTCAGATATCAGGCAAAAAATATGGGAGTCCTGGAGGATGTAGTAACACTTGACAAGCCTATATTGAATGTAGCAGCCTGGCATATTTTTATCAGCAAGAAATCAAGGTATCAGTCAATAATACCCCGGATCAATTCAATGCTGTTAAAACTGCAGAAAAGTGGTGAATTGGAAAAGATTAGAATTAAAATCTTTAGAAAAAATGGAATTGAATAATTAACAGGCAATAATGAGTCAATTCATTTATAAAAGTTGATTTTCCGGGATATATTTCAATTTTTACATATATCAAAAAACCATTTAAAATATCTTCGAATCATCACAAACATAAATATTGTCTGCTTTTTCTCTTCACCTGTTCCTTTAAACAGGTGATTTGCGACCAGAAAGGTACCAATGCCCAGTTCTCCGGCTATAATTAACCTCACCGCCCGTTAAATCTATTTATCACCCTCTTCAGGTACAATGCATATAAAAGAAAACTCTTCAGAACCTTTATTTTTAAACTGATGCTCCTCTCCACCTTTAATATAGGCTGTGTCACCCGGTTTTACAGGCTGCTCTTTACCATCAACAAGGAGTGACCCTTCCCCGCTGATTATATAATTGATATGAGGCCAGTCATGGATGTGCTTAGGTGTGTGGCCATCTTTTCCTAAAGTAAAAATCCTCATTGACCAGCCTTCCCATCCTTCCCTGCCGGTAATTCCTGTCTGTTTAAACAGATTTTTTGCTGTTTCAATTTTAACTTCTACAACAGGCATATCTTCTTTTTTCAGAATTGACAAAGGGATTCCTCCTGGATGATTTATAAAATAAATCTTTAATACAGCATTAAAAATGTGAAATTTTCCGTCCATAAATTTTTTACTGCTTTTTTCTTTTAATCCTGAATTGCTTTGGTGGTGCTGTATCTTATACCGAATCTTTTCTGACGGGATAAAGTTTATTGCTTGTAAGAGCAATCCGCTCTTTTTAATTGATCATTAATTCGTTTTCTGAAAACTTAATGACTATGAAGCATGGAATAATTTACCGAAGGATTTCTTTATGGCAAAAGTAATACATCTACCTAAAAAAGACTGGTATCAGCTGAAAATCAGCTTAAACAATATAAAACCTCAAATCTGGCGAAGATTCCTCATACAGTCAGATATTAAACTCCCTGATCTGCATAAAGCCATTCAGACTGTCATGGGATGGACAAATTCTCATTTGCACCAGTTTATAATAGATGGTAAATTCTATTCTGAACCAAATGATGAATCATTTACAGAAACTGTTGATTACAGAAAAATAAGGTTAAATAAAGTTCTTACAGAAGAGAAACAGACAATCAATTATGAATACGATTTTGGAGACGGCTGGGAACATACTATTGTACTGGAAAAAATTTTAACAGACAGTGTACAGAAATATCCCGTATGCCTTGAGGGGGAAAGAAGCTGTCCTCCTGAAGACTGCGGGGGGCCCCATGGTTATGAAGATTTGTTAATAATTATTTCGAACCCGGAAGATGAAGAGTATACTGAAATGATTGAATGGTTAGGAGATGGATTTGACCCGGAATATTTTGACAAAGAAGATATAAATGATTTATTGAAAGAAAAGGATTATGGATGTATAACACTTGATTGAAACCGGATAAAAATGGATTCCGAAGAAGCGAATATAATCATCGATATTTTAAAAACCGGCAGCAGGTTATATAAACCACCGCAATTTGAAGGTTATGAAGATAATGTTGAAGGTACATTTATTGAATACCTGCCTGTTACGGATGAGTTTTTATTGAGGAGATTCGAAAAAGATGATTGGGCCATGCATAAAAACGGCTATGATCTGAAAATGACAGTTTCTGAAAACAGGCTTTTAGAGATGTTCACCGGCAAGAAGTTTAACGATTTTGCCTGGCAGCACCTGACCGAATCGAACAACTATAGTTTTGATTTTGAAAAACCGGAAAAGCCCTCCAAAACCACCTCCATGAAAATACTTGAAAGTATGGATATCAGGGATTACGATTCTTTGATCTGCAGTCACTGCAAAAGTAAAAATGTCGAACCCGTGTATTATTCAACCAGTGTTAATATCGGAGGGGCAAACCGCTACGTATCTTTAAACATACATTGCCTGGACTGCGGTAAAGATAGTGAATATTCATGGGATGATTAGGTTTATCAGAGGCGGATAAAAAAGAATTGAAGTTATCTTTAACAAAAACTACTATGTAATTGTCTGATAAGATTATTATTAATATAATTTACTATATCATCATTGGGATAAAAACCAACTCACCCTTTCATGGAGACAAACATGGCATATTCAGAAAACATAAATAAAGATATATCATCAGAACTGGAAGCTGTTATAGAAAAAATTAAAAAAAAAATACCTGTAAAAAAAATAATATTGTTTGGTTCTTATGCTTACGGAAAACCCGGGGAAAACAGCGATATTGATTTATGTGTAATTACAGACGATCGAAGAAGAAAAATTGAAATCTTATGGGACATACAGGAAGCAATTTATAAAACATCAAAGCATTCTATCGATATTGTTGTTTCAAAACCGGATGAATTTATAGATCGTTCAGATTCTGTAGCTTCTATAGAAAAAACAATAGCTGATAAAGGATTAGTTATTTATGGATAGGAATAAAGAACTTTCTGAGTGGCTGAAATATGCCCTGGATGATCTTGAATCGGCAGAAATTCTAAATCAGCAACACAAAAAACCATTGAATATTATTTGTTACCATTGTCAGCAGGCAGCAGAAAAATATTTAAAAGGGTTTCTCGTTAGTAAATACATACCTTTTGAAAAAACTCATGATTTATTGAAATTAATAGAATCCTGTCAGGATATTGATCAATCTTTTTCGATTTTAGTCAGAGACTGTATCAAGCTGAATCCATACTCGATTATTACACGTTACCCATCGGAGCTGGAGTTAATCGAAAATGATGCTTTATCTGCAATCGGGTCTGCAAAAAACATAAGAGAACACGTAAAGAAATCCATTAAGGACTGAAACCGTGGTGGAATAATGGAAACCATTAACAACATTGAACTTGCTGATGAGTCTGTTTATCCTGATGAAGATGTTTTAAAAAAGGTTCTCGGAAAATCATACAGCGCTTATTGCAAACTATTAAAACTCTACGATGCTTTTGAACTGGAATATAACTGGAGATATTATAAAGACGGCAAGGCATGGCTGTGTAAAGTTCAGAAGAAGAAAAAGACCATTGTATGGATGTCAGCGTGGAAAGGATACATGCAGGCAACTGTTTATTTCCCTGAAAAATATATTGATGAAGTTTACAAGCTGGAGATAAGCAGAGAGATGCTTGATAAAATCAGGCAGACAAAAAAGACAGGGAAATCGCTACCCTGCATTTTTGAGATTCGGAATATCACTGTTCTTGATGATATTAAAAAGACAATTGAATTTAAGATAAAGACTAAATAGTTCTGCTCCGGTAAAGTTCCATCCCGCGACTTGGCCTTTTCTGCGGCAGCACATGTCTGCACTGCCGCAAAGTAATTAATCAAGCCAGTATTTTTTAGCCTCGAAAGCCAGCTTATCACGGAAATCGGGGTGTGCTATACTGATAAGAGCTTTAACCCTCTGAGCAACGCTCTTGTATCTCAGGTTCACAACACCATATTCTGTGATTACATACTCAGTCTCAGAGCGCGGCGTTGTCACAATAGTTCCCGGAGGCATAAATGGGACTATTGCGGAGCGGAGATTCCCCTCCTTATCTTTCCATGAGGAGTTCATGGCTATTATGCTTTTCCCGTTCTTTGCAAGTGATGCACCCTGCACAAAATTCATCTGCCCCCCTGTGCCGCTGTACTGTTTATGGCGGATAGATTCGGCCCCTATCTGACCAGTTAAATCTATTGCCAGGGCATTATTCACCGAAACCAGGTTTTCATTCTGAGCGATGTTAAAGGGGTCATTATTGAACTCCACTTCGGTAAAAAGAATCTTCTTGTTATGATCAACAAATTTCCATAGCTCCTTGTCACCGACACAGAATGTGGCTGTAGTGATTCCGGGATAGAAGGTTTTTTTTGAATTGTTTACAACACCAAGATTTATAAGCTCCATAAAAGACTTCTGAAGAACTTCAGTATGTACACCGAGGTCTTTTTTATCCCTGAGAAAATAACCGATGGCGTTTGCGAGCCCCCCAAGACCCAGCTGCACTGTTGAGCCGTCAGGTATCATATCAGCAATATAATGCGCAATCTCCCTCTCCACATCAGTAATCGGAATATCAGGGATCTCTGTCAGAACGCAGTCTGATTCACAGAAATAATCGATCTCTGAAACATGCATCTTGAATGAATCACCCTCAAGCCATGGAGTTGCAGGATTTACCTCTGCTATTACAAGGTTGGTCTGCGCGATTGTCCGCTGCGGCATGAGCCCGCCGAAACATGAACGGTTTACAAACCCCTCTTCATCAGGCGGTGTAACAACAAAACATGATATATCAGGCTTCTTGTGATCCATCCATGCAGCGATCTTGTTCAGGTGAAGAGGGATATAACTTGCGGTTCCCCATTCCAGGCATATCCTCTCCATGGGGCCCACAAATGGTGTTTCTATCTTTATATGCTCCTTGTATTGAGGCTTCATGAATTCATAGAGTTTAAGAGCAAGCCCTAAGCATATTGTGACATTCTTCACCTCAGAGACCCGGTTCGCAAGAGCAATGTTAAACTCATGCGGAATACTTGTCCCCCCGGGCATCATGACAACATCATTATCCTTTACCATCGCTGCAAGGAATTCCGGGGTACGCATCTTGGCCTTATACTCCTCCTGCCATGACCCGTATTTTACTTTCTGTTCACGTTTTTTCGGCTGTGCTTTAGACATTTAAAATTTCCTCCTGGTTTTATTCCGGGAAAAAACCTGTTTTTCACAGCATGAACAGTTTCAAATGACCGGAACAGGGAAACTGCTATGATGTAGAAAACCTGCTTGTCCGGTTAAGTTTATAATACACAGGAGCAGAAAAAGGGGAATAGCGTAGAATATAAAAAGAATGTAACTGAAAGAACATTTTTGTGATTATTTTTTATAATATAAAGCGTGGTAATAAACAACACGAATAGAAAAAGATGTAATGAATTACTACTATCATTTTATGATATATTTACGGCAGAGATTTCAGTTTTTTAATTATACTATTAATCGGCTCAGACATACTTTCTTGATATCGTGTAGTCCATCTCCATCTTCTCCACATCAAGACGCTTAAGCTTATTACGGAAGTTTGTTGTCTCATCCTCAATAATTCTACTGAGATAATGCATCTGGTTTTGTATTGCTGTCATATAGAGATTATCATCGATACTGTGCCGCAGCCTGAAATGATACAGGGCATAATCATAACTTCTGTTAAGCGGGCCATCAAGTCTCTCTATGGTTGTTTCATAAAAGGCAAGGGTGTTTCTCAGAATATCATAGGTTGTGTTGAACCCGTCAATCTCCGCTTCACGGAATTCATAATAGAGAAACAGCAGTTTTTCAAGATACGCCCTGTCAGACATCTGGCCAAGGAGATCCGCTGTACCAAGTATGGCTCCTGCCTCAAGGATCTCCCCTTTAAGCCCCCTGTGACTGTCAGCTTTCAGCCCTGTACACATTATAAGAGAGGATATCTCTTTTACATCCGCAGGTGAAAGGTGAAAATTAGCTGCATTCTTTTCAACAAAAGCCCCGCTCCTCTCAACATGGGACTTTGTATATTTTGCCCCTGTACCTTCAATATCCCAATCCTCCTGAATATAACCTGTATCATGCAGGAGAGCCGCAAGATGAAGATTAATGGCCAGTTTAACATCAAATTTTTCCTTTAAAGATGTCCTGCCATCCATAAGTCTGGATGTAGCGAGAAGCGCGTCAAGTGTATGCGTGAGATTATGATACTCTGTATTGCACTTGCGGTATCCGGGAAACATCCCGTCAAAAAGTGAACATATTATTGCGAAGGCATTTTCCACCTGGCTGAAAGACTCATAGTCATAATGAATCAGAAAAATCCTTCTTATCTCGTCAAGAACAGCAGTTCTATCCCCTGTATTCATGAGCATTGAAAGCTGAACTTTGCCATTGTTTTTCATAACATCCGCCCCTTTATAAAAACAGTAACGTGCAATATTTCATTATAACACTTTTATGGAAGAATTGCAAGTAATTAATCCTTTTTTTGTGAGTATACTGCATAAGTTAATGTTGAACAGAATATGTCATTTAGTAAAATTCTGCTCCTGGAACCTCTTCAATGCATCAATCAGATAGTCTATATCATATTCTGTATGGTCGCCGTTAACCTGGAAACGTATCTCCTCGCTTCCCCTTGGAACTACAGGATAGAATATACCCGTTGCAAGAACCCCCTCTTCCTTGAGGAACTCAACCATTCTCCTTGTAAGTTCAGTATCACCGGTTACAAGCGGTACTACCGGGTGAGGCCCCTCTATTGTTTTGAATCCGATCCCTGTTATACCCTGTTCAAGTTTTAAGGTAAGTTTTCTGATCTTTTTTATAAGCTCTCCGCCTTCAGGACTTTCAAGTATATCAAGGACTTTTAATGCTGAAGCTGCTTCCGCTACTGTTATGGGATTTGAATATATATACATCGGCGCAATCTCACGGAGATAATGGACAACCTCCATACCTGAAACCACATAACCGCCGTTCACACCGAACGCCTTACCTAATGTTCCGATAAGGATATCAGCAGTTCCGCCGCTCTCCTCCTCTGTACCCCTGCCGCTTGCCCCCAGTATGCCGACCCCGTGGGAATCATCAACTATTGTCACTATTCCTTCATCGAAAGTATCATCAAAGCGCGAGCATAATGTTTTTATTTCTCCAAGCGGAGCATAATCACCGCGCATGGAAAACACTCCGTCAGTTATCACAAGGCACCTCTTCCCCGCACCGGCAGCCTGCTCAAGCTTCTCCTCAAGATCTTTTAAATTATTATGCTTATAAATGAATTTCGCCGCGGGGCGTGAAAGCTTCATCGCGTTTATGATACAGTTATGATTCAGTTCATCACTGATGAGCACAGTGTCCTCAGTGGTGAGTGACGTAATCACACCGAGGGATGTCATATACGCGGAGGAGAAGAGTATACACGCCCCCTTTTTATGAAACCGCGCGAGTCTTGCCTCCAGCTCCCTGTGAACAGAATACGTACCGCATATAAACCTCACTCCTCCGGGGCCTGCACCCAATGCTTTCGAAGCCTCCTCACCGGCATTTATTACATCATCGCGGATAGACATACCGAGGTAGGAGTTGGAATTCATCCGTAAAAATTCCGTTTTCCCGGCATCCAGAATTGTATACCTTGTTCCTTTCCCCCCTGACGGCCTGATTACAGATGTGACAATATTCTCCGCGCTTTTAGCGGTACCCCTCTTTTCTATATCATAGACTTCAAAGGCAAGGACACTTTTAAGTTTTTCAAGTGACATGGGGCTCTCCTTTTATATTTTCATATTAAGTTTTTCTGACAAGCGGTGAAGCATTGTAGAAACCATCTCGGTAAGTCCGCACAAGGGTCTCCACCCCCACTCCACACGCGCGGCAGAGTCATCCATACTGTCGGGCCATGAGTCGGCTATGGACTGCCTTACAGGGTCAGGGTCATAGGTTATTTCAAAATCAGGGATATGACGCCGTATCTCCGCTGCAAGCATTGAAGGTGTAAAACTCATTGCTGTTACATTAAATGCATTACGATGAAGAAGCCTCTCCGGTGATGCCTCCATAAGCATTACAGCAGCATTGATGCAGTCAGGCATAAACATCATATCAAGCATGGTATCAGGTTTGAGAAAGCATTTATACTTCCTATACTGAAGAGCGTGATAAAATATCTCCACCGCATAATCAGTTGTCCCGCCCCCCGGAGGAGCCTCGCTTGATATTATTCCGGGGTACCTCACCCCCCTGGCGTCCACACCATACTTGAAATGATAATAATCGCAGAGAAGTTCACCTGTAACTTTAGTGATCCCATACATTGTGGCTGGTCGCTGAATAGTATCCTGGGGAGTCATTTTCTTTGGCGTGGATAGCCCGAAGGCCCCTATGGAACTGGGAGTAAAGAGCGCGCACCCCTCAACCCTTGCCACTTCGAGTGTAGCCATGAGGCTCCCCATGTTCACATCCCATGCAGCGATGGGGTTGTTCTCCGCAGCAGCTGAGAGTATCGCCGTTAAATTAAATATTATATCAGCGTGAGATTTTTTTACCGCAGCAGTGAGATCCGGAAGAGATGTAGCATCCAGAAGCATAAAGGGGCCCTCTTCCATTGCCGGGTTCCCCGGAACTTTTCTAATGTCAGAGGCTGTAACACTGTCTATACCGTACCTTTTCCTCAATTCAGGGACAAGCTCGCTCCCTATCTGTCCCAGGGCCCCTGTTACCAGTATATTTTTCATAAAACCTCCAGCCGGAATCTTTAGCAGATCCATCTCAACGGAAAATACCTATAAAAAGGGGAGATGTCAATTTTTTAGACAAGACATTGCCGGATGCTGCCTGACTGAAGATGACCAGCGTCAATGCTTTTATGTTTGACTTTTCCCGTAAAAATATCAATATTAATGATTACTGAAAAAAAATTTCATGGAGGATCCCAATTTGAAAAATATCTTAAAAGCAGTATTCACAAGTTTATTACTAATTCTCATGCTTAATGTTTCTCTCTTCGCAGGTGAAGAGGGTGATGGTGAAGGCGTCAACAGTACGGATATGGGGCTAACCATCTATGGTGCTGCCGGTTACGGCCAGAGCCTTTTCGGTGTTATTGAGAATTCCGATGACAGAGGGGACCTCGGTATCGGCCCCGGGGGTTCCTTTGGTTTTGGCGCTCTGTTTAATTTCAGCGTACTTGCTGTCGGAGTAAACTTTACACAGGCATATTACAATGACACAGAGTTCAAGGAAGGCGGGCAGACTGTCAAGACAGATGGTGAGGGTTATTTCAGAACAGTTGAAATCCTTGCGGGGTTTAAGCTCTTTACCGAAGAAGATGATATGGGCTACACTCTTTTCTACGGCGGTTATAAACAATGGAAAGTTGACCGTTCTGTAGACAGCGCCACTGTTGACGGTGTTACAGCGCCGATATATAAAACTGATTATGTAGTTGAAGGTGACGGCTGGATTGCAGGTTACCGGGACTTCAGCACATTTGACGTTTCAGCATTCTCCATAGCATTTCAGACCGGACTATGGTATCAGCACCTGCCTGTCTCTTCAATAAAATCTAATGGAGTCAAACTGTCATCAAAAGAGGATACCTCAGCGGGTTTAGGTTTCGAGATCGGGCTTGGTGCAGCTTTTGAAGACCTGGGACTCTCTGTTATGCTGAGCGCGGAAATTGATATAACAGCTTCAATTCTAAAAGGCTCATCCGGTGAAGATGACATTGTCGGCGCGGGTTACGCGCAGTACTTCCTCACTGTGTCTAAAGATTTCTCTATATGATTAATTTCAGGCATGGCGTTTACGCCATGCCCCGCTAAAAAATATCTCCTCTTTTATTTTTTTTCCCATTATTCAGCCTGAAAATTGATTCAACTGTAATCTCTCTGTATATTGTCCATACTTCTATTTTCCCTAAAGGGGGAATAACAGGGATGGAGGTTTATTATGAGTTCCGAGAATAAAACCAGCCTCGCGAAAAGGATTATCCTGCGGCTTTCAATTGTAATTGCAGTAATAATTGTCTTTGCCTCCATCGCATCATGGTTCGGAATGAAGTCATACTATCTGAACTACTTCTACTACGACAAGTCTGAAGATATTGCCTTAACAGCCGCGAAACAGGTTGAAGAATTGATTAAAAATGAAATAGCAAAAGGGAAATACACTGCAGAGGATTTTTTGTCAGACAATTACAGGGAGATGTCAATTGATGAATGCCTTCAGATCTGGGGAGTCCAGGAAGATAGAGATAAATATACTGACGAATATCTTAACGCGCTCTTTAAAAAAATAGACTCAACTAATCCTTCAAAAATTGAAGACTACAGGCGTTTCATGACAAAATACGGGGAAGACGCTGAGTTCGGTAAAGCGTTACGGGGTATTATTGACGGGTTCATGGTAATACGCAAAAAGGGACTTCTTTTTTCGGCAGCAATGGATAAAAGGGGTTATGTGCCATTTCACCATGCAATATACAGCACGAAACTTACAGGGGACCTTAAAAAAGATATAGGAGGCTGCAGGTCAAACCGTATATGGGATTATTTAGGAAATGCAATTAAACCATCAGGGATAAATAAATTTCTTTATAAACGGGACACTGGAGCTGAATCTATTATGGTTGCAGCCCCTGTTTTTATCAATGGGGAATTCTGGGGCGGAGTCCTTGTGGGATATGATATAAAGGATATTTACGGCAAGATCTACATTGCCACAGCAGTAATCATCGGTATTATTATCGCAGGTTCAATGATTATATTCATCGGAATAAATTATATGATAAGGAAAAGCCTGCGTCCCATTGTTATAATATCCAGAATTCTTCGGAGCGTAGCCGAAGGTGACTTCACACAGAAGATCGAATTCGACTCTGATGATGAAATCGGTGATATATCCAGAAGCTCGAACATGATGATAGAAAAATCAGCAAAAACAATAGACTACCTGAAAGGGGCGGCAGCATCTCTTGCCGCATCAAGCGAGGAACTTACTGCGACATCTGTATCCCTTGGGAACAGCAGCAGCAGCCAGGTACATTCAGTGCGGGATATATCCTCCGAACTCAACCTTGTCCTGGATTCCATCGGGGAGACAACTGAATATATAGGCCAGCAGGTAAATGACATATCAGCTGCTGCTGATTCAATTACAGGCCTTGAGGATATGTCCAACCAAATTGCTGACAA
>DAISJZ010000092.1:0-14069 GCA_036821145.1 Spirochaetota bacterium
CCTGCATCAGTGAGGAGATCAACGCATTTTCTGTAGGCCTCCATGTCATCTCTCCTCCCTGATTCGAGTATTATATCCATGGCGGATCTCCCCATGTTATCCCGCGCATTAACATCAGCACCCGCAGCAATCAGGATGGCAACTGTTTCGACATCAGCTTTCTCAGCCGCAGCCATCAATGGTGTTCTCCCTTCATGATCGGGGATACCTGGAGAACACCCTTTTTCAATGAGAAACAGGATCATATTACGATCTCCATTTATAGCTGCGGCCATAAGCGGTGTGGCTCCGCTGCGGCTGCGGCAGTTTATATCAGCACCATGTTCAATAAAAAAAAGGGCCGATTCCCGGTTACCCGCTGCGGCTGCATAATAAACCCCATTGGCCCCGGTATCAGCCGCAGCATTAATATCCGCGCCCGCATCTGCCAGGATAATAAGAATAACAGGATCGCATAGAACTCTTTCATTCAGGATAAGTGGCCTCCCGTATGGGTCCTTTCCGTTTACATCAGCGCCATTCTCCGCAAGGAGCCTGATTATATCACGGTCCCCTCCCCACTCAATTACCGAAGCCAGGGCTGTACAGCCGTTCAAGTCCTGATAATCAATACCAGCTCCATGTTCCAGAAGATACTTTACAGCATTGGTGTGCCCGTTAAGTGCCGCGGTTATAAGGGGGGTTCTTCCATGCATGGAGCTTTGATGGGATCTGTAATCCGGCACTGCGCCCTCTTTCAAAAGCTTAACTATTTTCCTTGTATCCCCGGCAGAAGCAGCACGGACAAGATCCTCATTTATATCCACACCCTCAGGGTCCGGAAGTTCCTCGTCACCACGCCAGGGGATTCCCAGCCTTTCAAGAGCCCCTTTCGCCTGAGGAACAAAAAACATACCGCTGTTCATCCCTGCTTTATGCGAGCCGGGGGAATACTTTACTGCATACCTGTATGCTGCAACAGCTTCGTCACTTTTCCCTGTCTCTTCGAGAATAACACCTGTCATATAATAGGCCCCATGATGCTCCGGATCATATTCAAGAGTTTTCCCGAAACAGCGGAGAGCACTGCTGTTATCACTCCCCTGCATATATGCGATCCCTAAGTTATACCATGCGTCTGGGTTTTCCGGCAGAATCTCAATGGCCCTGAGAAGATTTTTTTTCCCTCCCCGCCAGTCACCCTCCTGCACCATTGCCTGCCCCAGGATTACCAGAGCCTCCTGGTCTTCCGGACAATGAAGGAGTATATACCGGGCCCCCTCCACGGTCTCACTGAGGTTTCCGGTTCTCAGCTTCATGGATATATCTTGTTTTATAGCTTTTATTTTTTCATCACCCGGAATTCCGGGGCTTAACGCGGATTTAAAGAGCTCAATCAATGCCGCTGCTTTTATCTGCGGAGCTGTCAGATGAAGTTCAACTGTTCTGTTATGCATAGACTCTCCCACCTCACGCAGAGATTTGACAAGCACATTGCTTCTGTCCGGAAGGCCGTATGTCTCAACAGTAACAGAATCACCGGAATCCGCGCCGCATCTATTGCTCCCTTCGCCGCTGAGGAGTGTAACCTCAATACCGGTACTCCTGTTCCCGAAAAATTTTTTATACTCTGTAACTGTTTCAGATACATCGCTCCGGCTTTCTTCAAAAGGTATAAATTTACCGTCAGCGTCACGGCTGATATCAGGGAAACTTACCAGAAGATTTACAGCGGCATTAATACAGAAGTGCAGAAGCGGCGAGTAATCTCCGTCATCAAGGGTGCAATGCAGTACTCTTTCTATATAGGAGTTCATGGGAGAAATATAACTAATTGTGCAGGGTAAAACAAGAAGGAGGAAAACAAAAGATTTATTCAATATTTTGATTTATAATATGAATTTATTAAATAGTTGACACCGGACTTTCTTTTTTAAACTATTGAACAGTAAATCTGCCTGAAAAAAACTTCACATACAGGGAAAAGAGATAATGATTTCTGCCGGTATCGACATAGGCTCACGGACAATTAAACTGGTACTCCATGACGGAGCTGATATTATTTCCAGCGAAGTGCGTCCCAATTCATATAACACCATTGATATCTGCAGAGAGATGCTTAAAGATGTTTCGTACGACGGAATAATCTCCACAGGCTACGGCCGTCACCTCTTCAGCAGACATTTCAACTGTGAAGCAATAAGCGAGATCAAGGCTTTCACCCTCGGAGCATTTCACACTATACCTGATTGCAGAACAATTCTCGATATCGGGGGCCAGGACACAAAAGCAATCTCACTTGATGAAAACGGAAAAATATCAAAATTTGAAATGAATGATAAATGTGCAGCAGGCACAGGTAAATTTCTTGAGATCATGGCAAATGCTCTGGAATTCACAATGGGCGAATTTATAGAATCTGCATCCTCTGCGGAAAAAGCTGAACCGATCAACAGCATGTGTACTGTATTTGCCGAGTCAGAGGTAATATCTCTTATAGGGAGGGGAGCGTTACGAGATGAAGTGAGCCTGGGCATCCATCATGCAATTGTTAAACGCTCTGTTTCACTTATGAAGCGGGTTTCCATACGCGACAATATAGTTTTTGTCGGGGGAGTGGCGAATAACAGCTGTGTACGTTCTCTAATAGAAAAAGAACTGAGTACAAAAATCTCTGTACCTGAAGCTCCACAGATTATCGGTGCACTTGGCTGTGCCCTGCATCACCACCATACTGTAAAACATTCCAATTAATAATAAAAGGAGTTATTTATGAATAAAATAGTTAATCCGGAACCGCTCTTCAATGATGAGTATACAGGTGAACCACCTGCGAAACGTGTGCTGGGGCATATCCAGTCGAAAAGAGAACAGGGAGCTGCAGTTGCCGGTCTCTATTGCGGTTATGCGCCGATGGAACTGATCCATGCAATGGATATAGCACCCGCACTGTTATGCTCCTTCTCAAATGCCCAGATTGAAGCAGCGGAAGAGCATCTCCCGGCAAATCTCTGCCCCCTTATTAAATCAAGCTACGGTTTTGTAATCAGGGACACCTGCCCTTTTTATGCAGTATCAGATGTTGTAATTGCTGAAACAACATGCGACGGAAAGAAAAAGATGTTTGAAATGATGTCGCATATCAGGCCTCTCTATGTCATGGATCTCCCCCAGGTTCCCGAAGAGAAAGAGGCCCGTGATGAATGGAAGAGCATGATCCTGAAAGTAAAATCTTTCATGGAAAAGCATACAGGCAGAACCACCACAGAGGAAAAAATTGAAGCGAGTATAAAAGATACTAACAGCAAAAACATCCTGATGAGAAAAATTTTCGATTTCGCGGCAATGCAGCCCCCTGTCATAAGCTGGACAGAACTTTATGATGTAATCTTTATTGCAATGGCTGCAAAGGGTGAAGATATAAACCCGCGTCTTGAGGAAATTATTACAAAGCTTGAGAAGAGAGTTGAAAGCGGATATTATCACGGTGACCTTAAATCCCCCAGGGTCATGGTCACAGGATGCCCTGTGGGCGGAGACGCTCTCAAGATATTTAAAATTATTGAAGAACTGGGCGGAGTTGTTGTTGCTCTTGATGCCTGTACCGGTATGAAATGTTTTATGGATGACATAAGTGAAGACACAGGTGATCCTGTGGGAGCAATTGCTGAACGCTACCTCCGGATACCCTGTTCATGCATGACACCGAACAACAGAAGACTAACTGAGATGGATAAAATTATTGAAAAATTTAAACCGGACACTGTAGTGGATTTTGTTCTTCATGCCTGCCACTCATACAATATTGAATCATATAAGGTTGGCGAGCATATAAAGAATAAACACAACATACCATTTCTGAAAGTTGTTACAGATTACTCTGACGGCGATGTTGAACAGATTAAGACAAGGGTACAGGCCCTTTTTGAAAGTATCTGAGATAAACGGCAGGGTTAAGGGGCCCGGGCCCCTTAACCCTGCATTGAGAATTGCCGACACAGACGCAAGAAGATTATTATGCAGATGGAGAAATAACATGGAAACTATAATAGACGCAAAAGGGCTTGCCTGCCCTCAGCCTGTGGTACTGACAAAGAAGGCCCTTGAAAATAACGATTCTGTCACTGTAATTGTTGATAATGAAACAGCAAAGGAGAATGTCAGCCGTCTTGCGGAAAAATCGGGCTGTTCAATCTCAGTTGAATCTGTCAGCGACGGAACTTTCCGCCTTGCACTTTCAAAAAAAGGGGCCGCACCGTCTCAGGAAACCTCTTCCGCAAAATCACAAAATTCAGCGCCAACGTCAGGGCCAAATGTTTTTGTTATTTCATCGGATACAATGGGGAAAGGTGACGACGAGCTCGGCGCTGCACTGATGAAGGCTTTCATTCACACAATATTCAATCTTGACTATCTCCCTGATACGCTGATTTTCTATAATACCGGGGTTAAACTGGCTGTGAAAGATTCAGACGTTCTTGATGATCTGAAAAAACTTGAAGAGCAGGGTGTGGAGATACTTGTGTGCGGGACCTGCGCTAATTTCTTCAACATAAAAGAACAGATCGCAGCAGGTATCATTTCAAATATGTACGACATAGCAGGTTCAATGTCAAGAGCGGGACGAATTGTAATGCCATGACAGTTAAAGACGCAGTTGAATATTATGTTGTTCTTTTTAATTCTGTAAGTTACGCGCTTAAGTCTGAAAAGATACTTAAAAAAGAAAATATTCCCTTCAAGCTTATACCTGTGCCTAAAAGTATCAGCTCAGACTGCGGCGTATGCATACGGTTTACTCCGGAGAACAGGGGGGCTTTAATCAATGCCCTTGAAGGGAAAGTCGAGTATAACGAAATACGCAGGCTGTGATCTCAGGCAACAGGAACAGTGATATCATAGATTAAATCATTAGTGACGGAAGATGCAGATATACAGTTAAATTATAGCAACCCGGTAATAAAAGGATGGGAGTCTAATCCGCAGCTTTTCAAAGCATCCGGTTCTTTAAAAATACTCTCCGTATAGCCGGATGCCGAAATCTCACCGTTGTTAATCAAATAACATCTCTCTGTATAATTCCATATAACTGACGGATCATGAGATATAATAACAACTGCGCCGTCAATCTTCAGATAACGCTTTATTATCTTCATGGTCACATCAATAAGCCTGTCATCCATAGTCCTTGTGGGCTCATCAAGAATCAGTATATCCGGTTCTGTTACAAGCACCGAGGCCAGTGCAATCACCTGGCGCACAGACCGTGAAAGAGAGTGAGGGTGCATCCCGGCAATCTGATTCATCCCGAATTCATCAAGTATATTAACAGCTTTTTCAACTGCTCTCTTTTTGTTCATTCCTCTTATGGTGAGTCCCCAGGCAATCTCAATATCCGCCCTTTCATTAAAAATCTGATCATCGGGATTCTGAAAGAGCATGCCGGTTTTAAAAGCGAGTTTGTTCACAGGAATATCTTTTATATCTTTGCCTGAATATAGCACACTACCCTCATGGGGCCTTAAAAGTCCGATGCAGTGTTTGAGGAGTGTCGTTTTACCGGCACCATTTGGCCCCATGATGCCGGTTATCTCCCCTTTATTAAAGCAGATATTAATACCGGATATACCGGAGTTTTCACTGAATTTGTGAGTAACATTGGTGAATGATATGAGAGAACTATCCTCGTCACCGGTCTGTGCGTTTTTTTTGGGCAATGCAGCAGCCCGCATTTTATGCGGATAACTGTATACAGGATTCCTTATTTCTGTCAGTCTTCCGTTTTCAATATTGAATAACCTGTCCGCTATTCCATCAGCATACTCATATCTCTTTGATGTTATTATAAGAACTCTTTTGTTATCATGCGCATATCTTTTAAGTGAACCGAGAATATTCTTTACAGAGCAGGGATCAAACTGTTCGTAAGGCTCATCAAGAAGGATCAGCTCTTTATCACAGGCAAGTGCTGCTGCAATAGCAACTTTCTGCCGCTCTCCCCCTGACAGCGTGGACATCTTTCTGCCAAGAAGCTCTTTAACACCGGACAGTTCAGAAATTACTCTGACCTTATCTGCTGTCTCTTCAGATGAAAAGGATGCATTAAGCAGAGGGTATGCTATCTCCCGGTAAACCTCTTCAAAGAGATAAATATCGCTATCCTGTATACAAAGAGAAGCCGAAAGTTCATCCGCCACTTTATTGTTAAGAAGAATTTTCCCTGTAAGTTCCCCCGGAATAGAAGAGGGTATCAATCCGGCCAATGCTGCAAGGAGCGAACTCTTTCCTGAACTGTTTGCCCCTGTAATAAAGCATACCTCACCCATATTCAGTGAAAAATTAATATCATCAAGGACCTGTTTATCAGAACCGGGATACTTCAAAGAGAGCCCTGTGACCGATAATCCGGTGCTTTGCTTTAAAAGAATATTATCCACAGGTTAACCGAAAGAAGTATAATTACTGATGAAATAACTGCATAGTCTGAAATTTTCCACTGTGAATGAATGCTCTTCATCTTTTTCCCATGTCCGCGGAGATAAAGCAGCCTTGACATCTCATGCGCCCGTATAATTGTCTTTATTATTACAGGGACAATTACGGCAATATAGCATTTTAGTTTATGAAACAGGTTTTTATTGTAATCAAGCCCGCGAGTTGACTGCACATCCATTGTTATTTTCATCTGAAGTTTCATTGCCGGAAGGATTGAAAGCACAAGACTCACTATTATTCCAAGATCACTGTTTATCCGGGCGAACCATGCTGTAATATCGCTGATATCCGACGTAAGGATAAACCAGTTAGCAGCTGTGACTATTGCCAGAAGCCGCAGTGATATCCTGAATCCGTACATTACCCCTTCAATACCAAAAAAATGCCAGTATGTGCTGTTTGCCGGATTGGCAATTGAATGAATAAGTATCATCATAAAGCAGATATACAGGAAAGGTATTATCCTTTTCAGAATAACATTTCCGGCAGTTAACATTGCTGCCGTGATTATAATAATCATGTTGATCAGCAGATGTTCCCATCCGCTGATCAGCATGATCGTAACAATTATAATGACAGATGCTGAAAACTTTGCTCCGACATTTACATTGTTTTTAAAAAAAAGATTACTGTGCTGATTTAGCCCCATAACCCTTCATGCTGTCCGGGAGCTTCTTTATTATAACCATAATCAGGTATGCGCTGAGAAGTTTATCAGCAAGGTTGGCGGGTATACGCGCAAGGAACGCGCTTGAAAAAATCTTCCCTGATGCTTTAAGAATTACAGCATATACAACATCTATTCCTCCCCCGGTTACTCCTCCGAAAAGGTAAACTGCAATAGGTGTACCTACAAGGGGGCAGAGTACTGCAAGAACAAGTCCTGCGATAAGGGGGGTGATATAATCCTGAAATCCCCTTTTCATTGCCAGGAATCCCACAACAAGGCCGATGACCGCATTAACTAAACCGAAAGGAATATTAACCGGATCTGTGAATACTCCCTGAAGAACATTGCTCAGGAGCCCGGTAAGAGCGCCAAGCCATGGGCCGAGAATTACCGCGGCAAGCATTGTACCTATACTATCGAGAAAAATCGGGAGCTTCAGGGCCTGTGCAAGAAGTCCTCCGATAATATTTATTACAATACCTGCTGAAATTAAAGTTAAGGATAGACGTTTATTCACAAAAACCTCCATAAATGATTAATAGCCGGGAAATCCGGCTCTTTAATAATATTACCGGGCAATCCGGAATACCGGAACAATTGACATTTAATCATAAAAAAAATCAATACTAAAAATTAATATTGATTATAAACTTAACCGGCGTTACATCATCCCGGAGGTTACAGAAAATGAGAACATATACATTCAGACTTAAACCGGGACAGGATCTCCTGGATGAGATTGAAACATTCGTTAAAACACACTCTATTGAAGCAGGATGTCTCCTCTCTTCCGTGGGGAGCCTGACACATGCGACCCTGCGCCTGGCAAACACAGGGCATTACACTGATTTTGAAGGGCACTTTGAAATAGTTTCCTTAAACGGCACTGTTTCTGTTAACGGATCTCACCTCCATATTGCCATATCAGACAGTGAAGGGAAAACCATCGGGGGACACCTTGTAAGCGGATGTAAAATATATACAACAGCAGAGATTGTCATTGCTGCTTTTGAAGGAGTTGTATATAAAAGAGAATATGCGGAAGATTCAGGTTATGAGGAACTTGCGGTTGCTGAAAAATAAATCCGGGTTGCCGGGGTTTTAAACCCCGGGACTGCTCATTAAGAGTCACTATACTACAAGCCTGAGAGATTCTGAGGTACAAGGATTCGAACCTTGGAATGACGGAATCAGAATCCGTTGCCTTACCGCTTGGCGATACCTCAATTTAAATACAGAAATACAAATAAAAAAACCTCTGTTAAAAATCAAGTATTTTAAGCCTTAAATGTTTATAAATTTAATTAACAGGAATAGATACATTTTATTTCAGTATTTATTCCTTAACTTTTTTCAGGCAATAAAGGCTCTATTACCCCCGCCGCCTTCGCGGCGGAGGCATATAATTCATTACTTTACACTAAAAAGTATTTTTCGGAATTATTACTGATATTATTTTGACATTATAAATTTAATGTATAACTTTTATTTATAATTTTTATACAATTATTGGAGGTATCATATGAAGTATGGCGCGCAGAATAATATCACAGCAAAGGTAAAATCTATTAAAACAGGGGATATAATGTCCCAGGTAAAATTTGAGGTTACCACGCCTCACGAAATGAGTTCAGTACTGACAACTGATTCGGTTAAAGCTCTTGATCTCAAAGACGGGGATACAGTTCACCTTATTGTTAAGGCTATTCATGTGCTTCCTGTGAAAGAGTAAGTCATTAATCAGGCCCGTCATTTAAGAACGGGTCTGATTAAAAACATTTCCCGAATTGCGAAACATACACTTTCAAACGTCTTCACCTTCAAAAAAACCTTGACTCTTATCGTAGATAAACGATAAAAGGATTCATGACAAAGCAGACAGATGAAATATATCCAGAACATGACACAAAACTCTCAGAATACGCAAAGGCACTCTCCCACCCGGCGCGAATTGCCATATTAAAACATTTAGCTGAACAGGACAGATGTATCTGCGGAGAGCTGGTAGATATTCTCCCTCTTGCACAGTCCACTGTATCCCAGCATCTGAAGGAGCTTAAAAAAGCCGGACTCATCACGGGAGAAATCGAAGGGCCGCGATCATGCTACTGCATTAATAAAGAAAAATATATGGAGATGATTGAATTGATTAGTTCACTTTCATCAATAATAACTAAAATAAAATCTGATAACAAAAAGGGGTGCTGCTGAAATGAAATTTGAACCTGTACAGAACAAGCTGAAGCCTTTCAGTCCTTTAACCTGTGCAGCAGACTGCGGATGTTCCCCTGTAAAAAGTATTACGTCAGCAGATATTACTTCAGAGTTTAAAAATGAGACATGGTTTACCGGTGTAATAGATTCTCCCGCCGGCCCGGTTCCGCAGGTCTCAACTGAGATAAAACTTTCAGAGCGAATGGCCCATATCAGATCAAGGGCGTCCTCTTTCAGGATGAAGTTTTCCCTTAAACCGGGACTTTATGCTGTCGGCAGTCCGGCTTCCACGTCAGATATATTTGTTACAGCAAACTACAGGCTCAGTTTTGATCATCTCCGCAAAGCCCTTAAAGGTATGAACGCATGGATACTTGTACTTGATACAGCAGGGATAAATGTCTGGTGTGCCGCAGGTAAAGGTACATTCGGCACTGATGAACTTATCAGAAGGATAAAACTTACCGGTATTGAAAAATATGTTGAACATAAAAGGCTTATACTCCCGCAGCTTGGTGCCCCCGGAGTAAATTCCGGTGAGGTACGGGAAAAAACCGGATTCAGGATAAGTTACGGGCCTGTGAGGGCTGAAGATATCACGCAGTACATTGAAAAGGGATATGAAGCTAATGAAGAGATGAGGCTTGTGAAGTTTACCATGAAAGACAGGGCAGTTTTAATTCCAATGGAAATAAATATGATCAAGGAGAAGTTTCTTTATTTTATTTCAGCAGCACTTTTATACTCCGCGCTGCAGCCGGAAGGGATTATCTTTAAAGATGCCTTGACCTCCGGTTATTCATTAATTACAGCTTGCATTATAACAGTAGCAGCAGGTGCGGTATTCACGCCTCTGCTGCTGCCTTTTATTCCATTCCGATCATTTGCGATAAAAGGCGGTATATCCGGAGCTGCTGCTTTACTTGTAACAGAATATTCTACCGGTTTATTCAGCTCGATCAGTATATACTTTTATTCAGCAGTACTAATTCTCTTTACGCTTATAAGTTCCTACATTGCATTGCAGTTTACAGGGGCAACAACCTATACCAGTCTTTCCGGAGTTAAACGGGAGATAAAGTATTCTCTCCCTGTATATATAGCAGGTTTTTTTGTATCATCAATCCTCTTTATTATATCTAAAATATCAGAGTGGGGTTATTTATGAAATACTTCAGGGATTCAGATACATTTCAGTTTAATTCCGAGAAATGTACCGGCTGCGGCAGATGCGTTGAGGTATGCCCCCATAATGTATTTAAGCTGGAAAACCGTAAAGCAGTACCGGTGAACTCAGACAGATGTATGGAGTGCGGGGCCTGCGCGAAAAACTGCGAATTCGGGGCGCTTACTGTGAAATCAGGGGTTGGATGCGCAGCAGCTGTGATTACAGGATTATTGCGGGGAACAGAGCCGACCTGCGACTGCAGCGGGCCCTCAGGAAAATGCTGCTGATGTTATTTTAATTTAAGCTCCATCTTATACTGGCTGTAACCTCCGGAGATATTATATACCTCTTTAAATCCAAGGTTCAGCAGGAGATTCTGTGCAGCATTTCCGGTTGTGCCTTTATTACAGTGAACTGCGTATTTTTTATTTTTATCAAGCTCAACAGATTTCGTTTTCAGTTCCTCATGGGGGATGCTGATTGCGCCTTCAATATGCCCCTTATCATAATCAGCTTTACTCCTGACGTCTATAATGGTAAAACTTTCACGGTTTGAAATAAGCTCTGAGGCAGTTATAAGTCTTCTCCCTCTATGCAAAGCATTATCAAGGATCATGCCGCTGTACATTACCGGGTCTTTTGTTGTGGAGAATGGAGGAGCATACGCAAGGTCAAGGTGAAAGAGATCACTTATCTTTGCTCCGAAAGCCATTGCTGTTACAAATACATCAATCCGTTTATCAACACCATTCTCACCAATAATCTGTACACCAAGTATTTTCTCTGTTTTACACTCAACTATACATTTAATAACAAGCTCACGGCTCTCTTCAAGGTACTTGCTTTGATTCTCCTTAATATTATGACTTACCATGTAATCGATACCGCGTTCTTTTGCTTCTCTTTCCGAAAGTCCTGTCTGTGCAGCAGCAAGGCCGAATGTTTTAAATATTCCGGTTCCCGGAACTCCCCAGAACCGGAGATCACCGCCTGTAATAATATCACCTGCGATGCGCCCCATCTTATTCGCAGTAGAACCAAGAGGCCTGTATATATATTCACCGGTCACAGTTGACCTGACCTCGCAGCAGTCTCCCACAGCGTAGACATCGGGAATAGATGTTTCCATCTTATCATTCACGATTATTCCGCCATGCAATCCGAGCTTAACTCCTTTATCTTTCACAAGTTCTGTATTCGGTTTTACACCAGACGCAACAATGATCATATCAGTTTCAATTACAGAACCTTTATGTGTAATTACTGTTTCTCCGCCATCTGTAATCTCTTTCACCTGTTCACCGGTATAAAGAGTGACACCATTTTTTGTTAAATGTTCTTCGATATATACAGACATATCCGCATCCATTGACGGCATTACATGATGTGCGGCTTCAACCAGTGTTATATCAATTCCATGCAGCTTCAGGTTCTCAGCCATTTCAAGGCCTATAAAACCTCCTCCGATAATCAAAGCTCTTTGAGGATTTTTTTCAGCGATAAACTTTTTAATTCTGTCTGCACTGCGTACATTCCGCACAGGAAATACATTGGCTGAGTCTATACCGGGTATAGCGGGGATCAAGGGGGAAGCCCCTGTCGCGATGATAAGTTTATCATACCTGTCAGTAAAGGTTTCACCAGATACAAGATTCTTTACAGACAATGATTTATTATCAGTATCAATATCTGTTACTTTATGTTCGGTGAATATATCTATATTAAATCTTTTTTTAAACCAGGCTGCATTACGCGGCGTCAGGTCATCGCGGGAGATATAATCTTCACCG
The DNA here is from genome assembly GCA_036821145.1 of Spirochaetota bacterium. Taxonomy (GTDB): domain Bacteria; phylum Spirochaetota; class UBA4802; order UBA4802; family UBA5550; genus UBA5550. The sequence goes on from DAISJZ010000092.1 coordinate 12,317, forward strand.
ATAAAATACGGAAGTCCGCATCCTGAATATGATATATCACTGTCCATGTCATAGATGACGATCTCATGTTCCTCGCTGTTTCTCCGTGCTTTTGCTGCTGCGGATGTACCGCCTGCAACTGATCCGATTATGACTATTCTCACCACGTATTACCACTTTTCAGCAGTTTCCGCTACAGCCGCATCCGCAACCGGGCCCGGCAGCACTTTTCTGCTCGCCGGTTTTACCTTCTTTAATATTTCTGTAAACAGTTTCAATTGCTTCAGGATTTGCAGGCGAACTCCCCTTAATAAATCCCATCTCTGTAACAGTATAAGAAACAGGGGTAACGCCTAAATTCTCGAGTATCTTTCTTGCACAGCCCACAGGGCATCCATCAACAGTTATATTAACATCTGCACCTTTTGCAGACTCAATATAACCTGAAAGCCCTGCGCCAAGTGCGGCAACGCATGAACCCTGAGCAAATCCCTCTCTTTTAAGCGCCCTTACTGCCCTGTCAGCAATTTCACCAACATCAGCAGCACCTGAGCATGAATAAATTATTTTTGTACCTGAATTACATGCGCAATCACCCATAAGAATACTCCTTAGTATTAATTATTTTATAACAAAAAAATATATTAGAAAGTCCTCTTGCCCCTTCGGGGGTCAGGGGGCTATCCGTTTATCATCTTTTTAACTTCTTCAATCGCAGGTACTTTCCCTGCAACCTTAACAATACCATTAACAACAAGTGCCGGTGTTATCATTACACCGTAGTTCATGATATCATTGATATCTTTAACTTTTATTACTTCATATTCAATGCCAAGTTCATCCGCAGCCTTCCTTGCTGTTTCCTCAAGTTTATTGCACTTTGCACATCCTGTACCCAATACTTCAATTTTATACATTTTATATCTCCTTTAAAAATCAATATTTAAAAATTCCCCTTGCGGGTACGGGGACTTTAAAAAAACATACCAAAGATCATACCGCTCACTGTTGCCATGATAATTACAAGTGTGCAGAAAACGAAGGTCTTCTTCGGCCCGATGTAGCTGTTAATAACAAGCATATTAGGAAGCGAGAGCGCAGGCCCCGCAAGCAGCAATGCAAGTGCAGGCCCCTTCCCCATACCGCTTCCGATAAGCCCCTGGACAATGGGAACTTCCGTTAAAGTTGCGAAGTACATAAAAGCTCCAACTATCGAAGAGAAGAAATTTGCTCCGAATGAATTGCCCCCCACAAGATCACTTACCCACACAGCGGGAATTATACCTTCATGCCCCGGCCTCCCCAGAAGGAATCCGGATACAAGAACACCGCCGAGAAGAAGAGGAGTGATCTGCTTCGCGAATCCCCATGTTGACCCGAACCACTCCCCCGGCTCCCCTTTATCTGTGCTTGTAATTACAGAGAGCCCGATTGTACCTGCTGCGAATGGTATTACCGGCTCATGGGGAAACATAAATCCGAGTATTACAGCAGGAATAACAGCAATGGCCATTTTCCACGGCTTGACTCCATACCAGAGAACAATTACCGCTGCAAAGATTACTGCTGCCGCTGATGTGAACCACCATTTGTATGCAAACATTATATACCAGAAACCGGAAGTATCAGCTGATTTACCCCAGTTGGCGAAAACAAGAATTGCCACCATTGAACCAAAATAAATAATATCTTTCCATAGAGGCCTTGAAACTTCAGGTTCAGGCATATACATCGCTGCTTTTACTTTTGCTATCTCTTCATGTCTGAAAATAAA
>DAISJZ010000093.1:0-13965 GCA_036821145.1 Spirochaetota bacterium
TCTCTAACGAATTTTGAATAGGGGTCGCACCATTTTTCACGCGGGAGCCCCACCCAGGGTTTATTGCTGAACTTATCCCATATCGCATATTTTCCGTTATATGCTTCATACATCTTTTTATCTTTGAATGTGACGTTGCGCGCTATGACATAAATGCCCTTATCATGAAGCTGTTTAATTATATCTTTTATATTGGTGTTTCTTATGGCGCCCAGTTTTTCAGCAGTTTTCGATTCAACAGGAGCGTTTATTATTCCGAAGTCATCCTTAACATCGATTACAACTGCATTAAACCCGTTTCTTTCGACTATATCGAGGAAACCTTTAAAATTTGCATTTATCATTCCCCAGTTAACATACAGCGCCTGTCTGTTTCCTGATTTGCTCTCTTTTTCCGCCCGGTATCCGGTGATATTTCTTTTTATAAAAAGGGGAGGGTTGCTGCTGCTCCCTTTAACGAATAAAAGCGCAGGCCCCTCTTTTTTGTATGACCCGGAAACCTCTTTCTCTAAAGGGGATACTTCAATCTTTTTTAAAGCAGGATTATACTCGTATATAGATTCAGTTGTTGATATAAATATTCTGTCATTAAAGGGGCTGATGCAATGTATGCCCTCCCGTTTTTCATCTTTAACAGGAATTTTTACAGGCTTCCAGTTTTTCCAGTCTGATGATTCAACCAGGCCGCGGCCGAAGAGATATCCGGAATAAAGCATCCCTTTATATGCTGCAAGTGAAGATACTTCCTCGCAGAAATGAAACGGGCCGACGTAGTATTCTTTCGGAATACCTTCGTTTATTTCAGTAGTTGTGGATGGCGTAATTTTCACAACTCCATTGAATGAAGTCCCTGCATAAAGTATTCCATCGGCAATTGTGAGAGATGTGAAATAGTATGAATTCCTGTTTTCCGCAACATTGATTTTCTGCCAGTTTTTTCCGCCATCGGCAGATTTATATAAAGTATGCTTTGTGGCAAGGTAGAGTTTTGAATTGTCAGCCGGATCAATGCAGAAGGCGGATACCTGCCTGTATTCATTTACCCCTTCAAGCTGCGTCCTCCGTTTCAGTACCTGTGATGAAATATCTTTCCATAGGCTTTCACCTTTCTCAAGCCGGAAGATTCCTGAGTATTCTGTTGTGAGGTATAGTGAACCCTCTGAATCGGATGTAATGTATTCAGCATTAAATTTTTCCGGAAGGCCCTCTGACATGTCATGCCATGAACCGTCGTAACCTTTAATCCCCTCTCCCGGGAAAAATCCTATGTAGCGGTAATTATCAATATTGCCTGAACAGGAAACAGTTCCTGCTGCTACTAATAGTATAAAGGATAACAAAAAAGTTATTTTTTGGGATAATAAGCGGTATATAAAAAACATCTGTTCCTCCCGGAATTATCTGCTGTATTGTGGAGCATGCTGCGGGATAATAAGCAGCAGACATTTCTATCCGGCAGGGAGAAGTGCTGTCAATTCATAATTCATCCGGAGTTATTCTTCTTCTTCGTTTTCCTCTTCACTGCCTTCTTTAAAAAGGGGTTTATCGCAGGTTGCCTTACAATCCCTGAAACTGTCGCATCTTTCATGGCATGACGAATCAAAATGATCTGTCGGGCAGCTCATATTGCATTCACTGTGCATCTGTTCACAAAGAATTTCGCACCGGCTTTTTGTTCTGAACGGATTTGCGCAACCGGCAGTGATTAATACTGCTGTTATGAAAAGCAGGCTGATTTTCTTTAATGCTTTCATGATATCATCCCCCTCTCTTTTTTAGCAGCGCAGGATAATTGTCCTGTTGTTATAAAGATAAACTTTTCCCGGTACAAGTCAAGCGGGCCCGGGATTTTAATATTTCAAGCCTTCATATTGACAAAAAAAGTACTATATGGTAAAATGGTTTATATTCTATATTAGATTTGCTGCAATTGTTTTTGACGGAGTCTAAGGATGGGGACTTCTAAAAGAGACCCCGCAGGGCTTCCCCGGCAGGCATGAAAGGCCGTTTAGCAGCAGGTTTATTGTTAAAATGAATCTAACTATAATAATCAGTGAGTATCGATGAAATTCATACCCTCCTTTTTGAAAATTAAAACAGGCAGAAAATATCCTGTTATTGTTCCTTCCGGGACCCATCCTATGGAGAGGCGTCTTATTGAGCGCGGAGTGCTTGATATACTCTTCCGTCTCAGAAAAAACGGCTACCAGTCCTACCTGGTGGGGGGCTGCGTCAGGGATATACTGCTTGGAATGACTCCAAAAGATTTTGATATTGTGACAGACGCCCATCCCCGCCAGATAAAAAGACTTTTCAGCAGGTGTTATCTTATCGGCAAAAGATTCCGTCTGGCGCATGTATATATCTCCGCTGACCGCTTTATTGAGGTTGCCACTTTCCGCGCTGCTGCCGTGTCTATGGTTTCACACGGGAAGGCTTTTCAGAATAACAATGTTTTCGGAACAATCGAAGAGGATGTTATGCGAAGGGATTTCACAATCAATGCTCTTTATTATAATTCAGCAGACTCATCGATTGTTGATTATACAGGGGGCCTTGCGGACATAAACAGAAAGATTTTAAGATCAATAGGTGAGCCTGCGGAGAGATTTAAAGAGGATCCCGTAAGGATTATCCGTGCAGCCAGGTTCAGCGCGAGGTTCGGCTTCAGACTTTCTAAAAAGGATTACAGCGCTGCAGTTGCCGGCGCGGATCTTATTAAGGATGCGAACGCGAACCGGCTCCTTGAGGAGCTTTATAAAATACTGAGGTGCGGAGCTTCAGCCGGTTCTATAGTCAAGCTCCACCGTTTCGGGGTGCTTAAATACTGGCTTCCCGAGCTTGACGAAAAGGGGGTAGGTGTTCATATCCGGGAGAGGCTCGGTGTGATAGACAGGAGGAGGCTGGCCGGAGAGGAGGTACCGGTGGGGGTGCTTATTACGGCTCTCTTTTATGACCTCTTCAGCAGCCTGTCGGAATCATCCGTAATAAATGCGGGTTCTCACGATGTTTTCATGAAAGCAAGGGAGATATTTTCTCCAATAGCAGCCCGGCTTCACCTCCCGAGAAAAGAGAGTGACCGTGTATGCAATATAGTGTCAAGAATGCCCTATTTCCTTGACTCAAATGACAGGAAAAGAAACAGTTCTTTTGAACAGCGTTTTATCAGGAACGAACATTTCAGTGATTCCCTGTTTTTCTATGACATACTCTCAGAAATTAAAGAGGGTTATTCTGTAAAAGTTAAATATTGGAAGAAACTGGCTGAAGGCCTTAAGGATGACAGCGGGAGAAAAAATCAGTCAGGAGATGACAGGCAGAAAGCCTCCGGCAGAACAGAGAAGACCGGCAGAAAGCCGGGAATGGATAAAAAAAGCCCTGACAAGGTGGAGGCCGGGAGTGAAAGTCCTGCTAAAAAGAAAAACAGAAGCAGAAAATACAGAGGGAGAGCGGGTAAAAAGAGCGGAGATAAGCCTTCTGACACAGGAAAAGAAACAGGTATAGAATAATGGCCTACACTCTGATAAATATCGAATCCGGAGAAATTTTCATCTGCGAGGATAATGTCTGGATTGACGCTTTTGAAGCAGCAAAAGCAGACGGCTGGGATCCGGACGGTACAATGTATGATGCAGCTTATACCCTTGATGATGATCTGGATTATATTGGAGATGATAATGAAAAGCTCTGGCGAATATATACCGAGGTAGGAAATGAATTTGACTGGGACGGGAGTTACACGGAGAAGAGAGGGCAGGTGGTAACTTACGGTGATTCTTATTATATGGTTATGTCATTGAAGTGCGCTGGTGCAGATCCCGCGCTCTGTGAATTCGTGTCAAAAGGGAGTTTCAGAATCTGTTAGAGAATGTCCCGCAGAAGGTTCTGACACATCTCGCGGAGGCTCTCAGATCTTCTGTATAATTTGTCAAGATATGGGTTATCCGGATGTCTTGAATAGAGAGCAAGTAGTTTGGAGGAGTATTTGAATATATGCGATTCAAGGTTTCGTATATGAAACAGATCCTCGTCCCCTTCATTTAAAATGGCAGAAGTTATCCTGTCCAGAAGATCATTTTCCCTGGTAAATTCCGGGAATTCATCCATTTCACAGAGAAAATCCCTGCACATAAGAGCTATCGATTTCTGGTAGTTTGAATTATCTTCATTCATATCCTGCCGCCAAAAAGAGCTGCCTCTATCGTAGGGCAGCTCTTTTCTGTTAGTCAATCAGTATTTGCAGGTACTCAGTTCTTTTTGGAATAAACCATATTTTTATAATTTACTACAATCTCTTCCGCCTTTTTGTTTTCACCTTTGAAAACATAAAGCATGCTGAGTCTTGTGACATCTGTGAGGTTTACTGAACTGCTCATCATAAGCTTTTCAAGATCAGCGATAGCCCTGTCCAGATCTCCGATCTCCTTAACCTTGCTTTCGTATGTAAGGTTCTCAAGGTATACACGGAACTTCTCATACTCAGGATGCTGAAGGATTGCCTCTTTCAGGTGTTTTACAGCTTCGTCATATCTTCCCAGGTGGAAGCAGCAGAATCCGTAATACTTATTAATGAATTCCCTGTTGTCCGCAATATTCCATATAGCATCCAGGTGTTCAATTACCCTGTTGTAATCTTTCCATTCATAATAAATATGGGAAAGCATATAGTTGGCTTTAAGATGCATCCTGTCTGCGGCAACAACTTTCAGCAGATACTTTTCGGCATTGCTGAAATCTTTCAGGTTGTATAGAGTGAGCCCTGTATAGTAATTACCTTCATTGTAATCCGGTTTAATCGAAACCGAATCAAAGAAATACTCCAGTGCGCGTTTAAAATTCCCCGAATTGTAATATTCAACTCCAAGGTTCAGAAGAATCTTATGATTTTTTTCAATGTCAAGAGCCATGTTGTATGTGGATATGGCCAGGTCGCTTTTACCCATAATAGAGTACAGCTCCCCCATGTTGTTGTAAGCTTCAATAAAATAGGGGTACATTTTTATCGCTTTCTGGTATTCCGCAAGAGCTGTGGGGAGATCTCCACGGTTTGTTCTTTCAAGAGCCCTGTTGTAAATGCTTATAGCTTCTGTTGGTACTGAATTACTGTTCATATCAAAAACCTCATGCGAAGAAGTATTATAATCAGACTGATGCTGTTAAAATTATCGGAAAAAGTATTTATATTAAGAGTAAAATAAATTAGACTTTTTCTCTTTTTTTATATATATATAACCCATTCAGGTGAAAATTTGATGCTCGAAAAAGAAATCTGGACACTATATAATCGGGGGTTAAGAATTACTAAACTGTCTGTATACAGAACTTTATTCAATTTTATAGAAGGCTTAATTTAAGCCTGGCTGGATTAAATAATCTTGACAGCAGCAATATTAGTTAGTTTAATATTCAAAATTATTATATCCGGGGGATGAGTCGGGCATTACTATGGAGTTGCGGTATAACTGTAATTAAAATGCAATCATAATAACGGGGTAATTGAAAATGTTCGGAAGAAAAGTAAATAACACAAGGGTTTTTCGAGTAACAACAAAGATAGTCCTTGCCTTTACCCTTTTCATACTTTTATCCAACCTGGCTTCAAACTATGTAAATCTTTTATTTAACCGTTCAGAACTGCTGAGTCTGATGAACCAGCTTCTAATCAAGGATCTCAAAGCTATGTATATGTACTGTAATAACCAGTATGAGATATACAGATTTGACAGGAATCTTGAAGAATCGGTTAAGAGCATAGAGAGCAAAGGGCTTAATGAGATTAAGAATGAGAAGGCTGTTGTTCTGGGAATAAAGAGGGACGGGGGTATACACTTCCAGGCCTCAAAAATAAAAAAATATGAAAGGTTCAATGATGTCATTGCTCTGAATACGATGATAAGCCATGTAAAGGGTGATCAGTCTGAGGGGTCAGAGGGACATTTGAATTTTTATTTTAATAATGAGGAGTATTTCGGTTTATTCAAATATAATCCCAAATGGGATATTTTTATACTGAGAGGCGAGGAGAAGAACGAATTCTTCAGTGAATCAAAACTGATCTTCCTCCAGGTTAGTATAATAATCCTGGTAATAACAGCTGTTTCGGCTGTTGTGGGTATTTTTATCCTCAGGCGTATACTCAAGTTCATTGATGTTATCACAAAATCGATCATGGATATGATCCGGAAGAAGGAACTCAGCCTCATCAATCTTGAGGGGGCAACAAACGATGACGTCACATACATGGGTGTCGCTTTCAACTCTCTCTCCAGCACTGTAGGTAATCTGGTTAACATCTTCCAGAAATTTGCAAACCAGGATATAGTGCGTAAAGCCTACGACGAACGTGAAGTGAAACTTGAAGGTACAAAAAGGGAGCTTACCATTCTCTTCTCCGATATTAAAAGCTTCACATTCATAACCGAGACCCTGGGTAACGATATTATAAAGCTTCTAAATATGCATTATGACAGGGCAATCAGGGAGATTATAAAATATGATGGCGTGATTGGATCAATCATAGGAGATGCTCTCCTTGCTGTTTACGGGGCACTTGATGATGCAAGGGATAATAAATCATACCAGGCGGTTCTCTCCGCATATAAACTGCATGAAGTAACAGAACTTCTGCGGCTCAGAATGGACAAGATCAAGACAGAGATTGAAGATGAGAAGGGTAAGCTTACAAAAGAGGAGCTTTATGTTTACAAGGCTGTTCTCCTGGAGATCGGCGTCGGTATTGACGGAGGTAGTGTATTCTATGGAACACTGGGCTCCTATGTAAGGATGACAAATACTGTTATCGGTGATAATGTCAATGCCGCATCAAGGCTTGAGGGGCTTACAAGGGTTTACAAGGCTCCTGTAATCTGTTCAGAGTATGTGAAGAGCGATATAGTAAATAATGTTGATAAACATGGAATATATTTTCTTGAGATCGACAGGGTAATGGTTAAAGGGAAGACTAAAGCTCAGAAGATATACTGGCCTGTTCTTGAAAGCGAAATAGACGAAAGGTTCAGAAAAGACCTCACCGCCTTTGAACTGGGCCTGGAGCTTTATTACGCGGGCAAATGGGCTGACGCGCGTAAGAAGTTCGCAAAATGCGGCCTTAAAGTGGCTGCAGTATTTAAAGAAAGGACATCAGAAAGATGTCCGAGCAACTGGGACGGCGTATGGCAAATGACAAGCAAGTAAAAAAGGATCTGGCCCTGATAGGGTCGAAGTTTCTGCCTGAGGAGATATCCAATATTGACGGCAGAGCAGAGGTTTACTCACTCGAGGATGAATACGCGAAAACCAAAAAGAATAAGAACTGGCTGGTGCTGTTTATTGTTCTTATCTTTATTGGACTTATCGCGGGCCTTACTGTTTTTGTTACATACTATTCAGAGAAGAAGGACAGTAATATCGAGGTGAGCATAAGCGAGTTTGATGATCTCCGCCTAAAAGAAATTTTAAACTCTTCCAGGCTTTCAGATAATAATCTCCAGATAGGTAAAAATGAGATTCTGAGCCTGATGATTGAAATGCGGAACAGGATTCTTGAGGTGAACAACAGGTACCTGGCAAGACAGAATTCGGTTCTTGACAAGGGTTATCCTGATAATGTAGCCAGGGAGAAACTTGTCGAACTGCGTAATGCCGAGAATTCTGAAGTCAATGCAATTAAGGCTAAGTACGAGGGGCAGATAAACAAAAAGCGGGCCATCATCGGAGAGATAGAGCGTGAGAAAATCAAGGCGGACAGGGCTCTTCAGAAAGAGAATAAATCACTCGGCAAGTTCGATGATGAAAACAGGCTTTATGCGCACAAAATGAAGCAGCTTCAGGATTCTTCACGAAGCGGACTTAATGCTCTGACCGATTTTTATGAGAGGTATATCAAGTATATTATCCTTAAGTATAATCCTGTTTTCACATCCGGTGAAGTCAAACAGACGCTTGAAAGGGGGCTGGCAAAAGATGAGCAGCAGAAACTCCGGGAGTATGATGAGCTTTATGCCAGGGAGAATATAATAAGCAGGCAGCGTTTTGATGAAACCAGAACAAAAATAAATGATCAGAATATACTCATTCAGAGACTGGCTGGTGTGGGTTATGAAAACTCAGTACCTCCGGCACTAAAGAGTATTGATAATATTTCAAAATCAATTGTGAACGATTATGAAACATTCAGTTTCGGGCTTACTTCAACTATAAAGTTGAAAAATTCACAGATTGAGGATTACAGGATTGCTCTTGATGCTGTATTAAAAGAACGTCCTGAAAGCGGTTATATTATTTCAGCTGTAAATCCCTCAAGAATATCAATTCATATCAACAGGCTTCTGACTGTAAAGGAGGGTGATACAGCCCTGGTGTTCAGGACTGATGACCTTTATATAGGTGAGATTGCCTTCTACAGGACATCTGAAGGTATGAAAGCTAAACTTGTGAGCCTCGCCGGTAAGGAGAAGATGAGGCCCTTTGACAGAATATTAATCAAGATTAAGTAGGTTGAAAATGAAAGTGAAAATATTGCTAATATCATTATTCATGTTGCTGTCAGTATCAGGTGCCATGGCGTATAACTGGGACTCTGCCGGAATGAACCTTAAGGAATCCGGGGCAACTGATGATGAGAATTATTTAATACTGGCTGATAAAAGCTCAAATGAGATCAAGGTTAGATTCCAGGGCGAATTAAGTGATGAATGGGCCGATGCAGTTGTGAATCTTAATAAAAAATTCAGAACATGGACATACATGAAGGTGGGGAGACTGGAGTTTTATGTTAACGGTAATACTCTTGAAATACTTGTAATACCATCCTCCTTTAACTACAAGGGGATGAATTTTGTTCCGCATATACCTGCGGGGATGACCTTCCTTTATGATTATGATCTCAGGTATAACTTCAGGGTGACCAAGAACGATTTTTTTCTCAGAATTAATGACAGGTTTATAGATGAATCGTTCCTCTGCCAGAGAATGAAAGAGGCCATAGATGATCCTGTCGGCTACATGAAAAAAAGGGAGCCGGAGTACTTTCTACGCAAGCTTAATGAACTGGAAGAAGCACAGGCTAAGACACAGAAGGAATCAAGTGAGAATTTCAACAAACTTGTAAATGCTGTTATGTATTTTCAGAACAGCGGGTTCCTCGGATTTGGAAATACACCTGTAAAACCGCAGGTGATAAAAAGGGTTGTTGAACTAAGAGCGGCTGATCCTAAAATTACTAAAGAAAAAATTAAAGCTCAACTGGAAACTGAAAAGATAGAAGTGAAGGATAAGGAGATAACCCTTATTCTGAATATCTTTTATAATGAGTTTAAATAAAAATGCTTATAGCCAGTTTTAACTGCAACTCGGTGCGGGCGCGAATGCCCGTACTGAAGAGATGGCTTATGCAGACCTCACCCGATTTTCTCTGTTTGCAGGAGACCAAGGTTGTTGACACCGATTTTCCAGCAGAGGAGTTTCTGGCAGGCGGTTATTACTCCGTGTTTATGGGGGAGAAGTCATATAACGGTGTTGCTATCCTTTCCAAAACAAAGCCTGACGCGGTATTTTACGGCTTTGACGGGAAGGGGAGTGATGAAGGGACAAGGCTTATCTCTGTAAAAAGCGGCAGGATCAACCTGGTAAACACCTACATTCCACAGGGGACAGCTCCTGACTCAGATAAATTTCAATATAAGCTCCAGTGGTTCGACAGGCTGAAGGAGTTTTTTAATTCCAGGTATAAAAAGAGTGATGTATTGATCTGGGTGGGTGATTTTAATGTTGCACCTGATCCGATTGATGTTCATAACCCGAAGAGGCTTCTCGGCAGTGTCGGGTATCACCCTGATGAGCATAAAGCACTTGCATCTGTGAAGGAGTGGGGCTTCACTGATATATTCAGGAAACATACTCCTGATGGAGGTAATTATTCATTCTGGGATTACCGTGTCAAGGATGGAGTGTCAAGGGGGCTGGGGTGGAGAGTGGACCATATCTGGGGAACATCAAAGGCTTCTGATAAATCTGTGAGATCATGGATTGATGCTGAACCGAGATTATGGGAAAAACCTTCTGACCACACTCCTATACTTGCAGAGTTTAATCTTTAACCGTAAAGAGTAATACCGGCATGTTAAGCTTTTTTAAATTCCGCATTCTTCTTGTAATAATCATATTCCCGGCAATGCTTTTCCCGCAGATAAAAACCCCTGTCATTGAGGATGTCCCTGATGTTGAATTTAATGCGGCGGAAACAACAGAAAAATTTAAAGCATCTGTAACCCTCTATGGCAAGGGTGTTGTTAATGGCGAGCTTGTTCTTAATTCGGGAGCTTCAATAATTCCTGCAGGTGACAGCGGAAGGATCTATCTTCTAAGAGAAATCAATCGCATAACTGTTATTAAATGGTCCGGGCAGCGTAAAGGTTCGGGCTGGGTTTTTTATCCTGACAGATATGAAATTATTCTGAAGGATAAAAGCAGGATACTGTATGAGGGCAATCTCGGTTTTCTAAACAGACTGAGATTTATAGGAAGTGAAGGGGGGGAGAGGGCTCTTTTCATGTACTTTTATGATTATTATATAAACGGGAAATGGGTGAACACCGGAGTTTCCGGAGAGAAAACTCCGCCTTTAAATCCCGCAGCGGGGACTTCGTATATTATTGAATTGAAGTGAGAAATCCTTCCAGGGTGCTGTTAAAAGATTCGCTCTCCTCAAAAAAAGGAATATGTCCCCTGCTTTCAAATACTACAAGCTTCGCGCCCGGTATACTGTTCCGCATATCCGCAGTAAGCTCCGCGGAGATCATATTGTCCCATCTGTTTGCAAGAAGGAGAACAGGGATATCAATTTTTTCAAGTATATCTGTATGATCGATGTTCATGCATATCCTCAGATCTTCCGTGATTATAGATTCCTCTTCATCATCAATACTCTTTTTTGCTGCGAGAATGAATATGCCGGCTTTTTTGAAGAATATTGCAGAGAGCATTTCATCGAAGAAATTTCTGAAATCAGTAACTGAACGTTCCACCATCTCTTTCGTGACAGGTATCCTGGGGGCTGTTGAGATTAATATAAGAGCCTGAATTTTGTGATGATTGTTTTTATAGTGCTCAAGACAGACTGATCCGCCCATGGAATGACCTGCAAGTATGTATCTTTCAATATTTTCCTTTTTAGCAACCTGCTCAATGCTTCTGCTGTAGAGCGAAAGGGATAACATGCCTGTTTTCCTGGATCTGCCGTGTCCGGGCAGATCAATGGCGATGACCCTGAAGAAATTGCCGAAATACTTCAGCTGGTTGTGAAAAAATCTGGAATCTGCCGCAAGTCCGTGGACAAATATTATTGCAGGGCTGTTCTCCTTTCCGCTTACCCTGTAATAGATTTTACTGCTTTCAGATTCTATGAAATTCAAAGTTATTCCCATGAAAATGATTTTAAAAATCTGCAGGTTTTATATCAATATTATTATTAAGGTATTATTAAGTTTTTTTTAAAAAAAGATAAACTTTGTTTATGGTGATTTAAACTGTTTTTCTGCCGGTGACCCGGGGGATTTTCGGCCGGTTCCTTTTTTTTTAATTCAGAATCCATTTTTGTTTCCGATGCATTAATTAACAGAAAATTTAATGTCGATTAAGCACAGGTATTTTTATATCTTAAATATTAAGTTTCATCGATTCCGGGTGATGAGCTTTATGCTTGACATATACTGTATTTTTTGATGAAAATTTGTATTATAAATAATAAATAACATCGGGTTGGATAGTGATATGACAGTTGATGAAAAGGGATTTAAAAAACAGTTCGGATTTTTTTCCCGTCTGAAAATACGTTCGAAACTGATTTCAATTATATCTATAATAATCATTACCTCTCTTGCTGCAATGATATCTCTTGCTACAATCTTTTTTAAGAAAGATAATGAAGTCAGGGTAAAAGAGAGCAACTTCACTATATCACAGGTCATCGCAGCCAAAACTGAATCTGATTTTACTGCAATTGTTGAAAAACTTAATATTATGGCAACAACCATGCTGCAGGAGTTTAAGACTGAACAGCAGAAAAAGCTTTTTACCGACCTTTTCTTCACCAACGACAAGGATTTTCTTTATGTGGGTATAGGAACATACGGGAAAAAAGGGGAACTGGAAATAAAGAGGTCCATATATAATGACCGGTTTTTTAAGGACAACTCAATTGATTTAAAACTCCCTGTCCAGGTTAACGGTGAAAACATGGAGAAATATAAACGCTCCTTTAACGGGGAGGCGGTTGTACATAATGTCTCGTCAAAATTCGGCTCGCCGGTAATTGCAGTTACCTTTCCATTCCAGAGGGGTGCGGATGATGCTGTAAGTTCGATAGTTGTCGGATATATCAGGCTCAACAAAATTCTTAAATCCTTCAGTAAATCCGGTATAACGGATACTTTTATGATAAACGGGGAAGGGGATGTGCTTGCTCACCCGGATACAAAACTTGTACTTGGGCATGTCAACCTGATAAACCTTCCAATTGTTGATATGATGATGAAGAGCAAGCTGGATAACGGGCAGACCAGGTACCGGAACGAAACCGGAGTATTCCATCTCGGATCATTCAAGAAAATCGGTTTCAGCGGGATTGGAGTGGTGAGTTCCGTTTCGGAAGATCTTGCATTGCAGGAGGTCTACAATATCCAGAGAAGAAATATTTATATCACCGTTATTGTTCTCAACCTTGCCATACTCATTGTATATTTTTTCAGCAAATCACTCACAACCCCTATTACCGCTCTCCTTGGCGCAACCAAGGAGATTGAGTCCGGTAATTTTCATGTCGGCATACAGGCATCTACAGGAGATGAAATTGGCATGCTTACCGAGTCTTTTGTAGAGATGGGCCGGGGACTCGAAGAGCGTGAGAGGATGAAGGATGCATTCGGTAAATTCGTCAACAAGGAGATCGCGGAACAGGTTCTTCGGGGTGAAATAAAGCTGGGGGGTGAAAGAAAGAAGGCCACGATATTCTTTTCTGATATCAGGTCTTTTACTGCTATTTCAGAAAAACTGGAACCGGAAGAAGTTGTTGAATTTTTAAACCAGTATATGACTCGCATGGTTAACTGTGTGAACGATACTTTTGGTGTTGTTGATAAATATATAGGTGACGCCATCATGGCTGTATGGGGGGCTCCCGTCTCTCACGGGAATGATACAGAGAACGCAATTAACGGCGCACTCATGATGAGAAAAGAACTTATTGAATTCAACAAAGGGAGAGGTGATCCTAAACATCCGATAATCAAAATCGGCTGCGGAATCAATACCGGCCCGGTACTTGCGGGTCAGATCGGTTCCATGGAAAGGATGGAGTATACCGTTATCGGTGACACTGTAAACCTTGCTTCAAGGATTGAATCTCTGAATAAACCTTTCGGCACTGATATACTTATATCCTCGGATACTTATCATGAAGTGAAAGAGCTATATAACGTCGAGCCTATGCAGAAGATCAAGGTAAAAGGAAAAACGGAGCCGCAGCAGATATACGCTGTTCTCGGCAGAAAAGATGATCCCGCAGCCCCTAAAACTCTTGAGGATATGAGAAAGCTGGTGGGCATTGATATGAAAGGGAAGTGTACAGAAGAAGTAGGTGATGAAGGTGAAGTGAAGTATGAAATTATTGAAGGGTGATTTTCTTGTATTAGCCGGGAGTGCTCTGATTATATCAGCCAGTTCGGCGCTTCTTTATGCTGATTTTACAAGGAAGATTGAAGCCGGTGATCTTAAACAGATAGGTACAATTACCTTCAAGAGGGAAGTTGCACAGAGGAAATACCAGACTCAGGTTGTATGGGAGGAGGTGGATCAGAATTTCCCTGTTTATAACAACGACTCCATACGTACATCCGACCTCTCTGAAGCTGTGATACATCTTAATGACGGAACAGATATAAGTGTTGATGAGAACAGCATGATAATGCT
>DAISJZ010000094.1:0-13819 GCA_036821145.1 Spirochaetota bacterium
CCTGCGGGGCTTATTAAGGGGCTGCCGCCCCTTATACCCCGTAAAAATGTAGGTATTGTGACTACCCTATGAAAAAGAGAAAAACAGATATCTTCCCCTGCTTTTTTAAAAGAATAAATATAACTGTAATTGTATTCTTTATAGTACTTCTGCTGGGTTCTGTTATTTTCGGATACGGATGCCGGGATACAAGATCAGCGAAGGAGAGTCTTAACTGGCCTGAAGCTCCGGGAGTTGTAACAGCTTCCTTTGTGCACGAGTATACAGAGATTGACGACTCTGAGCCCGCATATACACCGCGTGTCGGTTATTCATACAAAGCAGATGGAAAATCTTATTCAAACGATCTGATATCTTTTGAAATTAACTCCATGAGAAGCAGAAGTGATAAAACCAGATCATGGGCTGAAACAATCATAAGCGATTACCCCATTGGCAATCCTGTCACAGTTTATTATAATCCTGCAAATCCTCAGATATCAGTTCTTCAGAAAGGCGCAGCAACAGACTGGAAAATATTCTTGGGATCCCTGTTTATTATTACAGGAGCAATAGGTATATTATACTTTATAATTAAAGGGGATGCATAGCAGGATTGAAAAATATGCATGAACGGATTGCGGGGCATTTATTAAATACAGGTTATATTCAGTATGAAAAGGGATATTAAATCAATTTTAATGCGGTTTACAGTTTTAATTCTGAAGCTCGCTCTGTTCCTCTTTGTGATGTCTTTTTTAGTTTTCGGAATCTACTCCATTTATCATGGAGTAGATGTGTCACGGATTGCAGATGCCAGTTTATCGTGGCCGGAGACCGATGGTGTCATTACAGATTCATATATTCATGAATATGAGAAAATTGATGATGATGGTAATACTGAAACATGGTATGAAACCGTGATAATATATACATACAGAATAAATGAAAAAAATTATTCCGGAAATTCTATAACTTTATTATCACGCGGGCCTCATACAACTCACAGAGAAAAAGTGGAGATATTTATTTCAGACTATCCTGAGGGTCTCCCTGTTAAAGTTTATTATGACCCTGTTAATCCGCAGAGGGCGATTCTTTTTAAAGAAAAGACAGGGAAAATAAATGTATTTACTGCGCTGGGGTGCTTTCTGATAATTATATGGGTATGTGGAGTCATAGGGCTTGTTATTGCGGTAAGGGATAAAGATTAATACTTTTTTGTTGTTCGTTATTGCTGTTAATCTCTTTCATTGTGCAACCATTCTCTCTGCTCTTACCAGGCCTGCTGTGTCCATATAAGTTATTCAGTCCAATATCACAGGCAATTTGTAATTCAGATTTCTCACTCTCACAGAAAAAACCCGGCTCGGAATAATTGATATACGCCGGCAAAATTAATTAACATGAATCGTTTTATTAATATATATTAAAAAGATGTAATTTCGTTATTCCATATTAAAGTTTTTTTTAAGGGGATAAGTCTGTATGAAAAAATTTATTATAATAGTAGTTACTGCAATTTTTTTAATGCCGCAATTTCTTTCCGCGTCAGGGGTTTCGGATTTTATCAAAAATGTACCGCATAAAGACAAGGAGAATATATTAGCAGCTTATATTAAAAGCAAACCATTGTACGGTTTTTTTGATCAGATAGGGTTGAAGAAGACTATAATCGAATCATTGGATTCATCTGTAAAGGGGAATGGCGGAAAGGCTGATGGCAGAAGGATTAAAAAAGAGTTCGGGGATTTTTATGAATCCGGACGTCAGGTTGCGGAAAACTTTTTTCACGAAGCTGTTTTTTTTAGTTACCCGGAAACGGGAGGAGTGGAGAATAACCCGGCCGGTTTAAAAAAATATTTAATAATTGCACGGCTTAATGCTGATTGGAATCCCGGTAAAAAGAACCGGTTTGCTGAAAGTATCAGGCCTGTGCAGGAGATGCTGACGACAATTAAACCCGGAGAACCTTCCCCTTTTATGAACGGGCTTGCAGTGAGGTTCAGTGATATATTTGTTTTTGGTGATCCAGGTACTGTTAATTCATTCGTTGAAAACATTAAAAATGATAACAACCGTATTTCTGAGGAGCTTCAGATGATCAGGAGCGGGATTAAAAAGAGTGATATATATTCATTCTGGACAAGTGATAATCCTTCAGGCTTATACTCTCTTATTGATGTAACAGAACATTCGGGTACTTCAGAAACAGATGGTCTCCTGAAGTTAAAAAACGGTTTTCTTGAAATAATTCAAAAATATGAAGATGATACAGGGAAGTATACCACAGAGGATGCGGATAAGATATACAGAGGTATGTACCTTCTTGAAGAACAAATAAACCTCAACAGGGGTATATTTTTAAAAGGTATTATTAAAGGGAATACTAAAAGTTATACTCCTCTTTTAAAGAGAATGTTTGAGGATAGGGAGTATCTCAGAAATGCCTTTGATGTGGTGAATAAGAATTTTGGAACGGTGCTGAATCCCGACGATTTCGAATACAAAACTGAAGTGGAAGAGACAGGGGAAGGATACATCGTGGAGAGTGAAATACGGGTAAAACCGGAAACTGTTAAAAGAAACCTTTCACCTGCAATTAACAGTCTTGTGTTCCTTTTTTCCGGAGCCCCGATCAGCAGAAATGAGACTGTTCCTGACAAAAGATCTTCCGGAAAAAATGATAAAAAGGAAGAAGAAACGGATAAAACAGGATGGATAAATGATGATACCTATCGTGTCAAATCAGGAGCTGAAGCTGTTCAGGGTTATCGTAATAAAACGATTATAAAAGAGAGGACTAAACAGGAGGCAATTAAGAAAGCGAAAGATATTATTCTTGAGGATTTCAGAATGCTCAGAGTACAAAACATACGTCTTTATCAGAGGTCAGGGCTCAGTGCAATTCAGGGGGAGTTCGGTAAAATAATAGATAATGGTTCTGTGCTGAAAGAAAAGTACGAAGCTGATGGAAGCTGTGAAATAATATACCAGGTAGGTGATTCCGGTCTTAGAAAACAGGTAACAGGAGAATGAAAGCTTAACATCTGCTCTTATTTTATTCTTCCGGATGGATGGTGTTTTTTAAAAATCGATGTCATGGAACAGGGAATTTCAGTTTTATCGTAAAGGTTCCCTTTGAGTATTCGGCTGATATGTCTCCCCCGTGATTTGTAACAATACGCTTTGCTATGGCAAGCCCCAGTCCGTTACCCGGTATGTTTTCCGGAGCCATGCGGCTGAATGGCTCGAATAATTTTTCGGAGATCACACCTGTCATCTCATGAGAACTGTTTGAAATATTCAGACAAATGGCGCTTTTCTCCGGGTGCATTTCAATATTTATAAGTCCTCCGGGTGGAGTGTACCTCACAGCATTATCAAAAAGTATATCAAAAAGATGCTGTATGTCATCCGGTACTCCGGATATCACACATGGTATAGATGTAAGTTCGGAGTTGAAAGATATTTCATTTGCATTTATCATGTCTGAGTATTTAACTGACGCATCGGCAGCAGCCTTCTGCAGGTCAAGTGTTATGAAATCGGAAGTTCTGTGTACAGTATCAACGCGAAGCAGTTCAATGATCCTCCCTGTAAGCGTATCCATCTCCTCGATCTCTTTCTCTATAAAGGAGATATTCTTTTCAGCTCCCGCATAATCCTTTGCGGAGATCTTATCACGGAGAATACCCGCTGCAACCGATATACGCGCAAGGGGAGAACGTACCTGGTGAGAGATGTTTGCAGTGAGTTCTTTTGTACCATTAATCATCTGTAATACACGGCCTGACATCATGTTGAAAGCCCTTGCAAGTTCACCAATCTCATCATGAGCGCTTTCATCAACCCTGCGATCGAATTCACCCCGTGCAATGGCATTCGCAGATTCCGTAAGCCTTTTCAGCGGGCTTGTTATCCTTCTTGAGACGGGTAGAAGGACAATCGCAACAATCATTGTAATCAGTACAAGGCCGATACTGAAATTAAGCTCATCAATATATGTTGAAGGCCGGTCCCGTTTGGCGTAAATCACCCATCCGTTATCAGAAACAATTTTAAGGAATATTGTGGGGGGGCCTCCGGGATTTCTGTATAGTTTATAATCTCCGGCTGTATCAAGTCTCTCCATCTTTTCGGGGTAGTCAGGACGCGGAGCGGAAGTGCCTGAAATCAGCGGTTCTCCGGTGACGCTCTCAATCCATATATCTGTTGACCATGTCCTGCCGAGCTTTGTAACAAGAGTTTCGAGATAACCGGTATCTTCTTTGCTGTAATTACGTTTAACAGATTCATTAAGCATAAATGCAATGCCTGACAGGTCAGCCCTGAAACCTCTGTTCCCCGCAGCTTTACCCACAATCCTGAAAAGCCCGGCTATGGTAATCTGCGCGATAATAATTATCGCCATAACAGTTATGAAATTCCTGATGTAGAGTTTGCTTATCTTCATGATGTGAACATATACCCTGTGCCCCATACGGTTTTAATCTTCAGTTTATCTCCGCATATTTTCTCAAGCTTTGTTCTCAATTTGCTTATGTGAACATCTATGCTCCGTTCAAATGCAATGGCGTCTCTACCTTTCGCTATGTTCATAATCGTATCACGGGAGAGTACTGTATTCGGATTTTTTATTAATGCTTCCATTATCCGGAACTCGGTTTTTGACAGTTCTTCAGATTTATTATTATATTCAATAGTCATGGTGGATGGGGCAAGGGTGAGGCCATCCACCGTGATTTTATGAATGCTTTCACCTGCAGCCTCGCCGTTTTCAGGGTTGTACCTGCGGAGAACTGCTTTTATCCTTGCGAGAAGCTCCCTTGTGTTAAAGGGTTTAGCAATATAATCATCAGCTCCAAGTTCAAGCCCCACGATCCTGTCTGTCTCATCACCCCGGGCTGTGAGCATAATTACAGGGAGGGTATAAACTCCCCGTATCTCCCGGAGTACCTCGATGCCGTCTTTACCGGGGAGCATATAATCAAGGAGAATAAGGTCAGGTGTATGTTTTACAATGGCGGGGAGCACTCCATTCCCGCTGTCATGGCTTATGACGCTGAACCCGTAGCTGCTGAGGTATTCGGTAATAAGCCCCCTGAGTTTCGAGTCATCATCTATAATAAGGATTTTTGTATCCATTTGTCTCCGAATTTTTTACACTTTTTTTACATTTAGCTTCCGTTTTTTACTAATAGAAAAAACTTTATTAATAGTAATATATTATCCTGCATTTAGAATTTGAGTATGAGGTGCATAATGATTAAATATAAAAACAGGGAGCAGAGAAGTCTATCGATATTTTTTGCTGCTGCTATATTCTTCGGAATGGCTGTTGCGGGTTATACAGAGGATGTAAAATCTCTCACATGGGAGCAGTGTGTCCGCACTGCAGAAATAAATAACCCGGATATAGTTTCAGCGAGGGAGGGGATTCTCCAGGTCGCTGCTGCGAAAAATATAGTAAGGGCTGACCTTCTTCCCCAGATCTCCGCTTCAGCATCAGGCGCAAAGAGCTATTCTGAAACAGCAATATCAGGGGGTGAGACTTCAAACAGCTTCTATTACGGGCTATCTGCAAAGCAGCTTATATTTGACGGGTTTAAATCTGTTTATGAACTGAAAAGCGCAGGCGCTGAACTTGAATCAGCAAAGCTCAATTACATGGTAAAATCCGCTGAAGTGAGATATAATCTCCGCAAAGCCTATATAGATTACATCAAGGCAAAGGAGATGCTTAAAATCGCAGGTGAAATTCAGACAAGGCGGAAGCATATATATGATCTTGTGAGGTTGCGGTATAACGCGGGTAAGGAGCATGTGGGCTCCCTTCACTCAACAGAGGCTGATCTCCTGGAATCAAAGGCTGACGTTACAGCTGCAGAAAGGGGACTCTCCCTTGCAAACACTACACTCTGTCATCTTTTAGGATATGATGCCTCTGTTGAAATTAAAATTTCCGGGGATCTTGAATTATCCCCCCGGGTTGATGCTGAACCTGACTTCACGCTTATAGCATCCGGTACACCTGCTGTACTTAAAGCCGCATCAGCAAAGAATTCAGCCTACTACTCAATGAAGGCCTCTGAACTTGACTACTCGCCGAAGCTTTACGGAAACGCCAGCATAGGGAGAAGAGGTGAAACAATGAGCGACATGTCAGACCAGTGGTCTTTAGGCTTTGAGGTAACAGCTCCGCTCTTTGAAGGGGGGAGAACATACTACTCTGTATCAAAGGCTGAGTCAGCACACAGGCAGGCAAAAGCTGATGAGAAGAGCACAATAAACAGCGCTGTATCCTCTTTGCGTGAATCGTGGAATACACTTGAAAACAGCTCTGATACTGTTGAAGTTCAGAAATTGTCTCTTAAAGCTGCAACAGAGAGATCGGGTATCGGGGAGATGCAGTATTCCATAGGTACTCTATCTTTCGATAACTGGACAATTATTGAAAACAACCTGGCAGCGGCCAGGAAGTCATATATTAATGCCTTCGCATCTGCAATGACAGCTGAAGCAGCATGGATACAATCAACGGGGGGGACTCTTGAAAATGAAAAGAAAAACTAAAATAATCGCAGTTTTAACAGTTGCTGCTGCTGCGGCGGTATTTTTCCTGATATTCGGCACAGGGAAGTCAGAGAAAAATAAAGAGGTGTACAGGGAGATAAGCCCTGCAACAGGTGATATAAGCCTTACCGTTTCAACAACAGGAACAGTGCTCCCTAAAAACAGGCTTGAACTGAAACCCTCAGTTGCCGGCAGGATCGAAAAGATCTATGTCAGCGAGGGGGATGTTGTGAGAGCGGGGCAGATACTTGCACTTATGAGCTCTACAGACAGAGCTGCTCTCATTGATGCGGCACGGCTTCAGGGGAGCCAGTCACTTAAATACTGGGAGAACGCGTATAAACCTATACCGGTTGTTGCTCCGATAAGCGGGACTGTAATCGTACGTTCAGTTGAGCCGGGGCAGACTGTTACCGCATCTGACAGCATTATAATTATTTCTGATATGCTTATTGTCAAGGCCCAGGTTGATGAGACTGATATCGGGAGAGTCAAAGAAGGGCAGAGGGCCCGTATCTCACTGGACTCGCACCCTGAGATACTTGTGAACGGGAAAGTTGATCATATATATTATGAGTCAGCCACAGTTAATAACGTAACAGTTTATTATGTGTCAATTAAACCGGATAAAGTACCTGCTGAGTTCCGTTCCGGGATGAGCGCCACCATTGACATTGTTGAAACAGATAAGAGGGGTGTTATGCTTCTCCCTGAAGATGCTGTTTTAAGTGACGCAAACGGAAAGTATGTACTTGTAAAAGGGGTAAAATCCAGGGAAGGGGTGAGGCGGGCTGTGGCTACCGGTATCGCGAATGATAACCTCGTGGAGATAACATCAGGGCTCGGTTCAGATGACATCGTGCTTGTGAAGTCGGAGAACTTTGTCCTTCAGCAGCAGGATGATTCAAAAAATCCATTTATGCCGCAAAGGCCAGCCAGAGGGAGACGATGACAAAAGCTCTCATAGAACTTAAAGATGTAAAGAAGAGATACATGATGGGGAACACCGAAGTGAATGCCCTGAACGGTGTATCTCTTACAATAGAATCGGGTGAGTTTGTCGCAATAATGGGGGCCTCCGGTTCAGGTAAATCAACCATGCTTAATATTCTCGGTTTCCTTGATACTCCCACGCAGGGGAGCTACAGAATAATGGGGCATGATGTCACAGGGCTTGATGAGGACAGGCTCTCTATTCTGCGGAATCATATAGCGGGATTTGTGTTTCAGCAGTTCCACCTTCTGCCTAAAGTTTCTGCAGTGAATAATGTGCTCCTCCCCACTCTTTACGCGGGTAAAAAAAACATGAAGGAGAGCGCTGAAAACAGGCTTTACTGGGTAGGTATGGGGCACAGGATTGAGCATTATCCAAATGAACTCTCCGGTGGTGAACAGCAGCGTGTGGCAATCGCGCGTTCTATAGTAAATGAACCTGCAATAATTTTTGCTGATGAGCCCACGGGTAACCTTGACAGCAGGAGTGAGAAGGAGGTTATTGCGCTCCTTGAGAAACTTAATTCAGAGGGTAAAACAATAATCATGGTAACTCATGAGGAGGATATAGCCTCCCATGCATCCCGGATAATCAGGGTCAGGGACGGGGAGATACTCTCTGATGAGAAAAAAGCTAATAAGAAGAAAATAAAAAGTGAATCTCCGGGGAACTCCGATATAATTACACGGGCCCTTGAAAAGACAAACGCAACATTCGGCCGTGCTGAGTTTCTTGACTATATAAGACAGGCAGTGATGTCTATTCTCTCTCACAAGATGAGGGCGCTACTTTCCATGCTCGGTATTCTTATCGGTGTGGCTGCAGTTATATCCATGCTTGCAGTTGGAATGGGGGCGCAGAAATCGATAGAGAGCAACCTTAATAATCTCGGCACCAATGTTCTCACTGTTATGCCCGGGTTCAGGCGGTCAGGTGGAGTCAGGCTGCAGATGGGGGCCGGGAGCCGCCTTACTGTTCAGGATGGGGCATCCTTTCTGAAGATACAGGGAGTGAAAAGAATATCAGGGAGCGTGAATGACCGGGCACAGGCTGTTTATGGAGCGAATAACTGTAACACGCAGATAATGGGTACAGATGTTGACTATGCGGAGATGAGGGCTTCGGTTCCCACTGCCGGACGTTTCTTTACAGAGGCGGAGAACAGATCCCGGAAACGTGTGGCTGTTATCGGGGTGACTGTTGTTAAGAATCTTTTTCCTGGAGGAGAAAATCCACTGGGTAAGACAATAAAGATCAATAAAATTAATTTCACGGTTATAGGTGTACTCCCTGCAAAAGGCGCTGCTATGATGCGGGATCAGGATGACCTGATTATAGTTCCATTAAGAACAGCAATGTACAGGCTGCTCGGGAAGCTTTACCTTGACCAGGTGCACGTTGAGGTAACAGGCCCTGAAGTTACTGAATCTGTTAAAGAGAAGCTTATTGCAGCACTTGATTTAAGGCATAAACCGCTCCCCGGGCAGGAGAGTATGTTTGAAGTACGCGACATGGCTGAGATAAGAAAAGCCCTGATGAGCACAGCAGGGACGATGAGTGCCCTATTGGGGGCTGTTGCCGCGATTTCCCTTGTTGTGGGTGGAGTAGGTGTAATGAATATAATGCTGGTTTCTGTGAAAGAACGCACAAAGGAGATCGGACTTCGTAAAGCCATAGGCGCGCGGAGACGTGATATACTGCTTCAATTCCTGGTTGAAGCTGTGCTTCTGACCTTTATTGGAGGTTTAACTGGTATCATCCTGGGGGTTTCTGTATCTCTCCTTCTTTCTGCTGTGGCAGGGTGGCCGGTTGTTGTTTCTGTTGCAGGAATTATCGGTGCGGCGTTATTTACAATAGTAATGGGGATAATTTTCGGAATCTGGCCGGCAATGCAGGCGTCACGGCTGAATCCCATTGAGGCGCTGAGGTATGAATAGAGGGTGAGTTCCCGGTTATATCGTTTGAAGTAATTTGATTGACAAAGTCAGTTATTATGGAGTTATTAATACAGTAATAAACATTAAATACAATACCCTAATAAATTAATAACAAAATGGTGAATATGCAGAAACAACTTACAGCTATAATTGAACGCGAAGGTAATGGATTTGTGTCGTTATGCCCTGAACTTGATATTGCCAGCCAGGGGAGTACAATTGAAGAAGCCAGGGAGAATCTCAGGGAGGCGTTAGAACTTTTTTTTGAAACAGCATCACCCGAAGAGATCAGGGACAGACTTCACGATGAAGTTTATATTACAAGAATGGAAATAGCAGTTGGGTAAATTACGGATATTTTCCGGCAAAGAGGTTTGCACTATACTTGCCAGAAATGGATTTATGGAAATCCGGCAGCGTGGCAGTCATATTATTATGCAGAAACAATCGGATAATACCACAATTACAGTACCTGTACCGAATCATGATGAATTGCGCATAGGTACTCTTCAATCTATAATCAGACAATCAGGTTTGTCAAGAAGTGAATTTGAAGCATAACTATCCCTTTAAAAACATCACTTTAAAATCCTTTTTACTGTTCGTTTGACGAAAAATTGCCTTTATTTAATAGAACATGCATAAATAATATGTTTTAGGGGATGGCGGCAGATACATCAGAAGACACCTGAAAACATCGTAACAAATATTAATGAATTTTATCAAAAAATAAATATCCATGTTTTTCATATTTTATGTAATAGGTTTTTTATTAAAACGGAGGAAATTATGCATAATAATATACATTTTGAAGATGAGGAACAGTTAGGCTTTGTTATTAAGCTGGAAGGTGATCTCGCAAGGGTCCGGGTTGCACCAAATGCTGAGTGTGACAACTGTGGTACCTGTAATATAGAACATATGGAGATACTTGCATATAATGCAGTTAATGCCTCTTTAGGACAGAAGATCAGGTTCAGGAAGATTGAGGATAACATGATTAAAATAGCATTCATGATGCTGATGCTCCCTCTTTTGTCAATATTTGCGGGACTGTATGCGGGGTATGCTGCCGCATTATATTTTAATCTTAATGGAACAGCAATGATGTCCGCAGGGGCGTTAATTTTTCTTGCTGCTGCTGTATATACTGCTTACGTCTATGATAAAAAGTATAAATTAAATAAAAAGAACCTCCCTATGATTGTAGGGGTTGTGAACTAATTTTTTTAATATCATGCGTAATACGTAGAGTGCAGGCATGCCTGCACTCTACGTATTACGATTATTTCATATAATCCGCAGTAATATCCTTCAGCGTGTCAAGGTTCAGTTTCGCAAGGCCGACGTATACTTTTTTGGCTGCATTCCACTCATCCATATGTTTCTGCTGAACATCACCTTTCTCCACAGAGGGGGCACCTGCATAAATTTTATAAGGAGGTACCTTCTGGTTACGCTTAACAAGGGAATGCTCCCCGATAATAGCCCATTCACCAACTTCACTGTAGTCAGTTACAGTTGAATTCATCCCTATTACACAGAAGCTGTTGAGCCTGCAGTTATGGAGCATGGCCATATGGCCTATGGTTACAGACTCGCCGATGTCGGTAAGGCCCCCGGGCCTTGCGTGTATCATAACCATCTCTTCAACTGCTGAACCGTTGCCGATAATAATCGTTCCGTAGTCCCCCCTGATAACAGCACCGTAACCTATATAGCAGTTATCTCCGATCCTGACATCACCGATAATCTGCGCCGTTGGCGCAATCCATGAACCCTGCCCGATAACAGGGCGTCTTCCGTTGACTTCGTAAATTGACATATGCTTCTCACTTCATCTGTTGATTTAATATAAACTGTTTGAATCTCTGCGCCTGCTTGAAGTCCGGTTTAAGGCTTATAGCCTTGTCGCAGTCCTCAAGTGCGTGCTGGATATCGCCGAGATCATAGTAGGTGAGTGACCTTCCGTAGAATGTGTCCGGCCAGAGCGGATTGAGTTCAAGAGACCTGTTGAAGTCTCTCAGTGAATCATCGTACCTTTTAAGCATCCTGAATGCAAGTCCCCTATTCGTGTAAACCCTTATATCTCTCGGTTCTATCTCTATTGCTTTTGAAAAATCACTTATTGCTTTATTATATTCCGACAGTGTAAAATATACAAGCCCCCTGTGGTTATATATAAAGTGATTAGGTGATACAAGTATAAGCTGGGTGTAAAGTTCAACTGCGTCAGTGAGCCTGTTCTCAAGGTGGGCGTTCATTGCCTCAACGAGCAGATCGTTAAGCTGATGCTTGTCTTTTGTATCAGCTGTATTAACAGGCGCGAATTTTCTCTTCGGTTCTTCTGCCGGTGTTTCAATTCTTTCTACTTCTATGGGCTGGGCAGGTTCTTTCAGCTTCCCCATCTTTTCAGGAATAGTGGAAACTTTATCCATGAGTTTTTTGTGCCTCTCCTGGATATCCCTGTATCTCTTCCGCTGGTAATCTCGGATCTCCTGGAAAATGGTGTCTCCAAGTGAGAGTGTCGCATTAACGGCAATCATTTTTCTTCTGATTGTATCTTCAACTTTGTCAATGCTCGTTTTATAAATAAGTTCATGTTCAACTTCAGCCCACGCATCCTGCAGAATTGTGCGGAGTTGAATTTCGATTTTTATATTCTGTGTGTTTTTTATTTTTTTTGTGATCTCTTCAGGGAGTTTTATAAGCAGGTGTATGGAGTCATACCCGAATTCCCGGATTGAGAGTTCGCGTGATTTATATTTTGTATCAGCAATTTCAAAATGCTCTCTTATGAGTTTTTCTACACTGTTAAGGTCTTCAAGAAAGGGTACAACTATCCGCATCCCGACGACATCTGTTATATAGTCAAAGGGGAATTCAATTGAGTCTTTCTGGCTCTTCTGGAGAAGTTTTCTGTATAGAGCATCGAAACTCTTTATTCTCCCCTTGATCTGGGCATTGCAGCCGCTCGCTTCAAGGAGCCCTTCAAACTTCCGGGTCATCAAGTCAAGAATTTTGTCGAATTTTTTACGGTTCCTTTCGTACTGGGTCTGGAGCCTGTATTTATTCTCTATCCAGAAATCAAGCCTGTAGTTCATTTCACCAGCCATAACGTAAAGATTAAAGCATGTTATAAATGAAAAGTCAATGAGATTATCAGGTTATTAAAATATATGGTTAAATTTTAGACAATTATGTTACTCTTTTTAAATAAAAAATAGTCATTTTTATATTTAATGTAAGATCAATTTGGAATATAAATAAAAAACCGCCTTCTGCAGGCGGTTTTTAAAAAAAGTGCTCTGGTTATCAGCCCTGTGTAAACATGAAAATAGGAGGTTTCCCTTCTTTAACCTGTTCCGGTTTGTAATCAAAGTATTCGGGGTCTTCTTTTTCCATTTTATCAATGATATGTTTGTATGTTCTTTTCTTCATTTCGGTAAGAGTATTTCTTGACTTATTGAATGTTTTGGCGAATGCAACAGCTTCTTTAACTGTGTCTTCAGCATCAGCGCATGCTTTGAGTATTACATTATGTTTTTCAAGTTCAGCAGCTCCTACCTTTTCTCCTGACCATTTCATTCTTACGAAGAGGTGGTAAGGCATTGTTTTTTTCATCCACTCGATCATTGATGGAGCAAACTGGATACCGAGGTCGATTTCCGGAAAACAGAAAAATCCTCTGTCGCTTCTCATGAATCTGAAATCGCATGCTCCTGCAAGCATAGCTCCGTTGCCGAAAGCGTGGCCGTTAATTGCTGCGATTGTGGGTACCGGTGACATCAGCATAGCTTTAAATACTTCCCCCATGTCATAAAGCCATTTGCTTATTCCGGTGAAGTTCTGTGCCTGCTGCTCCTTCATCATCCATCCGATATCTACTCCGAGGCAGAAGTTTTTCGGGTCGGCTGATGTGAGCACTATTGCTTTAATCTCTTTGTCAGCGAGTATCTCGTTGTAAACAGATATGAATGTTGCAGCGAAATCGGGGTTATGCCTGTTTTCGCCGTTGTTCATTATCATTATAGCAACAGTTTCATCTTTTTTCCATTCAACTATAGCCATAAGTCCTCCTTTAGTTGGGTTAATTTAATCTGAAGTTTTGTCTTGTATTGAAACCTGTATCCCGCCCGTCAGCGGGACAGCAATTTTAAGCTTTTTTAAACTACTTCATCTTTGCAGCAAGAACATCCTGGCATTTTTTTGCCTCTTTAACTGTTCTTTCGATGATCTCTTTTACAGTGAGAGTCTCGTGCATGATCCCTGCAATCTGGCCAATAGGGAGAACACCCTTTTTGTTGTCACCCTCCATTGTGCCTGCCATGAA
>DAISJZ010000095.1:0-3898 GCA_036821145.1 Spirochaetota bacterium
AGATTGTTAACATGGTTCCGAAGGTCGTGGAGTTTATCCGCGCAAATGGCGCCGGTATGGTAAACGGCAACCAGGCATCAGGGATGCCCGGCGCGTTCAGCGCAGGCGGGGATCTGAAATTCATGCTCGATCTTGCAAAAAGAGGAGATTTTCAGGGAATTAATAATTTCATAGCCGATGTTCATGCAGGGATGAAGATGACAAAGTATGCTCCCTTTCCTGTAGTTGCGGCTCCTTATGGAATGGCTCTTGGCGGGGGATGTGAAGTCTGTCTCTGGGCAGATAAGATTGTTGCGCATAATGAGCTATATATGGCCCTGGTTGAAGTTGGAGCCGGACTTGTCCCCGCGGGGGGAGGGTGCTACCAGATGTGGAGAAGACTAAGCGAGACGGTTGTTACTCCCGCAGACTGGCTTTCTGTTTTCCTTCAGGCATTTCAGACAATAGCAATGCCGATGCCCACAGGCTCCGCACAGGAGGCACGGGCTAAAGGTTTCCTCCGGCCGCAGGACAGGATCGTTTTTAATAAGGATTATCTTATCGGTGAGGCAAAGAAAGAGGTTCTCCGGATGGCGGAGGATGGTTATGCCCCCCCGGCGAATCTTCCTATAAAAGTTATGGGGCAGGATGCCATGGGTGCGCTTGACGCCAATATCCCGGACATGCTTGCAGGTTATAGAATTGCACCGCATATATCCACTGTTGTAAGAAGAGTCGGTTATATCATATCCGGAGGCACGGCTTACAAGGGGGAGGAAATTTCAGAAGATGCTATGCTTACACTCGAGAGAGAAATGTTTGTTGATTGCTGGAAAACAGAAAACTCACGAAAGATGGCTGAGCATATGGCAACTAAAGGGAAGCCTCTATTTATTTAATTTTTGTGATATATAATAGTTATAAATCCTAAGTACAGGATGCAGATAATTTCAAAAAGGTCCCGTATGTTCAGCCGGGACCTTTTTGAAGAGTTCAGAGTAATAAAATTTAAATTTATACATGTAATTTTTCTAACACTCAACTTGCAATTGTTTAAGTTTTATAACTTCGCTTTTCTTTTTTTACTCAGAATTTGACTATGGCAGGTCGATCTTTGCAATGAAGAGAGAAATGATCAAAATTATATTGAATTCAGAGGTATTAAGTTAAGATGATTTAATCTTCATGTATTTACAGTGATGTTTTAGTGTAGAATACGGAAATGGGCTTTACAGTAGTTGTACATTCAGAGGGCGATAATTTCAGATCATGTAAGCAACAGGTTCAAATATTCCTGATTTATTGTGAGTTTTATGAGCGGGCGACGAGGATCGAACTCGCGACGTTCAGCTTGGGAAGCTGACATTCTACCACTGAATTACACCCGCAGATAATCACATTATAAAAATATGCCAAATAAGATCAATTTTTTTTTAGCAGTAAATCTGATTTTTAAAAAAATTATAAATAGTTTAATCAATAGTTGTTTTTTAAGGAATAATGATTGAAAAACTGCTTTAAGGATATTTTATAATATTTTAACTTTTATTCTACAGTTTTTCTTAAATAAAGAGGGTCGGAGCTCTGTAGCTCGATTTATGAATAATATTTATAGAAATATCAGGATTTATGTACTTCTTGCATGTATAATCCTTTTCTCTTCAGTGGTTCCTGTTTTAACCCAGTCAACTGCAGAGATGGACAGGCAGGCACAGGAGTATTTTGATAATAAGGATTTCTCCAAAGCTGTTGCCATGTGGCTGAATATTCTTGATATTGAACCTGAAAATCAGGAAATACAGAAAAAGGTCGAATTCCTGTATGAGATGAAGCAGAAAAAAGACCTGGAACTTGAAAAAGCCAAGCTGAATTATAAACTCGCGAAAAAAGATCTGGCCCCTAATTTTGACGATAAAACCACTTACGAAGATGCTGAAAAGAATCTCGATAAGACAAAGGATAAATCGAAAATTGCCTTCGCCAGTTTTATCACTGCATACCGGATTGACCCCAAGGATCCTGAAATGCAGCTAATAAGAGAGGATATGCAGAAACTTGAAAAAATTATCGCTTCTGAAGATAAGAGACTGAAGGCAAGCCGGGAGATTCGTGAAAAGGTTGCAGCGTTACTGCTCATTGCAAGGGCGGCTATGGATGAGAGCCGTTTCTCTGACGCATTGAAAAGCTGGACAGATATACTTAAGCTGATGCCGGAACACCTTGAAGCTGCTGAGGGTAAAAGGCAGGCAGGTATTGCTATAGAAAACATAATCAGGTATGAAAATATAAAAAGATATATGGCATCGGGGATTCTTCTTTTCGGTCAGGAGGAGTATAAACCTGCGCGACAGGATTTTATGAGCGTGCTGCAGCTTGATCCTGAAAACAGTTCTGCCAGGGATTATATTGAAAAAATTGATGATAAACTGAATGAAAAAAAGAGATACGAACAGAGGCTGCGTGAAGCGGAGACTTTTTATGCATCGGGTAAAAAGAATATCAGGGATAATAAATACGATGAGGCAAGGGATGATCTTGAAAATGCCCTGGCTCTTATAGAAAATTTCAGAGATGCAAGACAGCTCCTTATGGGGCTCCCCGGGCTTAAGGCGGAATACGACAGACGGGAGCGTGAAAAGAGGCTCCGCATGATCGATGAACAGTTTCAGAACGGGCTTATTGCTCTTGCGGACTCCAGGTATCAGGAC
This sequence comes from Spirochaetota bacterium, assembly GCA_036821145.1. Lineage (GTDB taxonomy): Bacteria > Spirochaetota > UBA4802 > UBA4802 > UBA5550 > UBA5550. The sequence continues at coordinate 2,688 of DAISJZ010000095.1, forward strand.
GCCATTGCTGCTTTTGAAAATACGCTGAAACTGGACCCTGAGAATAAACTTGCCCCTTCCTATATTCAGAGGGCAAAGGATGCTCAGAAACTCGTTGAGGAGGAGATTGTTGATGAGAACTCTCCGTATTTTAATGTAGTTAATTCATTGATCGTTTCAGGGAAAACTCTTTACGATTCCGGCAGATACAACGAATCCAAAAACCGCTGGGAGCAGATATTACAGCTTTTTCCGTCTAACAGGATAGCAAATGAATATATGTTCAAGTGCGAGCTGAAACTTAAACCTGAGCAGCGGGAAATAATGGTGAAGAAATTTATTGAAGAGGGTGAAGCATTTCTAAAAAAGAGGGAATACCGGAATGCCTATAGGAGATTTGATCTTGTACGATCAATAGAACCAAATTATCCTGATATTAAAAATCTTCTTGCAAGGGCGGAACGGGGACAATCCTACAGCGGTTCAACAGCAGTAGCCCAGGAGGATGTACAGGAGATAGAGAGAAGGTTTAATCTCGGTATGGCTTATTACCAGAGAGGCGGTGAGGATAATATTAAAAAAGCGCTTGTGGAATTGAGATGGGTCGCATCAAAAGATCCGAATAATATAAAAGCAGTGGTAAGCGTTAATAAAATAGAGGCTCAGCTGAGGGTCGGGACTTCATCAGCAAAAACCGGAGGTTCGAGGCTAAGCCCCGAACAGGAGAGGCTTGTGCGTAAATATTACTATAGCGGAATTAATTACTATTCAAATAACGATTTTAAAAGAGCAATAGGTGAGTGGAGAAAGGTGCTTGCCATTGATCCTGAACATACCAGAGCAAAAAATAATATCAGAAAAACCCTGGTTCTTCTCGGAAGGTGATGAATAATGAATGATAAAAACAGAGCAGCAGCCGGAGCGGAGGAGTTGAGCTCCTCTCCTAAAAAAAAGATCAGGTTCGGTATTACTCTCAAACTCTCCCTTGCCATCATAAGCCTGGTTTCCGTTATAATACTAACTATTGCGATTTTTTTTGTTTACAGGGAGAGCCAGATTCTGCAGGAGCAGGTTTTCAATTTTGTGCAGAGAGAGGTTGTCCACCTTTCCAATACTGCTCAGCAGACAATAGGTTTTGATGAACTGACCCTGTCTGATACAGTGAATGAACTGAAAAAACTCAGTTTTCTGAAGTATGTTTTTGTTCTGAATAGTAATAATGAGATCATTTA
>DAISJZ010000095.1:3998-8811 GCA_036821145.1 Spirochaetota bacterium
GATTTAAACTACAGAATTGAGGTCAACACTTCAGATGAATTGGGGCGGCTGGCTGAAGAGTTTAACACAATGACAGCGATGATCCGGGATGCAAGGGAGAAGGAGATTGAAACACGGATCATGAATGAACAGCTTGAAATTGCAAGGGATATACAGGAAGGCCTTAACCCTATGGGGTACTATAATAAAAAAGGGATACAGATTAAGGGGTATACCAGGGCCGCGAAGGGTGTCGGCGGTGATTATTTTGACTATAAGGATATAGATGAAGACAGGGTCTGTGCGCTTATCAGTGACGTATCCGGTAAGGGGGTTCCGGCTTCTCTTGTTATGGTAATGATACGCACTGTTTTTGCTACTTATACAAAAAGAAAAGATATAGATTGCGCAAGTGTAGTCAGGGCAATTAACGATTCTCTCAGTGCGGATTTTGCCATTGATAAATTTGCAACACTTTTCTTTATGATTTATGACAGGAAAACGGAAGAACTTTCTTTTTCAAATGCCGGGCAGGGGCCGCTTTTCTGCTACAGGGCAAGCCGGGGAGAGTGTACAAGGACTTCGGTTGACGGAGTTCCGATCGGAATTATGGAGGATGTGGAATATAAACAGGCAAAAGTAAAACTTTATCCCGGAGATATTGTAATGCTTTATACTGACGGGATAACAGAGATGAGAAACCCTGAAAAAGATGAGTATGGGCTGAAAAGAGTAAGGCAGATGTTAATTGAACATCATGGTATGTCGGCAGAGGAGTTCACTGATTTTCTTGTTGAAGATGTTGACAAATTCAGAAACGGCGCTTCGCAACACGATGACATGACAATGCTTGTTTTTAAAAGGGAAGTGTGAGGCTTTTGCTTCACAATATAATAAAAAACCCGGTGTTAAAACCGGGTTTTTTATTATATTGTGAATTATTTTTATAAAAGTTCATCTTCTGATTCATAGATTGTAAAAAACTTGTCGAGAGTAGCAAGTTTAAGGATATTCAGGACATCGTCGTGAATATTCATTAGTGCAAACTTGCCGTTATGGGCTTTCATTTTTTTCATCCCCGCAACAAGTGCGCCGATTCCGGAACTGTCCATGTAATTTACTTTTTTCATATCCACAACTACACTGTTGTGCTGCCCGTCAGTTATACTAAAAAGGGCCTTTTTCAGCTCACTTACATTATAAAGGTCTACTTCACCGCTGACATCTATAACTTTGTGTTCACCAATTTCTCTGAATTCGATGTTCACAGAATCCTCCACGTTTACTTACAGGTATTTTTTTTAATTATATATATTTTGTAAAGTAATTATTTATAATACTTTTTCAAGCATTTCTTATAATATAATAATTAAAGTATTCCCCGCAGTTTTTTTACTTTCCCCTCAGAACAGATGGGTTTTTATATAAGACTTTTTTTTAACCCGGAATTAAAACAGAATGTTCCGGTACGAATAACTTTTTAAGCATAACAGTGCTTTTTTATATGTCAAGAAACAATTTGTCTATAAATTCTGATAGATCCAGAAAATTATTAACTTCTTTCATCTCATTACAGCAGGAACCGTACAAAGATGCAATACTGTCATTCCAGTCCCAGAGGTGCCTTTTATCAGGATTCAGCCAGAAAAGGTTTCTGCTTCTCTCCTGGATTTTCCGGAAAGACTGGATTCCCGGGTCATTATCATTGTTTCTTGCATCACCAAGCACCAGAACAGAAGTTTTGCGAGTAAGGGCGTCGCTGTAGTTTTCGATAAACTGGTCAAAGCATCTTCCGTAATTGCTGCCCCATCCGTAGGTGAAATTCACATCTGTAAACATTGAGTTGATTGCCCTCTCAGGGTCCATCTCCCTGAAAAGATCTGTGATTTCCACCATGTTACTGATGAAAGCAAAGGTCCTGACCTTGGAAAAAAGGCTCTGCAGGCTGTATGTTAAAAGCAGCATAAACCTGGAGTACTGGTTAACAGATCTGGACACGTCGCACATTACAACAAGCTGGGGCCTGTCTATTTTTTTATTTTTATAGAAGAGCTTAAAAGGAACTCCGCCGTACTGAAGGTTCGTCCTGAATGTCCTCTTTGTATCAATGCCGCCCCGTTTCACTCTCTTCTTGCGGAGAGAAATTCTGCTTTTCAGTTTCTGCCCGAAGCGGTTAACCAGTTCACGCATTTCCCTTATCTCGTCAGGAGTTAGCTGGTATATAAATTTATTGAGCAGAAAGTCCTCGCGGTTTTTCAGCTCCTTCCCGATTTTTCTTTTGGAGAGGCGGAGGTTCATCATGTTGCGCAGCAGGTCCATCATGGCCTCTATATCAACTTCTGCTGCTTCACCATCTTCACCCTTTGACTGGAAGGAGCCTGCTGTGCCGCTGCGGGACCTGAAAATGTTCATTCCGCCGCCCCCGCCGGAGCTGCCCTCAGGCAGCTCTTCGAGAAACATCCTCATAATTTCATCTTCATTCTTTTCCATAAGGAAGGCAGGATCAAGTGAGTCGAGAAATTTATCCAGCATGTCGTTCATATCTTCTATTACTTCAGCAGGGATTCCGTCCCGCAGACTGGAAAGAGATGAAATATCCATGCCGTCAAAGAATTTTTCCCTGCCGCTGAAGAATTGATCAAAGCACCTGTTGAATACAGGTATGTCTGTGTAGTCTTTGACCAGTGTGGTCTTGAGAGACTGCCTGAATATTTCTTTATCGCTTACATCGATTTCCGGAACCGCATTAAATAGTGCAATTACTTCATCTGCAGATATTATTATACTGGCATCCCTGAGCACTTCGATGAAATCAAAAAGCTTGCGGTTTATGTGAGGCTGTCCCTCTCTCTGTACCATGGCAGTTAATTAAGGAATATATCCTTTGAATGCTTCAGCGCCAGTTCAATATCCTTTTCATATTTAAGGATAAAATTCAGTGTCTCAACAGCAATTGCCGGATCGAGATCTTCGTATCCCAGGAGCACAAGTGCCTTTGCCCAGTCCAGAGTTTCGCTGATGCTGGGCTCCTTTTTAAGCTGAAGCTGCCTAATCCTGTGAACTGCCTCCACAACCTGGCGGATAAGTCTCTCGCCGCTTTCCGGGACTTTCAGTGAGACTATTTTTTCTTCAAGTTCAATTGTGGGGTAATCTATATAGAGGTGAAGACATCTCCGCTTCAGTGCGTCAGACATCTCGCGTGCGCTGTTTGATGTCAGTATAACAAAGGGTTTAACGTCAGTTTTGAATGTGCCGATCTCCGGGATTGTTACCTGGAAGTCTGACAGGACCTCAAGGAGGAAAGCTTCAAACTCTGAATCCGATTTATCTATTTCATCAATGAGGAGCACGGTGCGTTCATTTTTTGTGATCGATTTAAGTATGGGCCGCGGGATCAGAAATTTTTCAGAAAAGAAAACATCTTCAGCTGAGCTGAGTTTATTTACCGCACCGGAGAGTGTACTCTCACTCCCCATAACTTCTGAAAGTTTATCCTTTAATATCTGGGTGTACAGGAGCTGTTTGGCGTATTCCCATTCGTACAGTGCCTTTGCTTCATCAAGACCTTCGTAACACTGCATGCGAATCAGTTCTATGTTGAGAGCGGATGCTATACATTTTGCCAGTTCTGTTTTGCCGACACCGGCGGGTCCCTCAACAAGAACAGGTTTTTCAAGCTTCAGTGCGAGATAAACAGTAGTGGCTATATCTTTTGAAGCGATATATCTCTGTTTCTCCAGCTCTTTAATAGCTTCTTCAACATTTTTAAACATGATTGCACCATTTAACCTGATATTTACTTATTCCACTAAGCTTGATTCAGAGACTATTTTTTTCAAGAAATAAATGGCAGGGAGGAGACTTTTTAACTCTCAGTTAAATTTTAACCTTTAAGATTGTCAAAAAGGGAGAGATCTGAGAGTTTAATTCTCTCCTCTTCGGAAAATTTCTCATTGTGTTCACTGAATTTTTCCTTAAATCTTCCTGTAATTGAAAATACTCCGGCAGCATCGGCATTTTTTGTTTCGATTATTTTTCCATAAAGAGCTTCATCGAGCTGTTTATTTGCTGATTCAGTCTGAAGATCCTGAATGTCCATAAGTTTCTCAGTTTCAGGTATAATAATGTTTTTTGAAGCAAATAACCTGCCGGCATAGATCAGAAAGGAAATGAAAGATTCCATTATCAGTGCCCTTTCGATAATTCCCCATTTTTTAAGGCTCCTTCTAAGAACGGAGGGATCAAGGGCGGGGATTATTTCATTATCCGGCTGGAATCCGTTTATAATGAGCTTTGTGTGACTGACACTCCTGAATATATTAAGGTTCAGATCGATGAGTGAGCCTTCGGGCAGAGACTTCCTCCCAACAAGAGCCACTCCGCTGACTTTCTCCTCGCCGGGTCTGCGGCATGTAACAATGATGAGATCGGCGTTTGCCCCGGCAGTGATGAATTTTTTTTCTCCGGAAAAGATTATTTTTCCGTTTCTTTCCTCATAAACAACAGGTTCGGCAGGGTTTTCAGAGTTCGCCAGTGCGCAGATGGAGTCTGTGCCTACAGTGGATAATATGCCTGAAATGTTTTCTGTTATATCTGCAGCAAGGGATATATCCTTAAGAATAGGCCTTACGAGCATCGATTCCACAATCCAGAGAACAGCAAGCCCCATGTCGCCTGTCTCCCTTGCAATTAAAGTGGAGGGTCTTGCTGTTCGGTACTGGCTGATCTCCGGCCTGAACTGGTTGGCAAGGTCTCGCCATATCTCCCTCTGGAGAGAGAGGTCTTCTGTTCGTGTGAGGAAAGTGGAGTTTATTCTATCGATTAGATCTTTCAT
>DAISJZ010000095.1:8911-13428 GCA_036821145.1 Spirochaetota bacterium
CGGAGGCTGTTTACTCCGCCCACATGATAAAGCTCATACGCGGGGATTGTTCCCGGCCTGTATCTCCCCAGGAGATTTGTATGAATTATATGTTTCTCCCCTGCGGGGATGTACGCGCGGAAGTCCCATATGTACTCAATGAAATCGCCGTCGCCTCCAAGTTTATCACCGTAAACCGTTGCCCTGTATTCATTATAAATTCCCCTGTGAGGGTTCATCAGGCGTTCCCGTGTATCGATTATAAATCCTGCTCCGGCAGAGGGGAGGTAGTCCCAGTCACCGCTGCCGTAAAACATCTCCATATCTCTGCTCACTTCGGTGAATACCGGGTTCTCTTTATCATGCTTTACATAAAAAGCGGAACCGGTTGCAAGTGCCCGGAATGTTCTGTTAAACCTGTAATACAGGTCGAGCTGGCTGTAGCATGAGTTTTCGTCATACTTCTTCAGCGCGTTATACGATTCGAAATAGCTCAGGGTAAACTCTGCGGTAAAGGGGATTTTATTCAGTTTCGGTATCCTTGTGTAGCTCAGCACCTCTTTTGCTCTCATAACCTCCGGAACAACAGTGTACCTGCTGAGTATCTCTTCATGAATACCGAGCCCCCCTATGTTCATAAAGGTTATCCCGGGCCCCACCATAAGTCCATCCTGGTCTGTCCGTTTCATTGCCGGGTAAATTATATATGAGGGTAGTTCTTTAAAACAGTAGGTGAGGGTGGTTCCCTCTTCACATTTGTCAACATTGAGCTGCACATCAGCAAAGATGTCGAGGTCTATGAGTGTATTGCGCTCCTCCTGCCACTTTTCTTCACTGTATTCGCATCCCTCTTTATTCTCAAGCCTGCATTCAACAGTCTCTTTCCCGGTCTTTTTCAGGCCGGAGTGTTCAATCCTGATTATCTTATCAGATGAATGCGCAGTCAGCCCCGTGAGGGTGAACAGTATCAATATATAGAGCGGTCTGATTATTTTCATTTTACATTAATGCTTTTTCTCCCCCTCTCTGCTCCGGAGAGGGGGCCGGGGGGTGAGGTCTACTTCTTTCTATTCCTCATCATGGCTTCCACTTTAATGGGGAGCCCGTAGAGGTTCAGGAATCCGGTAGCATCCTTCTGATCATAAAGTGTGCTTGCATCAAATGTGGCGATATCCGCGCTATAGAGTGAGTCGTCAGATTTTCTCCCCACGATCATGCAGTTCCCTTTGTAGAGCTTGATCCGTACTGTGCCGTTCACCAGTTCCTGTGTCTTGTTAATCAATGCGTCAAGCGCTTCGCGCTTTCGTGTAAACCATAACCCGTTGTATATAAGTGAAGCATACTCATTGGCAAGGTTGTCTTTGAAATGCTGAGTGTCGCGGTCGAGAGTGATAGACTCAAGGTCGCGGTGAGCTGCCATGAGCACTGTGCCTGCAGGTGTTTCATAAACTCCCCGTGACTTGATTCCGACGAGTCTGTTCTCAACTATATCAACACGGCCGATTCCGTTTTCACCTGCGATTTTATTAAGCTTTTTCATCAATGCAACAGGTTTCATCTTCTTCCCGTCAATTGCAACAGGCTCACCTTTTTTAAATTCAATTTCGATATATGCCGGTTTATCCGGAGCTTCTTCGGGTGATTTAGTAAGGATAAACATACTCTCATCCGGTTCCCTGTAAGGGTCTTCGAGTATTCCACCCTCGTATGATATATGGAGAATATTCCTGTCCATGCTGTACGGTTTATCCTTGGTTATCGGGAGCGGGATTCCATGCTTCTCAGCGTAGTCAAAGAGTTTGGACCTTGAATCCAGTTCCCACTCTCTCCATGGCGCGATGATCTTGAGGTCAGGAGCAAGTCCTTTGAACGCCATTTCAAATCTCACCTGGTCATTCCCTTTACCTGTGGCGCCGTGACATACTGCATCAGCGCCCTCAAGCCTTGCGATCTCCACCTGTCTTTTTGCTATTACAGGGCGGGCTATTGATGTGCCCAGGAGATATCTGTCCTCGTAAATTGCGTTTGCCTTGATTGCCTGGAATATATAGTTTTTAACAAAATCCTCAGTGAGATCTTCAATGTAGCATTTGGAAGCTCCGGTCTTTTTTGCTTTAGCTTCAAGTCCGTCAAGCTCCTCCTCCTGGCCGATATTTGCAGCGTAGGCTATGACCTCGCACTTGTATGTCTCCTTCAGCCATTTAAGAATGATTGAGGTGTCGAGACCCCCTGAATAAGCAAGAACAACTTTTTTTACTTTCATGAATTTATGCCTCTTGTTAAATATTTATTATCATCAAACTTCCCGGCCCCCGGAACCTGTTTTATCAGAACCCCCTTTCAAAGGGGGTCTGCCAGGGGGTATCATCTCCCCATTAAAGCGCACATGACAGCCTTCTGGCAGTGCAGCCTGTTCTCAGCCTGGTCAAATACTATGGAATGTTTTCCATCCATAACTTCATCAGTGATCTCCTCGCCTCTGTGAGCCGGGAGGCAGTGGAGCACTTTGGCGTCTTTCCCTGTTTTTTTTATGAGCTTATCATCTATTTTGAATTTTCCGAAGATCTTTTTCTTCTTCGCTGTCTCCTTCTCCTGCCCCATACTTACCCATACGTCAGTATAGAGATAATCAGCTCCTTCCACAGCCTCATCAATGTTATTTGTAATTGTAATCTTTGATGATGATTTGGCCGCAAGTTTATAGGCCTTCTCAACAATGCTGTACTCAGGTTCGAACTTCTTGGGAGTTGCAACAGCTATGTCGCATCCGAGAATTGCCGCTCCCATGAGGAGGGAGTTGGCCACGTTGTTACCGTCGCCTATATAAGTGAGTTTGGTTTTTGTGATATCCTTCTCTCTTTCGAATATTGTGAAGTAGTCGGCCAGCGCCTGGCATGGATGGTACGAGTCAGTGAGCCCGTTGATTACAGGGATCGATGCCCACTTCGCAAGTTCGGTGACTTTTTCGTGCCCGAATGTTCTTATCATTATTCCGTTGTTGTAGCGGGAGAGCACCCTTGCCGTGTCTGCTATTGTCTCTCCGCGGCCAAGCTGTATCTCATTGCTGCTGAGAAAAAGAGCGTTCCCGCCGAGCTGCAGCATCCCTGTTTCAAAAGATACTCTTGTCCTTGTTGAGTTCTTTTCAAATATCATTGCAAGGGTTCTGTTTTCAAGGATCTTCGAAAATTTACCCTTTTTAACTTCACGTTTAAGCTGCGCGGAGTATTCAAAGAGATTTATAATATCCTCCTTCGAGTAATCAGCAAGAGTAAGAAAATCTTTAGTTTTTAACTGAGGTATTTTCATAAGCCTCCCCTTTTTTAAGTATAAGTTTTTCCAGTATATCCATACCCTCCGCAAGGACCTTCATGTCAATGTTGAGAGGGGGCATAATCCTTATTATATTTCCCGCTGTGCAGTTGATCACAAGATACTCATCAAGGGCTTCTTTTACAAGAGGGTAACCTTCCTCAGCAATTTCAATCCCTATAAGGAGTCCGATACCCCTGAGGCTTTTTATGTAGTGTGTCTTCTGCTTCATTTTTTTAAGGCGTTCGAACACGTAGTCGGAGGCAGTCATGACTCCGGCGCTGAACTGTTTCTTTTTTACCTCTCTTAATACTGCAGCGGCAGCAGCGCATGCGAGGTGGTTCCCTCCAAATGTGGTTCCGTGAGTCCCTTTCGGCAGGAATTCTGTAAGGAAGTTCTTGGCGTGTATGGCTCCGATGGGCACCCCACCTGCAAGGCCCTTGGCAAGGGTGAGGATGTCAGGTGTAACACCGAAATGCTGGTGAACAAAAGTTTTACCGGTGCGCCCGATACCTGTCTGCACTTCATCAACTATTGTGAGCACGCCGTTCTGGTTGCAGAGGTCAAATATCTCGCGTACAAAATCCTGATCTGCAACATTTATTCCCCCCTCACCCTGAATAAGCTCAAACATAACAGCCGCGATCTGCTTCGATTTGCGCATAACTTTACGGAGAGCCTTTTTGTCGTTATACGGCACATATATAAATCCCGGAACAATGGGACCGAACCCGCCATGAATCTTCTCCTGAGCAGTGGCGGACATGGAGCCGAATGTACGGCCGTGGAATGAACCGGTGAAAGTTACAATTTTATATTTCCTTTTATTTATGCCGAGGCCGTATCTCCTTGCTAATTTGATTGCTGCTTCATTAGCCTCGGTTCCGCTGTTTACAAAGAGAGTTTTGCCGGGGAATGACGTCTCTGAAATAAGTTTTGCAGCCTCAATCTGCTCCGGGTTAAGGAACCAGTTGGATGAGTGGATTATCCTGTCAGCCTGTCCATGAATCGCCTTCTGGTACGCCTGGTGCGAGTACCCCAGGGATGAAACAGCGATACCTGAAAAGAGGTCTATATACTTTCTGTTGTCCTGGTCAAAAAGATATGAACCGTCCCCTTTTGTAAAAGCAACAGGGAGCCTGTCTCCGTAATTCTGGAAGAGGTACTCTTTGTCTTCACTGATGAGTTTAGCAAGTTTTGATGAGCTCACGGCATTCACTTCCATTTAT
>DAISJZ010000096.1:0-13055 GCA_036821145.1 Spirochaetota bacterium
GGGGAAAGTTCAGCAGCATTAATGTTTAAAACAGGGAGAAGTAATGCTGCAGTAAAAAGAAATGTATATAATTTGTTTTTCATCTCTTATCTCCTTCTGATTATATTTACTATTAATATAAATTATATCTGTTGCAAATTTCATTATTTAAAAGGGGTTTAAGGTGCACGCCTTTTAAATAATTTCCCGCGTTAGCTGTACTTCCTGCGCCAGGCGGGATTTCACAACAGGTTGATAATTAATAATAGTAAGTGTAAAAGCAGTTGTTACAGTATTAATTAAAATTCTTAAATATTTTTATTTCTAACAGAAGGTATACTAATTTTTTCAGGAATATGTTTATTGGCTTGAAATTAATGAAGCGTATACTTAAATTAAAATAGGTTGTCTTTTTTTAATTATTTCAGATGATTAGGGGAGGGGGAATGGAAGAACATAACAGCCTGGGGAAGGTGTCACAGTCGCCAACAGTTCCGGGTAAGGTTCATGGAAGGAGAAAGTTTGATATTGCGGATCTGTACAATAAACCTGTCAGTACAGGGGAAGAAAAACCCGGTGAATCGTACGGGCTTGATGAAAAACTCAGGAAAGCATATTTCTGGGTGGCTAATTATGCTATTATAAATCCATTCTGTGATATTGAGTATAATGAAACTTCACCTAACCGCTACGTTATCGGTGATAATAAAACCGGCCTTACACTTGCAACGGGTCAGAGCTACGCGAGTTTTATTCTCTTCCCTCTACTTACACTCGTTACAAGAAAAAAGTGTCTCCTTGTGGGAGGTCCGGGACGCGGCAAGACTTCCAGTGCAATGATCATGGGGCTCCTTGCTGGTTACTCAATGAAGGACATTAAGCGTGCAGTGCAGCATGGCCAGCCGCAGATGACAGTATCAGATCTCCTCGGAAATCCTCTCCCCTCTGATATGGTGAACGCCAGGAGTATGGATGAAATTCAGATAGCCTGGCGCAGGTGGCTCGGTATGAAGGTGAAGATTATTGATGAATACAACAGGATCCCTGCAAGGACGCAGTCCGCTCTCCTTAATGTAATGAGCGAAAACTATGCTGAACTGCTGGACCAGGTGTACGACTGTCCCGAGGCTGCGTGGTATCTCACCGCAAATGATGATGCTGGTGGAGGCACGTACCAGGTGATTGAAGCCCTGAAAGACCGTATAGATATTGTTGTAAGCGCTCTTCATTTCAACACCCGTTTCCTGAAAGATCTCCTGGACCGGGTGGAGAGGGGGATTAAGCCTGAAGAGATGATCCCCGGAGAGATAATTTTTACCGAAGAGGAGATTGAAAAGATTAACAGGGAGATACTTGAGGTGGAGATCCCTGAAAAACTTATGAGGCGGATTGAATATTTTGCCTCGCAGTTTGAACTTCTTGAATCAGGTGGTGAACAGTTTGAGTATAAGACAAAGGATAATGTAAAACTCTCAGGCGAGTCTATTTCACAGGTAATGCAGGGGGAAACAGGGAAGGACCAGTTAAAAGATCTGAGTTACCAGACTCTTAACGGGCTCTCGGTACGTGCGTTCATGACGTGTCTTACCTTCATAAAGGCACTTGCATACTTCAGGGGTAATGAGTGTGCTGATTTCAGTGACGTGAGACATATACTCCCCTTTGTACTGCATGATAAACTCGCGCAGAACAGTGATTCACCTTTCTTTGAACAGCCGGAAAATGCTGTTTATAAATATGACCGTATCAGCTGGATAAGGAAGCTATTTGATCTGTCATGTGCTGAGTATGACAGGGCCGGCCTTGATAAAAAAGACCCCGTGGGGGAACTCCTTGCGTCATTTACCAAAGGGCTTGACGGAGTTACCGAAACTGAAGCAGCGCAGAAACTGCAGCAGATAGAAAAGATGATTGGAGATATTTCGGCAGGGAGGAAAATTTACGCCCCCCAATTTGATGATATACTTACATTGAAATATCTCCACCAGAGATATACAAACTACCTGAGCTGGCTCAAATGGAAAAAATAATTCCCCCGGGGATGAGATCGTCCCTGGAACGAAACCGTTCTGCCATGAACAGTATATTCGAATTCCACAGGTCTGTTAACCGTGAACCGGATTATGATGATATACTCCTGATGTTTTACAGGATTATTTCACCTGTTTATGAAAGGGGCAGGGAATTTGCTGATGATCTGTTATGCGGTATATTCGATTCAGTTCTGAAGCTGTGCGGCAAAGGCTATATAGGGAGGGGCGGGCGGTTCCCCGCAGTTGAAGATCTTTTTTTTACAATGCTTAATTCATTCGGTGATCTTCTGACTGCTCAAAAGGATTTTCCCGTTGTTCTGTTTAATGCCCTGTTTAATGTTTATCAGAAAAGTGAAGAAGCAATGAAAGACTGGGGTGATAAAATGCCGCTCCTGTCGTGCAGTGATGATTTTGAATCTTTCAGGAAAAAAGGTTTTATACTTGCATGGAGGTTGGGAGTTGCACGGTACAGGGAAAGGGCCCTTGAGCTCATTGACTCGCTGAGTGCAGATGATATCAGGAAAATATTTGAGCCGGAAAAATTTATGGATGATGATACTGAAGAATTCATCTCATCACTGAAAATAAATTTATGGAAAAATCCGGGGAATATTTCTGCGGAGGCGAAGCCGGTATTTCTGTTTACTGACGGCTTCCGGGGATACGGCGGACATTTCAGTAATATACCTTCAGTTTTTTCATCCGATGGTGAACTCTATGCCGCGGATGGTGATGCGGTTTTCAGGATCTATGCAGATATTTTCGGTGTGGAACTTGTACATGAACCGGAGATGGTTCAGGTGAAGAAAAACAGATCTGACGCTGGACTTGTTTACGGAAGCACCGGGGAGATTATACTGAATGGCAGATCAACCCCTCTCCCTGAATTCTGCAGAGGGGATATAAGAAGTTCAGCATCAGCCGGTCAGACAATTGCATGGACAGTAAACTCAAGTTATAAGATTTTTATTGCGGGGATTGTAGCCGGCCATGGGTGAAGTTCAGACAACTGAAGATATCAGGGAACGGTGGCTTTCAGTCTGGGAGGAGGCAGTGGGTCTCTGGAGCCCGTATGTTCAGCTCCGTCAGCCGCTTTTATGCAGAACAGAGAAGGAGGCTGCGAAGGAGGGGCTTTCCTCTTCATTTGCCATGATAAGGCTTACTGACTACAGTGTAGTTGTTTCTCTGGAGCAGGTTAAAAAACTCGGCCTTGAAAATTTTCCCATGGAGATACTGGCCCATGAAGCGGGCCATCATGTCTACTGCCCTGCGGACCTCACGGATCTGGGGAGAGTTATAGGGAGGATACAAAACGCCATCCCGGGATATGAGCAGCATGCATCACTGATAGCTAACCTGTATGAGGATATACTTATAAACAATCATCTTTTCAGTGAATTTCACCTTAAAATGGACAAGGTGTATGAGAAGGTAAAAGGGGGGAGTAAAGATAAACTCTGGAATTTCTATATGCGTACATATGAAGTTCTATGGGCTCTCCCTGCGCAGACACTCACTGAAGAACAGGTGGACACGGAAACCGAAGGTGATGCAATACTTGCCTCAAGAGTTGTGAGAAACTTTTCAAGAGAATGGATCCGGGGGAGCGGAGAGTTCGCGTCCATCTGTTACAGGTATCTCCTTGAGTCAGGTGTACCGCAGAATAAATTCAATATATGGCTCGATTCCATTAATCCGGGCGACGGTAAAACTATACCTGCAGGACTCTCCGGGATGGATGAAGATGAGGCAGGAACAGGAGCACTGCCGGGTGAACTGCGGAAAGCTGCGTCAGAACCCTCATCAGATCAGGGGAAAGGGAGCAAAGGGAATTACAGGGAACCGTACCAGTATGGACAGATCCTCCGGGCTATGGGGATAGATCTTACGGAACAGGAGATTGCGGCGCGTTACTATCGTGAAAGAGCTATCCCCTATCTAATAAAATTTCCATCTGTTGAAATGCCTGAATCTGAGGAGCCTCTACCGGAAGGCCTTAAAGAGTGGGATGCCGGCGATTCATTTGAAAGCCTGAGCCTTTTCGATTCCCTCCTGAAGAGCCCTGTGATGATACCCGGTTATACAACAGTTGAGCGTATATCCGGGAGTTCAAAAGGGAAGGAGCCTGCTTCTGAACCCATTGACCTTGATATATATATAGATTCAAGCGGATCAATGCCGAACCCATCGGTGAATACCTCTTACCTCACACTTGCGGGAGCTGTAATCTGTCTCTCAGCATTGCGGAGCGGTTCGAAGGTGCAGGCAACTCTCTGGAGCGGTACGAATCAGTTCATTAAAACCGATGGTTTTGTGCGGAATGAAAAGGAGATTATGGGGATACTTACAGGTTTTTTCGGCGGAGCCACTGCATTTCCAATACATGTTATGCGGGAGACTTATTTAAGCCGGAAACCCGGATCACGGAAAGTTCATATTCTTGTTATATCCGATGATGGTGTAACAACGATGTTTGATAAGGATGAGAAGGGGAACAGCGGGAAGGATATAGCTGCGGCTTCATTAAAAAACTGCGGAGGGGGCGGAACATTTGCTCTGAATATATATGGGATGAATAAAGAACTTGAAGCGGCGCAAAAGATGGGGTGGGGCATATACCCCGTGACTGACTGGGAGGAGCTTATGAAGTTCAGCAGGGATTTTGTTAAAAAACATTACGGAAGGGAGCGGAAATGAAAGAGGGGCCTTCACTTGAAGCTATGATGGACAGGCTCGCAGCAATACCCGGAGATTTCATGAGAGAGCCCGGGAAAAAAAAGAAGGGTGAAGCCGGATTACAACTCACTGCTCTGATAAATGACCTGCTTCTTGATACAGGGGATCTCCCTGTGTCAGCGGGAGAAATAAAGACACTTGAGAACAGAAATGAAGAAAGGGAATATCTCCGGATCCTCTCTATTCTCTGTCATCTTTTTCATGATCCTTTTTTTATTAAAAACAGGCCTGACAGGGGGCTTGTCAGGAAGTTTCTCTTTTCTCCGAAGCTTGAAGATCTTGCATCATGCGCCGGAGATGCTGAATTATTTATAACAGACCCGGACAGGCGTGAAGAGCTCTGCAGGCTTGCCCTGAATGCAGTGGGCCTTTATCCGGCGGGAGAAACAGAAAAGAGAGGAAGGGAGAGGCTGGCAACTCTCGATTCAATTGAACGTAAGAAGATACTGGATAAGACACGCCAGGCGCAGGAGCGGGCAAGGGAGATCCGCGAAGCCATGCTTCGTAAAGAGGCTGAAGAGGCTGCGTCAAAGATGTCCAGGGAGTAGAATATGAGAAACGAATATATACCGGAAGCGCTTTCTGAAAGAGTCCCCCTCATGAAAAGAGAGTGGCTTTCACTGTATAACAGGATGGGTGAACATCCCCATGCACCGGTATGGAACACACGGTGCGGTGACAGGCTCTTTGAGCCTGACCTTGAGTCAGTGAAATCATTTGCATTAAAGCTTGAAAAGGGCAGCCGTGAATTTAGCATCAGTCCTCCGGAGTCAATCATAGCCTGGTGTGAAAAGATGAAACAGAGGTCTCCATGGTTTGAGTTAAAACTTGCAGGTATTAACATGGCTAATCACTGGCGCAGGATCACTCCCATGACTCGGAGTGATATGCAGTCAAGGCTTGAACTTATTGTTCCACTTGATGCAGACCTCTCCCGCCTTGTTGTGAATCCCACATCAGGGACAACAGGGCATCCTATACCTGCACCCAATCATCCTGCAGCAGTGGGATGCTATGATCCGCTGATACAGTATGCTCTCAGGATGAATGGACTGAAAGCTTCATGCGAAGGTGAAAAGGTTGCGGCCATACAGATCTGCTCACAGCAGAAGACCATCACTTATCATACTGTACATTCATATCTTGATGGTGCAGGTTTCGCGAAGATTAATCTCGAAGAAAAAAACTGGAGGACAGAAGAGAGTCCCGCTCTTTATATCGAAGAGATGAAACCTGTATTTCTCTCAGGTGACCCGTATTCATTTCTTGATTATATCAGGCGCGGAATAGAATACAGGCCTGGAGCGATTTTATCAACTGCGATTCTAATGGAAAAAGTTGTGAGGGAGAAGCTGCAGGGATATTTCAGATGCCCGGTTGTGGATATGTATTCACTGAATGAAACCGGCCCCATTGCATACAGCTGCCCGGATGATCCGTCAAAGTTGCATATTCTGCCGCATGATATATTCGTGGAAATTGTTTCGGAAAACGGCGAGCCCCTCCCTGAGGGGGAAAGGGGATATATCGCTGTCACTGGCGGGAGGAACCCGTACCTGCCGTTACTCAGGTATATTACAGGGGACACTGCTTCAATGAGTTACGGGAAGTGCACCTGCGGCGAAACATCACCTGCTCTTGTGAACCTTGAAGGGAGAAAACTTGTACTGTTCCGCAGCAGAAGCGGAAAGATTGTTAATTCAATTGACATTTCAGGGATAATAAGGTCTTTCCCTGTGTATTCTTTCAGTTATATTCAACATGCTGATTATACATGCAGGCTTAAAGTTTCTGCCGGCGGCGAACTTACAACAGGATCAATAAAACTGATGAAAGAAAATATCGAGTCTCTTTTCGATAATGATGTTAAGCTTGAAATTGAAAGGGATGCCGGTCTTCTGAAAAATAAGATTATACCATTCATCTGTGAAGCGGAGTAATACTTTATATGAATTTTTTTGACATTAACTATATCATGTTCCATCTGCCGGGGTACAGTGTAAGTGCAATTGAGTTTATCGGGACAGCAACAGGTCTTATCTGCGTTATCTGTGCTGCAAAGGAGCGGATAATCTCCTGGCCTTTCGGGATTATTAATGCAATTTTTTTCTTTATTCTCTTCTACCAGGCCCGGCTTTATCCTGATATGATGCTGCAGATCTATTACCTCGGTACATCTGTGTACGGGTGGTGGAGATGGACTCATCCCCGCGATGAATCTGAAGCTGATTACAAGAATGAGCTTAAAGTCGCCAGTATAGGAAACTCCGGACTGATTATAATTATAACAGCGGTTATTGCCCTTGCGGTATTGGCAGGAACAGGAGTTGAGCGTGTACACCTCTGGTTTCCGGTTATTTTCCCGGAACCTGCGGCATTCCCCTACGCGGATTCATTTGTGGCGATAATGAGTGTTGTTGCGCAGGTGCTCCTCTCCCTTAAAAAAAGAGAAGCCTGGGTGTTATGGATAATTGTAGATATAGTTGCAGCAGTAATCTACATGATGAAAGGGATATACCTTGTGAGCGGTGAGTATATAATCTTCGGACTTATAGCATCAGCAGGCCTCTGGAACTGGAACCGTATATTCTCCGGTTATGCGGAGGAGGGAGCTTAATGAAACATGGACTTGTTATCGGAAAATTTTTGCCCCTGCATAACGGGCATGAGGCTTTAATAAGATTCGCAAAATCAAACTGTGATGAACTTATAGTGCTCCTTGGTGTTACTGATAGTGAACCTATCCCGGGACACCTGCGGTATAAGTGGCTCTGGGAGACATTCAGATCCGAGCCCGGCATCCGGATTGAGTATACTGATGATCCTCTACCGGATGCTCCTGTGTCCTCCCGGGATGTGTCAAAAGTCTGGGCTGATTATCTTTCGAAGCGATTTCCTGAAACAAGGATCATCTTCAGTTCGGAGCAGTATGGCGAATACCTGGCAGAGTATATGGGTATTGAGCACAGGTTCTTTGATCTTGATCGGAAAAAAATCCCGGTGTCGGGAACTATGATAAGGGAGAACCCGTATAGAAACTGGCACTATCTCTCCTCATCCGCCAGATCTTATTTTGTAAAAAAGATATGCATATTCGGGCCTGAGAGTACAGGTAAAACAGTTCTCACAGAGAGACTGGCAGCGCATTATAAAACAGAATTTGTCCCTGAGGTGGCGCGTCATATTATTGATGATGAGGGAGGGAATGTCACTTATGAAATCATCGAGAAGATCGGCCCTGCTCATGCTGATGCAATAATACAAAAAAAGAGAAATGCTGAAAGATTTTTATTTGTAGATACTGATGTGGAGATTACAGGTCTTTTCTCAGATTATTATTTCTGTAAAGTTCCTGAATTTCCTGCATGGGTTTATGCTGCTAACAGTTTTGATCTTTATCTCTTTACTGAAACAGATACGCCCTATATCGAAGATCCGCAGCGTGATTCAGAGCACATGAGAGAGGTTTTCCGCAATAAGCTTCTTGACATACTGCATAGTAAAAATGCTGATTATGAAATAATCAGCGGCAGTTGGGATGAACGTTTTGAAAAGGCAATTGCCGCAATTGAAAAGAGGTGGGCTTCGGGCATTTAGAGGTGATTATAGAATTATGGGAAATACGGCAATAACAGTTACATCATTGAAAGATTTTTTTGTGAAATTCTGCAGGATGTTTTCCGGGGCAACATTTTTTATGACCTTTCGCCGGATAGATCCGCATTTCAGGGAGAAGATTCTTCTCACAGTGTCAATGTCCAATGCCTGCGGGGGGTGAATCAACGCTCACTCTGCCGCCGGTCGGAGGTTAGGTTTAACAAAGCAGGAGATAGAAAACCTGATTAAATTGCGGGAAGAAAATTTTGAATACAGGGAATGGCTGGCGCTCTCCTTTGCCCGGGAATGGATATTCAGCAATGGTAATATTACAGGATGGGAAAAATATTCTGAATATGAAGCTCGATGGTCTGCAGATGAAAGGAGATATATTCTTAAACTGGTGAAGATGATGGATTTTTTCAATCAGGCAGGGAATATGTTTATCAGAATTCCGTGGAAGTATTCCATTGAAAGGGGTGATAGCTGTTCGTTGTCATTTACTGATAAAATTGATTAGGTTAATATATTAAAAAAACCGCCCTTTTTTTGAAGGGCGGTTTTCGATATAATAAATGGTTTTTTATTTTCCTGCTGCTTCAGCAAGGTCCTCTTTTGTTTTATTCATGTTGTATGCCATGAATGCCGCAAATGCCGCAACAGCTGCTATTATGCCCACCGGATAAGCGATAGTTGTTGAAAGCTTTAATCCTTCAGGGGCAATCATTATATATGTTACACATACCGCTGTCATAAATGTCGCAGGTATTGTTGCAATCCAGTGAAGTTTGTTGTTAACTGCAAGATATGCCGCACTTCCCCAGAGAACTATTGTTGCAAGTGTCTGGTTTGACCATGCGAAGTATCTCCAGATAATTGAGAAATCCATGAAATTAAGAACAAGTCCTATAGCGAAGAGCGGAGCGGCTACAAGGAGTCTGTTCCTGGTTTTCTGCTGGTCAAAGTTCAGTG
Organism: Spirochaetota bacterium; assembly: GCA_036821145.1. Lineage (GTDB taxonomy): Bacteria > Spirochaetota > UBA4802 > UBA4802 > UBA5550 > UBA5550. The sequence continues at coordinate 9,318 of DAISJZ010000096.1, forward strand.
CGTCGGCAATTGTAAGTCTTGCACTTCTGAAAGCTGTATCTCCGGAAGTAATAGGGCACGCTATTACACCGAGTATTGCAAGAACTCCTCCGAAAACTCCGAGAAGGCCGATGGAGACATCATGCACTACAACGCCTGCTCCGCCTTTCCCCAGTGATGCGGCAAGTCCGGGTATACCGTTGAAGAAAGTCATAGCTGCGGCTGCCCATACAAGAGCTATAATACCTTCAGCAACCATTGCACCGTAGAAAACTCTTCTTCCATATTTTTCAGTTTCAATACACCTTGCCATAAGAGGTGACTGGGTTGAGTGAAATCCGCTGATTGCACCACATGCGATTGTTATAAAAAGCATTGGCCAGATTGGAAGCTGCTTGGGGTGAAGATTGGATAATGTTATTTCAGGGATAGGATTCTGATAGAAGAGTAATGCTATTCCTATACCTAATGCCATAACGAGAAGCACTATTCCGAATACAGGGTAGAATCTTGCTATTATTTTATCGATTGGAAGAATTGTTGCAAAGAAGTAATAAGCAATAATTACTGCAAGCCAGAACCATTTGTTCGCCAGGATTCCAGTCATGCCGAGATTTGCCAGTAACCCTGCAGGGCCTGCTATAAAAACTGTACCCACAAGAACAAGAAGAATTACTGAAAAAACCCTCATGAAGTTTTTCATAAAATCGCCAAGATAAATACCGACTATTTCTGAGATACTCTTTCCGTCATGTCTTACAGAGAGCATACCTGAGAAGAAGTCATGAACAGCACCGGCGAAAATTGTTCCCAGTACAATCCAGAGAAATGCTGCAGGTCCGTAAAGAGCACCCATAATGGCACCGAAAATAGGTCCGAGACCCGCAATGTTAAGTATCTGAATAAGGAGAATCTTTTTCCATGGCAGAGGAACATAGTCTACTCCGTCATTAAGAGCTACAGCAGGAGTTTTTCTTTCCGGTTCAATTCCGAAAACTTTTTCTACGAATGCGCCATAAATAAAATAACCTGCTATCAGAGCCGCGAGAGATAAAAGAAAGCTTATCATATTTTTGCCTCCATAAATTAGTTCTGGAGACAACGTAGATCAATTTTTTTATTTGTGTTTAAATTTTTCGTAAAATGCTGATATCGGGGGATGAAATGCATTATTCATGGATGAAATGCATTTTTTTTAAGACTGAATTTACTCCATCTGCATGATTTCTTTAAAACATTTTGCATGACTGCGGCTTAATGGAACATTATTTTCATCATTTACAATAGTAATCTGGTATGCGCCGTTAAACCATGGCTCGATATCTTTGATAAAGTTTATATTTACAATATAACTCCGATGTGTACGGACAAAGTTTTCAGGCAGCAGTTCCTCCAGATGATGCAGGGTGTTTTTATATGTAAATTTACCTGAAGTGGTAACAAGGTATGTCCGCTTGTCATCCGCGTATGCGTATTTGATTTTTTCGACTGCCACAGGGTAGAATTTTTCATCTTTACAAACAGTTATTACTTTACTGCACCGTTGCTCTTTGTAATCGCCTAACATATCCTTCATCGCTTTTAATGAGACAGAGATATCGTGATCTGAGCTGAGCAGTTTGCGTATACGCGTCAGGCTGCTTTCAAGTCTCACTGTTTCAACCGGCTTAAGGAGGTAGTCGATTGCATGGAGCTCAAAGGCCCGTATTGCATATGAATCATAAGCTGTGACAAAGATGATATATGGAGTATTACCGGAGTTAACAAGCATTTCCGCCGCCTCAATACCTGACAGGGCTGGCATCTGAATGTCCATAAAAATCAGGTCAGGTTTATGTTCATGGCATAGTTTAACCGCCATCTCACCATCTGATGCTTCGGCTATAATATTTATATCATCATACTGCTCAAGGAGAAACTTCAGTTCCCCTCTTGCCGGTTCTTCATCGTCAGCTATAATTACATTTATCATAGCGCTGCTCCCGGTATTGTTAATGATATGAGAGTCCCGTTATCCGGGCTGCTCTGGATTTTTAAGCCGAATCCGGTTCCGTATTTGCATATAAGCCTTTTATTTACATTTTTTATCCCAACGGATTTAGAACATACGGCATCATCAAGCAGCGTTTTCAGTTTTTCTTCTTCAATGCCAATGCCGTTATCTTTAACGGTGAGATATATCCCGTCAGTGTGTTTTTCTCCATGAATTTCAATTGTTCCTCCTTCGATTCTGGGGAGCAGCCCGTGTTTAAGAGCGTTTTCAACAAGGGGCTGCAGTGTGAAAGGAGGGATCATGCAGTTGAGGTTTTCAGGCACATCAATAACTACATTCAGTTTATCCCCGAACCTCGCTTTTTCAATCTCGAGGTAGTTCTTTATATTCTGTATCTCATCAGAAAGAAGTATTTCATCAGAGTGGTATAGGCTGTTCCTGAAATACGCACCAAGTTTAACAAGCAGATCTCTTGCTTTTTCCGGGCTTGTGCGTATCAGTGAAACAATGGTGTTTATTGAGTTAAAAAGAAAGTGCGGATTTATCTGGGCCTGCAGAGCTTTCAGCTCGGATATGTTTAAAAGCTTGGCCTGTTCCTCTATGCGGCTGAGTTCGATCTGTGTTGAGAAGAGAGAAGCCAGTCCTTCCGCAAGCTCTACATCAACCGGCGAAATTGTATTTTTACCGGTTTTATAGATTTTAAGGGAGCCTATCACTTTATCCTTCTCCATGAGCGGAACAATAACCGCGCTGTTAAGCTGGCACTCTGCGTGTGAGCAGGAGATATCCTCCTTAGTGCCTGCAATCCGGGTCTGGCTGTCGTTAAGCACCTGTTTTGTTATTCGTGTAACGAGTGGTATCCCCGGAATATGATGGTCTGAGCCTGTGCCTACATGTGCAAGTATCCGGTCCATGCTGGTGAATGAAACTGCAGATACCCCTGTCATCTCTTTTATTATGTTGGCGGCTTCCCGGGTAGTCTCTTCTGTGAGTCCTTTGCGGAAGTAGTTGATTGTTTTGTTAGCGATCTGCAGAACAACCTTTGACTGGCTTGCGGCAATCTGGTCTCTCTCGTTATAGATCATATCAACAATTGCAATAAGCATGCTGATCCCTATGGCATTTGCAACAATCATCGGAATGCCGATTATAGATACAAGATCAACAGCAGCATCGAAGGGTCTCACCAGTATAAGCAGAATTGCCATCTGCATTGCTTCAGCGAAAGCTCCTGTATAAAGAGCAAAGAGCCACCGTCGTTCAGACCTGTAGAAAGATTGACTTAGAAAACCGGCAAGCAGCCCTTCAGCAATTGTGGAGATCATACATGCAAAAGCTGTGAATCCCCCTATGTCGATTGCCCAGCGGTGAACACCAGCTATAATTCCAGCCAGGATTCCTACAACCGGGCCGCCGATTAGACCTCCGACAAATACCCCTACGACACGGGCATTGGCAAGTGCCCCTTTTACCGGAATTCCTGAATAGGTTTTCAGTATTCCGAACATCCCGAAAACTACTGCCAGTATTATGAGATATCTGAGGGCGATTTTATCCCTGGTGACAAGTTTCCTGAAAAAAGCAAATCTCGACAGAAGCACTGCAACAAGAACAATGCTCCCCACCTGATTTACAAGCCCTTCCAGTAAAGTAATCACGGAACTAACCTCATCATAAATTTATAACTGCAGGTTTGATATACTTTCTATATACTGATTAGTCAAATGAATTTGAATCATTTTCAATAGATTTATCGCACAGAGGGG
>DAISJZ010000097.1:0-12924 GCA_036821145.1 Spirochaetota bacterium
ATGCGAAGAAAACTGCTGACTTGATATATGATGAATCAGGGAAGGTTGTTGAGAAAACAGGGAACTATGTTGACGTCGGTGAGTTTGGACTTAACAAAGACTCAGATGTAATTGCAGCAAAGCTTGAGCAGAAATATAATGTAGATTTAGAGAATAAAGGGATCGAAGATGCCAGTGAGCTAAAAGGACTTTGTGTAACATCGGAAGATGGGCAATTGATAAAGATTTCACCTTCAGGGGAGTTGAGTGCTGTTCCATTCCAAGCTGGTGGAGTGAGAGATCAATTATTGTATCCATTAGATATGGCACCTGATTATAAAATAACAGAAAATAACCAAGAAAAAATAATATCATCAATAGATAATGGATACATTGATTTTAATGTATCTGGAGGATATATTGGTGGCGTTACATTCGGTCTCGTAATCAGCAATAACGGGAATGTGCATTTATATGCAGGTGGTGGTTTAATGACCCCAGGTGTTAGTGGGGCTGTTACAGTATCAACTTCTGAGGCGAGTAGCGGTTGGAATGTGGGCTTACAGGGGCAGAATGGTCTAGCTGGACAAGTTGGATATAGTTTTTCTAATAATGGCAGTTGGTTTGGAGAAATTGGTGGAGGTGGTCCTGCTGGAGTATCTTTGTCAGGATATTATATATTTAACCCTTCAGGTAATCTTTTAAAAGATAATAATAAGCTTATTAAAATGGATAAGAAGTAAATGTTAACTAATGACATAGCTATAATAATAAGTACTTGTATTCTTGTGATTGTCTTGCTCTTCAATAAAAAAATTGCAAAAAGAATAGTCTGCCAACAAAACAAATCTTGGGGTTTTAGATTTGGTGAAAAAAGCATAAGAATAACTGAAAAATTATTAATTTTTATCGCTTTTCTTTTTTTTATATTTACCATTTTAATAAAATTTAATACCATATAAGTTCTTTAAGATCTGAAAAGGGAATCCATTTTATTCTAAGTAAGAGATGCTATCTTAAGTATCTCCGATTACACTTTACAACAATTCCCGCATAAAGCATAATGGCTGAGCAGCCCGACGTCGCCGGGACTTCATTAAATTTCTGACACAAAAAATTGGCGATGTGCGGCTTGCCCTGAACAGTTCGACAGGCTCACTGACCACCTGTCGAAGGGTTAGCGAACGGGCTGTGTCAATTATGACGATGTGTGGAGAGGGTGGAAGAGTTCATGGAACGGGGAGTTATTTAAATAAGTTCTTTCAGTTCATCAATGGTGATACCGACTTTTTTTATAATATTATTCAGAGTCCCTTTTTTTATTTATTTGTGATTGGGTATAATGACAGAGATATTCCTTTCCAGATTATGCATGAATATGTGGCTTCCTCTCTGATGATCTACAACAAAACCTATTCTTCTGAGGGCCTTGATTAATTGGCTACCTGAGAAAGTTTTGCTCAAAGGCAGACCTCAACTTCTTTCATGATGGATTTAGGTGCTGATTTTATCTGATTAACCTTTTCAAGACCTTCAAGATAGCAAAGGATAGATTCTTTGGCATTTTCCAATGCTTCTTTTTCAGTTTCGCCCTGAGTGTAGCATCCATCAAGAGCGGGAACAGTGACATTAATTCATATGTTTGAATTTTTATTTATCTTTATTTCACAGCTTCTCTATCCCGGCAAAGATGATCTGCTCCTATCCCCTTTCCTTGCGGAGATTCTTAATTCTATGTGAAAGTGGCAGTTCCTGAGTATTCATTTTTATAATATTTTGTTTTTATTGGAAAAATTCAATAATAAAAACAGCTTAGCTTTTTAATGTTTTATTAAAAATAATTTAAGACAAATGAATGATCATTCAATGCTGCTGACAGGGCTGTTTTAAATAAACCAATTTCTTCATCTGAACCGGATATTTCCGGAAATACAGGCTGGATTCTCTATTTTGAAATTAACTCTGCTGAATTAACCGGCAATATTCAAAAAAATCGGTAATTATTTAAAAAAGTATGTTTTAAAATGTATATTTTTTTAATGTATATTAATATTATTATTGATTTTTGCAATAATTTAGAGTAAAATTTAAAAAATAATACAGGTCTTCCCCAATAATAGAACATTTATTGCCTGAAGTAACTTAAGGAATAAATACTGAAATTTTAATGACAGCGTATAAAAAATATTATATTTTTTTTGATTTATTATAGTAAGTAATATATATTTTCTTATAAATATTTTAATTATATTAAAATATAAGGAGATTATGGAAAGCCTTGTTGTTAACTGATTAACCTGTTTTTAAAAGGGTTTTTTCATGATTTATGTATAAAATTGATAATGATTTTTGAATTAAAATTTTTCCGGGAGTATGGCGATGAAAATTGAAATTACTATTCTTGGTCTTCTGATGGAAGGGAATCTTTACGGCTATGAAATTAAAAAGAAGATAGTTGAGAGGCTTGAAGACTACGTTGACATTAAATTCGGCTCAATCTATTACGCCATAAAAAAATCAGTGGATAACGGATGGGTAAAAAGGGTAGGTACTGAAAAAGAGAGTGGAAACCCCGAGAGATACGTATATGAGATCCTCCCTGCAGGAAAAAAGCACTATAAGAAACTTCTTAAACAGTACTTTGATTCAAACTTTATCCATTTTGATGTTGATATCGTTCTGATGTTTTTTGATTTTCTCTCTGAAGAGCAGAAAGAGCAGTTCCTTGAAGAACGAACTTCAATTATAAAGGATAAGATTGATAGCATAAAAGAGAAGATCGAAAGAAATGCAGGTGATGAGAAGTCATACAGGCATATCCTCACCTATCTTGAGCATCATCTTAAAGCTGAGCTTGCATGGCTTAAGACACTGAAGAGCTGATTAATCCAGTTCGTCAACTATAGGCTGGAGGTAATCGGCGTCTTTTTTATATACTGCGTCCGCAAGGTCGTTTTTAAGTTTTGAGATATCGAGTTTAAGCCTTTCAGCCTGGTTAACTTTTTTATCTTCTCCAGGTTCCGCGTCAAGTGCATGTTCAATGAGGGATTTATTTACGGCACTGATTTTAATTATATTGAAATAATGTTTCTGCGCCAGTGAAAATGCCACATTTTTAAGGAGATCATTGTCTTTTTCGCAGATCTCCTTCAGCTCGCTTTTCATAATTTTTGTAACTACAGTATTATTTTTTGCGCGCAGGGTTGCAGTGCGTTTTTCGTTCAGAAGTAGAGCCATCTCTCCGAAAACAGTCCCTTTTTTATCAATAGTTGCAACCCTGTTCCCCCCTATTTCAACATCAATTGATCCGGCCTGGAGAATATAAAGCTCCTCCCCTGCGCTGTTCTCTTCACATATGGCAGAGCCCCTGGGATATTCGATCATTTTATCAGAGAGCATGTTTGATGATTCAACTGTGAGGGATTCCTGGGATTTGCAGAAGGCTTCACCTCTTTTATAGTTAAGGGATGTAATATGTTTTTTAAGGATTTCATTTATCCAGGGGAGCTTACGTTTATCGAATTCCTTTGAGAGGTCAGCCACACCTTTATAATATTTTATGGAGAGGTCTTTTAAGAGCCTGTCGCTGCCGTCAAGGGCATCCATATTTTTATTTATAATTTTATTGGTGAGGAGAACCTGTTTTGCCAGTACAATTGATGTGTTTATCAGAAAAGAGAATGAGTTTATACTGCTTATGAATTTATCGTGAGGAATCCTTTTAATTGTGGAATTTGCCGTGGTTACAGCAGTTTCCAGCCGAAGGGTATTCTCCCCCAGAATATGCTTCATAATAAGTTCAGTTGAACCTATAATAAGGTTCTGCCCTTTAATTGAGTATTTATCATTGTTTGAAGCATACATAAAGACGCTCCCTTCGTTGAGAAAGAAAGCGCTGTCAGGTTCTGAATTTGAGGAATAGAGTTTTAAAAAATTTTGTGACATATAACTACTGAAGTATCTTATCTACTATAGCAAGGAGTTCTTCTTTTGTAAATGGTTTTGTTACGAACGCATCTGCATTAATCATCTCATCATTCATTTTTATCGTATTCTGGTTAAGGGCTGATACAACAATTATTCTTGATTCGGGATTTCTTGCTTTTATCTCCCTTATGGCATTAATTCCATCTTTACCCCCCATGGTTATATCCATGGTCAGAAAATCGGGTTTAATTTTATCATAAAGCTGAATGCCGTCCTGCCCGTTATCAGCTTCACCTTCAATTGTGTGGCCGCCGGATGTCAGTATATCCGCTATTATTTTTCTCATAAACTTTGAGTCATCAACTATCAATGCCCTGGCCATCAATTATCCCCTGTTAAATAAATCTTTTCGCATTAAAACTTCTTTTAATGATTACTGATTTTTTATAATCAATAATATAATAAAAATGTTCAAGTATAAAATATAGCTTTTAAATGATGTTTCTGAAAAAAACTGAAGAAAAAAAGAGTCTGGAATTATTAAAATTAAAATTACCGGAAAATATAAGAATCTGTCAGTAGAGAGCAGGTTGAGAACAGTTATAATTTTATGCGAATTTTTTTAAAAAAGTGAATTAATTGCAATTAATCTTGACATATAGCAGTAACAGAATTAAGTTAGTAGTAGCTAATATTATTAACTATAGCTATTGTGAAGGGTAAAATGAATCACATGAATAAAATAGAATGCCGCAGACTGACAGATATGGTAACAGGTTCTCTTGCAATTGTAGACAGGTTTGAGGGTGGTGGAGCTTTTAAAGAGAAACTGATAAGCATGGGTATTCTCCCCGGTAAAGAGATAGAAATTATCTCCTCAAGGAAAAACGGGCCTGTTGTAATAAGAGTAAACGACACAAGGCTTGCCCTGGGACACGGAATGGCTTATAAAATTCATGTAAAGTAGATATTGTTTGTCAGCAGAATCCCCCTCTTTTCAATCTCTTTTACCCCTTTTAAAAAAAAGTAGTTTATCAAATAATCCCCCCGTATAGTAATTACTATCCGGAGTAATTTTTAACTATGACAATCAGAACAATTGCAATCACAGGTAACCCCAATTGCGGGAAAACCACGCTTTTTAACGGCCTCACAGGGAGCAGCCAGAGAATTGGAAACTGGCCCGGAGTAACCGTGGAAAAAATTGAAGGTATAATGAAGCATGAAACCGGTGATATAAGGGTAATTGACCTCCCGGGAATATATTCACTCTCAGCTTTTTCAGAAGACGAAAGGGTCTCCCGTGAATATCTTATGAGCCGCAATGCGGACCTTGTTGTGAATATTGTTGATGCCTCAAATCTTGAAAGAAATCTTTATCTTACCACGCAGATCATGGAACTGAAAGTTCCTATGATCGTGATTCTTAACCGTATAGATATGGCGGAAAAGCAGAACAAGGTTATTGACAGCACTATCCTCTCTTCCCAGCTGGGCTGTCCTGTTATTGAGGCTGTTGCAACCAGGAAAGATGAGATTGAAAGAATAAAGGAACTGATAATATCTTTTACAGGAACAGTCACCCCCTCTCCCCGCAGAATTGAATTTCCCAATGAAATAGAAGAGGTTATCCGGAAATGGTCTGAGCCGCTGGAGGAACTCAGCTCAATCAATTCCCCTGATCCTGCATGGGCTGCAATAAAAATACTTGAACGGGATCAGTGGATAACCGGTATGGCAGTTTCTCATAAACTCCTCTCTGCTGAAGAGATAGATAATGAAATTTCCGGCATAGAAAAACTTTTACATGAGTCATCGGACATTGTTATAGCTGATTACAGGTACGGATTTATACAGGGAATTACACGAAAGTGCGTTTATAAAAAAAGCGACAGGAAAGAGGTTACAGATTTCCTTGATAATATTCTCCTTAACAGGTTCCTTGCAATTCCCCTTTTCGCACTGGCTATGTATTTTGTTTTCTGGGTTACTCTTTTTGCAGGCGGGGCATTGATTGATTTCTTTTCTGCTGTTACCGGTGCGATCTTCATGGATGGGACACGGCTGCTCCTTGAATCAGTGAACTCCCCTGAGTGGGTTGTCACTGTGCTTGCTGACGGTGCAGGGGGCGGCATCCAGGCAGTGGCTTCATTCATCCCTGTTGTTTTTGCAATGTTTTTTATGTTGGCGCTACTTGAAGATTCCGGCTACATGGCCCGTGCTGCTTTCATCATGGACAGGTTCATGAGGTTTATAGGTCTTCCGGGGAAAGCTTTTCTCCCTCTTATGATAGGGTTCGGATGTTCGGTACCTGCTGTTATGGCGGCACGGACCCTTGAAAAGAAGAGGGACAGGATGATAACTGTTTTTATGACACCTTTCATGTCATGCGGTGCAAGGCTTTCGGTGTATGCTCTTTTCACGGCTGCTTTTTTTCAGAGGAGCGCGGGGCTTGTGGTTCTCTCTCTCTATGCTGTTGGTGTTATACTTGCGGTTCTAACCGGGCTCCTGATTAAAAAGACAATTTATCTTGGTGAGCCTTCATATTTTGTAATGGAACTCCCCACATACAATTTTCCGAGACTGAGACATATAATGATCCATACATGGATCAGGCTGAAACTTTTTCTGTTCAGCGCAGGTAAAATTATTGTTGCTGCAGTTATGATACTCTCATTCATGAACTCCCTCGGCACCGATGGCTCATTCGGAAATGAAAACACAGAGAAATCCGTGCTTACAGGGATCGGCAGGAGTATTCAGCCTGTCTTCACACCCTTTGGCGTGCAGGAGGAGAACTGGCCTGCTGCTGTTGCACTTTTCTCCGGCCCCTTTGCAAAGGAGGCCATTGTAGGTACTCTCAATACTCTTTACAGCCAGATGGAGCATGCAGCTGCTGTTGCAGGTGAAGAGAAGATCTCCATCACGGATAAAATTATTCAGGGGTTCAGGTCTGTGCCGGCTAACCTTGCGGAATCGCTGCCCGGTACTGCTGCCGGAGATCCGGAAGATGAAACATCAGGCACTATGCTTGAGATGATGAAGAAGTATTTCGGAGGTGGGGCAAGCGCTTATGCTTATCTTCTTTTTATACTCCTTTATTTTCCCTGCATAGCGACAGTTGGAGCCGTGTACAGGGAGGCGGGGATGGCAGTTGCTTTAACACAGGCTCTGTATATGACTTTACTTGCCTGGTCTGTTTCTGTGCTCTTTTATCAGGCTGTTGCAGGGCATAGTTTGTTCTGGAGCGGTATTTCTATAGCAATTCTTATATTAATTGTGCTTGTTTTTTTTATAGCGGGTAAAATAATCAGAAAAAAAACAGGTCTCAACAATATTTCTGCCCGGTAATGATATGCATAAAACAAGTGATTCAAATATGAGTTTCGGCAACCTTATTCTCATAGGTCTGAGCCATAAGACAGCTCCTGTGGAGACAAGAGAACTCCTCTCCCTCCCTGCTGCGCAGCTCCCTGCATTTTATGAACGCCTTGCGGAAACCGGAGTTGAGGAATCAGTTTATGTCTCTACATGCAACAGGGTGGAAGTCTATATGACAGCTGATGATAAGGAGTCAGCTGTTGAAACAATAAAGAAACTTATGGAATTTTACACTAAGCTCCCGCATGAACAGTTCAGGAGCTCAGTTTATACCTGCTACGGGCTTGACGCAGTGAGGCATCTTCTTAATGTCACATCATCACTCGACTCAATGGTTGTCGGTGAAAATGAGATTACGGGACAGGTGAAGGAGTCATATAAAAAAGCTGTTCAGTGCGGTTCCACAGGGACTGTTTTAAATAAACTTTTTCATAAAGCTTTTGCCACTGCAAAACGGGTAAGGACTGAAACCGGGATATCCAGGAACCCTCTGTCAGTTGCATCTATTGCTGTTGAACAGGCAAGGAAGATCTTCCCCGATATGAGCGAAAGGAGCGCGCTTCTTATCGGCGCAGGGGAGATGGGGGAGCTGATCCTGAAGTATCTTGTTAAAGAGAACCTGAAAAAGATTATTATTGCAAACAGAACTGTTGAAAAGGCTGAAAAGATCTGCGCTGAGATAGGTTTTAAAGCTGATATTATACCCCTTGTTAAAGTTGACCGTGCTGTTCTGGAAACAGATATAGTGATATCCTCAGTGACAGCTCCTCACCATGTGATTACAGCTGATGACACAAGGGAGATGATGCTTGAGCGTGAGGATCGTCCTCTGTTCTTTATTGATATTGCTGTACCGAGAAATATTGAACCGGCTGTTGCTGATATAAATAATATATTTTTATACAATGTTGATTCACTGAAAAAGATTGCGGAAGAGAATAAACGGTGCAGGGAAATAGAGATGGAGAAAGCTGAAAAGATTGTGGAAGATGATGTTGATGATTTTATTTCATGGTGCGAGGAGAGTTCCCTTGCCCCTACTATTGCGGCAATTAAAAACAAGTTTGATGAGATACGCGCAGGTGAAATTGAAAAATTCAGAAACAGAAAAATGAAACATTTATCTGAAGATGACTTCAAACTTATCGAAGAACTTACACTGTCGATAATGAATAAAACTCTGCACAACCCGATTATGAATCTGAAGAAAAGTACTGTTGCATGTCATGACTCCGGGTTTGAAAACATTTTTAAAAACGCCAAATTTGTAGAGGATCTTTTTACTAAATGATGAATAAAAATACCCCCAGGCTGATATTCTGGGAGCTCACTAAAAGGTGCAACCTTAACTGCGCCCACTGCCGCGCTGAAGCGGAAGATATAGATTATTCCGGTGAACTGGAAACTGACGGCATTAAAAAAATAATAGATGATATTACATCAAAGTATTCACCCATACTTATTCTTACAGGCGGCGAGCCTCTTTACAGGGAGGATATTTTTGATATTGCAGCTTACGCAACATCAAAAAAACTGCGTGTTGCACTTGCCACAAACGGGACGCTAATAACAGATGAGAGTGCGAAAAAAATAAAAGCAGCGGGTATTGCGAGAGCCAGCATCTCCATTGACGGTAAAAATGCTGAGTCCCATGACGGGTTTCGCGGCATTCCCGGAGCTTTTGATAAAGCGCTTAACGGCGCCAGGCTATTGAAGCAGAACGGTGTTGAATTCCAGTTTAACATGACTGTGACAAAGAGAAATGTCGGGGAGATCAACGATATCCTCTCACTTGCTGTAAACGAAGGGGCTGCCGCTCTTCACCTTTTCATGCTTGTTCCTGTTGGATGCGGTGTTGAGATTGCTGAGACAGATATGATTTCCGCAGAGAAATATGAAGAGGTGCTCAACTGGTTTTATGATAGATCACGTGAAGTCAGTATTGAATTCAAAGCAACATGCGCTCCTCACTACTACAGGATAATAAGGCAGAGAGCAAAGGCTGAGGGCCGCACTCTCTCCTTTGAGACTGACGGCATGGCTGCTATGACACGGGGCTGCCTTGCTGGTACAGGTGTATGTTTTATTTCACACAGGGGTGATGTTCAGCCATGCGGATATCTCCCTCTCTCTGCAGGGAATGTTGTGCAGACCCCTTTCCCTGAAGTATGGGAAAACTCTGAACTTTTTGCCACACTGCGTGATTTTAATGCACTTAAAGGGAAGTGCGGAGCCTGCGAATATAAGGGTGTATGCGGCGGATGCAGGGCCCGCGCGTTTTATGCTGAAGATGATATGCTTGGTGAAGAGCCCTACTGTTTATATGAACCTCTGAAAGGGCGAAGCTGATATGGATTTCAGCCGGGTAGAAACCCTTGTTCTTAACAGGGTGCAGGTTGGAATTCCCTGCGCAAGTGAACCTTTCCGTGTAATGGCTGATGAACTGAGCCTGAAAGAGGATGAGGTTCTTGAAACAGTTGCGCATTTAAAAGAGAAAAAAATCATACGGAATATTTCAGGTATTTTTGACGGAAAAAAGTTGGGCTACTACCTCAGCCTTGTTGCTTTTGAAGTTCCTGAGGAGAGAGCTGATGCGGCAGGTGCTGTAATAAGCTCTCATCCCGGTGTGAGCCACAACTACCTGAGGAATCACCGCTACAATATATGGTTTACACTTGCCGAAGAGTGTGAGGATGATTTTTATAAAACAGTATCTGTTCTTGCAATAAAAGCGGGAGCTGATGATTACCTTGTTTTGAAAAATGAAAGCCTTCTTAAAATCGGTGTTTTTCTGAATATAGGTGAGAGTGAAGATGTGAATCATGTTACTGCTCCCTATGGAGCGGAATATGCTTCTTACCTTGAACTCGATGAAACAGCAAAAGACGCGGTCCGGCTGCTGCAGAGGGATCTTCCCGTTGAAAAACAGCCCTTTAAAAAGATTGCTGAAGAAGGGAAGCTGATTTACAGCGAAGAGCAGGTGCTCTCTTACTATCTTGCTTTCCTTGAATCAGGGATAATGAGGAGATACGCAGCGGTTCTTAAACACCGCAGCGCGGGATTTACTGCCAATGCCATGACCGCATGGAAAACAGATGAAGTGACAGATCTGGAACTTTTTATAAATGAAAAATCCGTTTCTCACCTTTATCTCCGTACCGTTTATCCCGGGAGATGGGAATATCCCCTCTTCGCCATGATACACGCGAAGTCTCAGGATGAACTTGACGGCATAATAAAAGAATTATCTGAAAAGAGCGGAATTACAGATTTTCTTGCTCTTGAGTCTCTGAAAGAGTTCAAGAAGAAGAGGGTAACTTATTTTTCTGGAGAATTTAAAGAATGGAAAAGGTTGAATTATGATTGATATAGGGAAACTCTACTGCGGCGGAACATCAACAGGTGACGGCCTGAGATACGGGACTGAGGCTAAGGCTGACTGTCACGGAAATACTGCTCACAGGGTGGAGAAGGATGCATCTCTTCGCAGGCCCATAGTTGTATGGAATACAACCCGTACATGCAATCTCCGCTGCGTTCACTGTTACACAGATTCAGATAACAAAAAGTACGATAACGAGCTGGATACAAAAGAAGGGCTTAAACTTATTGATGAGCTTTCAGATTTCGGAATACCTTCACTTCTCTTCTCCGGCGGGGAACCCTTCATGAAAAAGGATTTTTTCCAGCTTCTTGAGTATGCGGCAAAGAAGAATGTGAGGCCTGTAATATCGACTAACGGAACTCTTATCGACAAGGATGCTGCAAAGAGGGTAAGGGACGCCGGTGTTGTCTACGTCGGGATAAGCCTCGACGGCCTTGAGTATATTAACGATAAGTTCCGGGGAGTAGAGGGTGCCTTTGCCCGGACAATGAAGGGTTTTGAGAACTGCCGCGATGTGAACCAGAGGGTGGGCCTGCGTCTTACTCTTACAAGGAAGAACTATGAGGACCTTCACGGAATATTTGATTTCATTGAGAAGGAGGGGATAAACAGGGCCTGTTTTTATCATCTTGTCTATTCAGGACGCGGAGGTTCAATGTATAATGATGACCTGTCCCACTCTGAATCGCGTCACGCAATGGATATAATCCTTGAAAGAACAGAGGATTACTTCAGGCGCGGGCTTGATATAAATGTGCTCACAGTTGATAACCATGTGGACGGTGTTTATCTCTATATGAAGATGAAAGAGAAGAAGATGGAAGGCGCGGAGGAGGTTTTTAATCTCCTTAAGTGGAACGGCGGCGCTGCAAATTCATCCGGTGTTGGTATTGGTAATATTGATTTTAACGGAAACGTCCACCCTGACCAGTTCTGGCAGGATTATACTTTCGGTAATGTACGTGAAAGAAGTTTCGGCGATATATGGATGGATGAGTCTGACCCTCTGATGAAAGGGCTGAAGCATAAGGCTGAATTCATCAAGGGTAAATGTAAACTCTGTAATTATAAGGATCTCTGCACAGGTGCAATGAGAGTTCGCGGATACAGGGCCTACGGAGATTTCTGGGCTCCTGATCCGCAGTGTTACCTCACTGACAGCGAGATAGGGCTTGATGCAGAAAAGAAGGAATACCTGAAAAAGACCGGTGAGGAGTTCCCTGTACCTTCGGAGCTGGCGCGCTGATGAAGCTTTATCCTGTTATGGTGAATATGGATGGCAGACTCGCGGTTGTTGTGGGAGGGGGGAGTGTTGCTGCACGCAAGGTTGCGGACCTCCTTGATTCCGGGGCCAGGGTTAAAGTTGTATCCCCCGAAATAAATAATGAGATTGTTGAGCTTTCGAAGGATAATGAGCTTCAAATTGTGAAGAGGGAGTATGAATACGGCGATCTTGAAGGAGCTGCACTTGTATTCTCTGCCACGAATGATCGTTCAGTGAATGAGCTTGTTTTTATGGAGGCAGAGGGGCTTAATATATTCATTAACGCAGTTGATGATCCCGAGAACTGTTCATTCTATGTTCCATCATTTACACGCAGGGGTGATTTTCTCTTCGCTTTATCAACAGCAGGAGCCGCCCCGGCTTATGCTGCGCGCATCAGGCGGGAGCTTGAAAAGCAGATACCTGAGGAGATAGATGTTCTCCTCGATAAACTGAGACGTGCCCGGGAAATTCTTAAAAATGAAGAAGTATTTTCTGACCTTGAGTCGCCTGATCGTGGCGATATCCTGAAAAAAGTTGCAAACAGCGATGAACTCCTTGATTCCCTCAAGTGCTGTAAAGATGATGAGGATATAATTAAATGCCTTTCAGGTGTGAAAAATTCCTGCGGGGATTAATTCAGCACCACCTTATCCCTCGCTTCCTGTGAATCAGCCTCTCTGCATAAAAGTATTATGATAATTCCACATGAAACATAAAGTTCAATAACCCGCTTAATTCAGGCCGGGTCTGAAAAAAAGAGTTGAAAAGAGATTAAGATTATATATTAGTGTCGCAGGCTCTGATTTTTTTATGAAAAAAATTTTATATATAACATTGATAATACTTTTTCTGCTCCCCTGCGCTAATGTATTTGCAGGTGAAGGGGATTTATATTCTCCCGAATCTTTGAAGTATACCCGGAATGAGGAATTCAGGGCAGACTGGGAGAGCGAAGAAAACGCCCGGATAATGGGTGAATCAGTAG
>DAISJZ010000098.1:0-12922 GCA_036821145.1 Spirochaetota bacterium
GGCTTTTAAACTGGGCAAAGGAATTACGCGGGACAATCGAACTCTTCGTTTATAAGGAGAATGTAAAAAGCTTTGAATTTTACAGAAAGCATCTCTTTGCCGCTGAGGGGGAACATGTTGATGGCAGAACCGGGAGAGTGCAGATATTGATGAGATGGTGATAATTTAATCCGGGACTGGTTTTTCTCCATCCCGGATTAACGGAGAATTATGATTATAATCTGAATTCATCAGGTTCTTTATAACCGTAGTTGAAAACCGGTTTATAATTATCCTTTTTTTTATTCCCCTCTTTTAAAAGATAGCAGAACATTGAGGCATTACCGGCTGAAGCTTCATTAGTGGTCGTTAAATTAATGCTTTTTAATATAGATGAAAGTATCTCCCTTTTTTCAGGCAATACTGAAGATTTGGCGAAGCTGATTGAATCGGTTTTAATAAAACTGTCTGCCATATCTCCCGGTGCGGAAAAAACAGGGGTACAGCTAAGCATCCGGATAACGAGCAGAGAATACTGACCCCAATCCTGAGTTATGCCGACCTTAGATACAATCATAACGTGGCTCAGTGTTGTTAAAAACTTTACCCCGTCATTGGTATAATTAATTTCATAAGTATTGCTATCGGCATTAACACCTATATATGAAGCGCTGACATTTAAATTTGCAGTTTTTTCATACCACAGAGGAGAGGCGGAGATTTTTCTGCCGGATGCAAGACTGACCGGTACCTTTGTATCAATTTTATTCCATTTAATAAACCCTTTATCACCCTCTTCAAGTGCGGGTAACCTGTAAAAGCCTCTCTGAATAAGAATATAACTTCGCCTGATAAAACCATCCATATCTGTAACTATTCTTCTCGGGGTAAGGCCTACCCATGAATATGAATTAAGAGGATATTGTGCACCTGTGTCGGCGTTTTTAACTGAAGTTACCTTTTCATCTTCACTGATAAATATTTCATTATTTTCTATTTTCAGAATTGAAACAGTGCGTTCTTTTTCAAATATGAATGTTTCAGGTCTCTGGTTGTATCTGACTTTTCCGGTAATTTTATAAACAGCATAATCACCGGCTTCAGGATTTTTATGTATCAGGTATTTACCCCCTGTTGCCAGAAATTTATCAACATCTTTATAATAATTAGGGATGCAGCCGGAAGGGATGATTATAAGAATAGAAATTATTACGGGTGCTATCTGTTTTATCAGCATCGATGTCTCCTTTCAGTGTATTTTATAATATAATTATTCATAAATGAATACATTTCAGAAACTGTATAAAAGCAATAATAAAACTACAAATTTTTGCCACAGACCTCTTTTACCGGTATATTGAAAGCCACCCTTTTAAAGGAATCCTGCAAATTTCCAATAAATCAACGGGTGTGAAGCATTTAAATTAAGATATTAAGAGGTGGAGCTATATGAAAGAAGAGAGTAAATGCCCTGTTACAGGGAGCACTGCACGCAGGGGTACATCAAACCGCGACTGGTGGCCCAATCAGCTGAACCTGAGTATACTGCATCAGCATTCAGCCAAAAGCGACCCCATGGGTGATGGTTTTAACTATAGAGAGGAGTTTAAAAAACTCGACCTTAAGGCCATCAAGGAAGATCTTTATAAACTTATGACAGATTCGCAGGAGTGGTGGCCCGCTGACTGGGGACATTACGGCCCGCTTTTTATACGCATGGCATGGCACAGCGCTGGAACTTACCGCATGGGTGACGGACGCGGAGGAGCGGGTAACGGCACACAGCGTTTTGCGCCGCTTAACAGCTGGCCGGATAATGTGAACCTGGACAAGGCCCGCAGGCTGCTTTGGCCTATAAAGAAGAAATACGGTAAAAAGATATCCTGGGCAGACCTTATGATACTGGCGGGGAACTGCGCCCTTGAGTCAATGGGCTTTAAAACATTCGGTTTTGCCGGAGGGCGTGAGGATGTGTGGGAGCCTGATGAAGACATCTACTGGGGAGCGGAAAGCGAGTGGCTTGGCGACAAGCGCTACTCAGGCGAGCGTGACCTTGAGAACCCTCTTGCTGCAGTGCAGATGGGGCTTATCTATGTGAACCCCGAAGGGCCCAACGGGAATCCTGATCCGGTGGCGTCCGGCCGCGATGTACGCGAAACCTTTGCACGCATGGCAATGAATGATGAGGAGACAGTGGCCCTTGTTGCAGGGGGGCACACCTTCGGAAAGTGCCATGGCGCAGGTGACGCTAAGTTTGTGGGGCCTGAGCCTGAGGCAGCGCCGATTGAAGAAATGGGGCTCGGATGGAAGAGCAGCTATAAAAGCGGTAAGGGCGGCGATACAATTTCAAGCGGAATTGAGGGTGCATGGAAACCTAATCCCATCAAATGGGATATGGGTTATCTTAAGGTACTTTTCAAATATGAGTGGGAACTGGTTAAAAGCCCTGCAGGTGCACATCAATGGCTTGCAAAAGATGTTGCTGATGAGGATATGGTTGCTGATGCCCATGACCCGTCAAAGAAGGTGCGGCCCATGATGACCACTGCTGACCTCTCCCTGAAGTTTGACCCTGTTTACGAAAAGATTGCCCGTGATTACCTGAATAATCCTGATAAGTTTGCCGATGCTTTTGCGCGCGCGTGGTTTAAGCTGACACACCGCGACATGGGGCCGCGATCCCGTTATCTCGGCACTGAGGTTCCGGCAGAGGAACTAATCTGGCAGGACCCTGTGCCAGCTGTTGACCATAAGCTTATTGAGGAGAAGGAGATCACATATCTCAAGGAGAAGATTCTTGATTCAGGATTATCTGTCTCTGACCTGGTTTACACTGCATGGTCTTCAGCCTCAACGTTCCGCGGTTCAGACAAACGGGGAGGCGCAAACGGCGCGCGCATACGTCTTGCTCCGCAGAAGGAGTGGGACGTTAATCAGCCTGCTGAACTGAAGAGAGTGCTTGATGTACTGGAGAAGGTTCAGAAGGAGTTCAACGGCGCGCAGTCGGGGGGGAAGAAGGTTTCAATGGCTGACCTCATTGTACTGGCAGGGTGTGCCGGTGTTGAGCAGGGGGCAAAGAATGCGGGCCTCAGCATTACAGTGACCTTTACCCCGGGGCGTACTGACGCAACACAGGAACAGACAGATGCCGCTTCTTTCGCTGTACTGGAACCGGTTGCTGACGGGTTCAGAAATTTCCTCAAGGCAAAATACTCAGTGGGCGCTGAGGAACTCCTTGTTGATAAGGCACAGCTCCTGACTCTTACAGCGCCTGAGATGACAGTGCTCATCGGGGGGATGCGTGTAATGAATGCCAATTACGGTAAATCCAAGCATGGAGTTTTCACAGGGAAGCCTGAAGCTCTCACCAATGATTTCTTTGTGAACCTCCTTGATATGGGTACTGAGTGGAAACCTTCAGCTGGGGATAAAGATATTTACGAAGGTTATGAACGCGCTACAGGTAAACTGAAATGGACAGGCACCCGTGTTGACCTTCTCTTCGGGGCGAATTCTCAGCTAAGGGCCATTGCGGAGGTTTATGCCTGTGAGGATTCAAAGGAGAAGTTTGTGAATGATTTTGTGAAAGCCTGGATAAAGGTGATGAACGCTGACAGGTTTGATTTAGTATAAGTTTTTTAGTAATAAATGACACAGAAGCGCGGCATTCCAGAACATGGAATGCCGCGCTGTTTTTCCCCACCCCTCATAAAAGGGATGATTTCTGCCCGCATTTTTATATAAGGAGTAGGGGGGACAGGATTTGACGCTTTCTTCTATTTAATTATTGCTTTTTTATATAGTGACGTGAAATCCTGACATTAAAGAGAGATTGTCAGTGCCGATTCAGTAATCAGATTTTAAAAGAGGTGCGATATGAGTGTAAACACAAACGAACTCTATGATGAACTGAAAAAAAACATAACATCTTCAAGGCTCAAGGATATGAGTATTGAAGTAATATCCCGCTATAAGAAAAAGGATAATGGATACCTTGCAAGCCTTGCTGAACGTGTCGGGATCAGTTCCGCTGAAGCCGGAATAAGCAGGGTCTTCTCGCAGCTTATTCAGCTATATCACCCCGACAGGCTGAAAAAAATAATGGGGGAGATAGAACTTCATAAAAAGACCGGGAATACGGATGAACTGGCGCGGATAAAGGGTGTCTACCTCATTGACATGAAACGGGTTCAGATAAAGGATTTTACATTTGAAGCTGACGAAAAGTATCTTTATGAAGATGATGAACCGGTTTACGATGAATATGAAGAATACTATGATGACGGCGAGGAGATTATTCGTGATCATGAGTATGAGGATGTTCTATCTGAAGAGACTGTTGCAGGTGAAGAGTACGGATTTATCGAAGCTGTTAATGATCTTTATCTCGGTAACCTTGAATATGAACTGACCCTTGCGGATCTTCAGAACCTTGAGGGTGAACTTGACCTTTCCGGGTTTGATCTTGAAGACCTCACCGGAGCAGAGTACTGCCTGAATATAACCAGCCTGAACCTTTCGGGAAACAGGATCTATAGAATTCACCAGCTTGCAGGGCTCGCAAAACTTGAAGTTCTTTACCTCTCTGACAACAGGATAGATGATATTACATTTCTTGAAGGGCTCACCGAACTCAGGGAGCTTGATATTTCGTTTAATGATGTTGAGGATATCTCCGTGCTGCTGGAGCTTCCCAATCTGCAGTATCTTAATCTTGTTGAAAACCCTGTAAGTGACGAGACAGTTATCGATGAACTACAGGATAAAGGTATAATTGTAATCTACTGAGGAATATTTTATGGCAGTTCCAACAACAAGGACAAATGAAGCAGGGCGGATTATTATCAATAAGAAGTTATGCAATGGCTGTGGTCTTTGTGTCTCTGTATGCAAAGATTTCAGCTTAATAATTGAAAATGGAAAAGCGGTTATTTCGGATACTCCTGTTTTCGGATGCATCGGGTGCGGACACTGTATGGCAATCTGCCCGAGGGGAGCAATTACAGTTTCAGGACGCTGTATTTCGCCTGAAGATATGATTAAACTTCCGGATAAAAAGTCAGCTGCGGATTACAGCTCTCTCCTTTCGCTTCTTAACAGACGGAGAAGCATCCGTGAATTCAAAGAACAGACTGTAAAAAGAGAGATTATTGAGAAAGTACTTGAAGCAGCTCAGACCGCTCCTATGGGGCTTCCTCCATCAGATGTGCATGCACTTGTGTTCGACAGCAGGGAGAAGGTAAGGGGATTCGCCGAAGACTTCTGCAGATACCTCGAAGGGATGAAGTGGTTTGTCTCAGGATGGTTCCTTGCACTGATGAGGCCTTTCTGGGGAAAACAGAATGATGAGCTCTTCAGGGGATTTCTGAAGCCCTGTATTAACATATACACTGAAAGCATGAAGAAAGGTGTAAACCTGGTTAACTATGATGCACCGGCTGCAATATACTTTTACGGCTCACCCTACAGTGATCCCGCTGACCCCATTATTGCTGCCACATACGCAATGTTAGCTGCTGAATCTCTCGGCCTGGGGACATGTATGCTTGGGGCAATCCATCCCATGATCCAGAATGGAGGGGCCGCGAAAAAGTTCAGGGAGAAACATGGTATTAAACATAAAAGCCGCGAGGGCCTTTTTCTTATAATGGGTTACCCCTCTGTGAAATATTCTAAGGGTATAAAAAGGACATTCGCTTCGGTGGACTGGCATGAATAATGAATAGCAGGAGAGTTAATATATGCCGTCCGGGGTACGGCGCTTCATGCTCACTCTGCTGCGGAAGTCACAATTACAGGATGGATATTAAACAAATCGAAGAACTGCTTCTTAAAAGAGGAACTGAAGGTTCACCTCATCCATATCTGCATCCATATACTGTAACCTGCGGGAAACTCTACCGTGATGCTATGCAGTGCCCCCATGTCGGCTTGTCTGACGATAATGAAGTTTTCTGTATTATATATGATGAACCTGATAAAAAAGGGGAAGTTCTCTCCTTTTTTAACGGTACCTGCGCCAACTTTTACTGTCCGGCATGGGACGTTCTTACTGACAGGCAGGTTGTGTTTGCGGCACGTCTTATGAAGGACTGGTTTTATTACAGTTTACTGATAAATGATATTGAAGCGGTTCAGAATCTGTGCGCATTATATAATTCTCCGGAAGATGTTCCGGAAGATGAACTCCGGGAGCTAAAAGAGGATATATTGGATAGATTTATCGCAGAGGACGGGAAGTAATGATTTTTTGACCGTATTTTTTTCAGTAATAATTACTGAATATTATTTTTAGAGTATTTTTTGTCTGAAATAAGTTAAGGAATTAATACTGATATTTTTTTGTCATTTTTGAATAATTCATTATATTAATGGCAAAGTGCGCTTTTGAACGGGAACCGTCTTGGATAATAAACTAAAAACAATACTCCTCGTTGAGGATGACCCTGTTGTAGCTCTTATGGAAACCCAGCTCCTGAAAAAAGAGGGCTATAATATAATAAATGCCAGGAATGGAGAACTGGCAATATCACTCGTAAGAGCCCACGCAAAAAAAATAGACCTTATACTTATGGATATAGACCTTGGTGAAGGGATGGATGGAACAGAAGCTGCAAGGGCCATTCTTCTTGACCATGAAATCCCCGTTGTTTTTCTCTCCTCACATATTGAAAAAGAGATTGTTGAAAAAACTGAAAAGATTACTTCGTACGGATATGTTGTAAAGAATACCGGGATTACAGTTCTTGATGCCTCTATCAAAATGGCCTTTAAACTTTTTGAGGCGCACACAAGTATAAGCAGGCAGAAGATGGAGATTGTGTCATTCAATGAGAATCTTCAGGCTGCGTATGAAGAGATGGAAGCTGCTAATGAGGAACTGATAAGATCCGAGAATGAGCTGCTTTTAAGTGAAAACAGGTACAGGCTTCTCTTTAATAACATGACAGCGGGCTTTGCTCTTCATGAAATAATATGTGATGAGGAGTGTAACCCCGTTGATTACAGGTTCATCGATGTTAACCCCGCTTTTGAAAAGCTGACGGGCCTTATAGCTTCAGAGATAATAAATAAAACCGCAAAGGAAGTGCTTCCGGATATCGAAGATTTCTGGGTTGAAACATATGGAAGAGTAGCCCTTACCGGTGAACCTGCGTCTTTTTATAATTATACAATGGCTTTGAATAAGCACTATGATGTCTGGGCGTTTTCTACTGAAAAGGGGAGATTCGCTGTAGTTTTTTCAGATATTTCTGACAGAGTAAAGGCTGAGAACGAGGTGGGGAGGCTGAGCCGTATCTATGAGGTTATTAGTCAGATAAACCAGCTTATTGTTCACGCGAGATCAAAGGAGGCAATACTCGAAGGGGCCTGTCGTATCACGGTGGAAACAGGTCAGCTTCAGATGGCATGGATCGGATTTGTTGATGAAACGGAACAGGTGGTGAGGCCTGCCTGCTGGTACGGTATTGAAGATGGGTATCTTTCTAAAATAAAAAAAATCTCAATAAGTGATGTCCCTGAGGGTAGAGGGCCCACCGGTACTGCAATCAGAGAGGGGAGATACTTCTGCTGCAACGATATAGAGAATGATCCATGTATGGCTGTATGGAAAGATGAGGCCCTCAGGCGCGGATACAGG
Source organism: Spirochaetota bacterium (assembly GCA_036821145.1). Classification (GTDB taxonomy): domain Bacteria; phylum Spirochaetota; class UBA4802; order UBA4802; family UBA5550; genus UBA5550. The sequence goes on from DAISJZ010000098.1 coordinate 7,622, forward strand.
GCTTCAATTGCTCTCCCCCTTTCATTTAACGGAAAAATTACCGGTACGTTTAATATATATGCCCCTGAGGCAAATTTCTTCAGTGATTCAGAGATACGTCTCCTTGAAGAAGTGACAAGCGATCTCTCTTACGCGCTTGAGATGGTTGAAGCGGAGGAAAAAAGAAAGAAAGCTGAAGAGATGTACAGGCTCATTGCGGATAATTCCAGCGATACAATCTGGGTTATGACCCCGGACGGCAGGCTTACGTATCATAGCCCTGCAGTGAAAAAGCTCCGGGGCTATACTCCCGATGAGGCAAATCAGCTCCAGGTGGGGAGTACTCTCACTCCTGATTCACTTGCCCTGATAATACGTCTGATGGAAGAAGACAGACTCCGCCCGCCATCACTTAGGCAGAATGAATATCTCCTTGAACTGGAGATGTTTAAAAAGGACGGGGGGACTGTGTGGACAGAGGTTTCGGTGCATGTACTCCGTGATGCAGATGGTAAGATATCCGGATTTCAGGGGGGCACCCGCGATATAACAGAGAGAAGGCGGACTGAAGGTGAATTGCGGAGACTTCTGATTGAGAAGGATATACTGCTGAAGGAACTTCAGCACAGGGTAAAGAATAATCTTAAGGTAATATCCGGGCTGCTTGCTTTTGAATCTGAGAGGATCATGGGGAGCTGTAATGGAGAATTATTCAGGAATGCCATCAGCAGAATTGAATCCATGGCAGTAATATATGAGTCATTATATATATCTGAAAATATTGCGGAAGTTGAACTTCATAATTACATCAGGTACCTTGCTGATTTAATTTTCAGCACATATAATATTAATACAGAAAAAATTAACCTTACAACTTCGCTTGACGAGGTCAATCTTGACCTTAAACGGTCAGTACCCCTGGGGCTTGTTCTTAATGAGCTTATTACAAATTCCCTGAAATATGCCTATCCCTGTGAAGCAGGGGGGGATATACTTGTGGCTCTTGCAAAAGAGGGCTCCAGGGTAACTCTTATGGTGGAGGACAGGGGCGCAGGTTTCCCGGATAATTTTAATCCGTCATCTGACGGCAGCATGGGATTCACGCTTGTAAAAATGCTGACGGAACAGATTGGAGGGGAGCTCGACATCACTAACAGGACAGGCGCCAGGGTTTCTGTAAGTTTTCTCATTTAAAAATTGATTTTTGTCATAATCAGCCGGTCAGACATTGCCGAAATAAAGATTAGGGAATCAATATATTTAATATCGCGGCTGTAAAGCTGCATTAATTAATTTTCCGGAGTACGACAATGGATAAAAAAATTGCAGTATCTATTTCTTTTATATTAGTGTTAATACTTTACGGCTGCGGCGGAGGAGGCGGTGGCGGAGGTGCCGGTACAGCTCTGCCGAAATTTGATTCCGGGGACAATGAAATAACAGATTACAGGTTTACTTCATCAAAAAACGGGGTGAGTCTATCTGCTGATGCTTCCGGAGAGATTTCCGGAAATACTATAACAGTTACTGTTCCCCACAGCTCAGATGCAACATCACTGGTGGCTGAATTTGTAACCAACAGTACTGTAGTCGAAGTTAACGATATTCTTCAGGTTAATGGTGAAACCCCGAATGATTTCTCTATGCCTGTTCTTTATAATGTTACAGCTGACGATGGAACTATCCGTACGTATACAGTTAATGTGATTAAGGCGCCCTCAACGGATAAGACTATATTGTCATTTTCAATTAATGGGACAGATGGGATTATAAATCAGGAGAAGGGTACTGTTGCGGTGGCCCTCCCTCCCAAATCTACACTGACAGGTAAAACCGCGTCATTCTCTGCGCTATGCAGCAGAATAGAAGTACAAGGTATTGAACAGAAAAGCGGTGAAACATTAAATGATTTTACAACACCCCTTGTATATTCAGTATCTGCGGAAGACGGCAGCAGCAGAAACTATACAGTGACAGCAACTGTGCTCCCTGCTGACTGGAAAGAGATAACAGCTTTTTCTTTCAGAAAATCGGAGAATGACGCGCTTGCTGCTGATATTGCGGGTATCATACAGGGTGAAACTATAGAAATAGAACTCCCTTACGGTTCATCAACCGATAGTCTTACGGCTTTTTTCACAACTACAGGTGAGAAGGTGATGATCGGGGACACTGAGCAGCTGGCAGGTGTTAATAAAAACAGTTTTAATGAAACAGTCACCTATAAGGTTATAGCTGAAGACGGTAGTGAACAGTTATACAGGGTTAATGTTGCTGTGGCAAAGAGCGATGCCAAAGCTGTAACAGCATACAGACTCGACGGTGAAAGCGCTGTTATCGATTCCGGTTCAGGTGCAATTACGGTGGAATTCCCTGCGGAAAAAAATATCTCCTACCTTATTGCTGATTTCAACACAACCGGTGTTTCTGTGACAGTGGACGGGAAAGAACAGGTCAGCGGCATTACACCAAATGATTTTACATCAGCGGTAATTTATACTGTCACAGCAGATAACGGAAGTAAAGCATTCTATAATGTATCAGTTAATAGAAATCCGGCGATTCCGGGGATCTGGAATTTTGAGCACATTGAAAGCCCTGATTATACTATTTTCGAGGCAGTTCAGACACAGGGGGTGTCAGGGAATGCATTGTTGTTTGACGGTTATGACGATTACGTGCTCATCCCCGATAGTGATGCTCTGACACTTGCGGAATCAGGAACAATTGAGGTAGTACTGAAGGTTAATGCACACAGAGCGTATGCAGGGATTGTCCATAAAGGTGTAAAAAAAGATTTCAGCGATGAGTCATATTCATTGCAGTACTGGGGTAATGATGGTACTCTGAGATTTCTGGTTACAGGGAACAGCGGAATTTATTCATACACTGACAGTTCAACAAAACTTGTTCCCGGGGAATGGTATCATATAGTCGCAGCATGGGATTCAACGGATGTAATGCTTTACATAAACGGTTCCCTTTCAGGTTCCGCGAAAAATAAAACGGGCCCTGTGCGGGACAGCAGCGGCGGCCTTGTTATAGGAGCACAGCTTCCTGATCAGTTCTATAATTCAACTTATAAGAATTTCTGTTTTAACGGGATTATTGACCGGGTGCAGATATTCAGTAATGCACTGACTCCTGATGAAGTGACATCAAGGTACAGCCTCATCATGAATCCTCCGGAGACAGCGCTCACAGCGTACCTGCTGAAAGTAATTCCTCAACAGAGGGGGGTTGTGATTATAATATTTATAGGATTATTGTTTGCGGTTTCCGGTTTTTATATATTCAACAGGTTAAGGCATACAGAAGATTGAAGCGGTAAGAGATTATAAAGAGAGATGACCGATAAATTTGATGATAAAAAAGAGATACTCGCGATTTTTGACAGATACATTCAGGCATATTTTATTGAAAGAGATCCGGGAAAAACATTTGCTTTACTCGATGCTGAAATAACAGGTTTCGGAACGGGTATTGATGAAATAGCCCGGGAATCTTCAGCTTTCAAAAAACTTTATTTAAGAGATTTTGAGCAGGCTCCCGGGAGAATTGATGTAGAATTCAACTTTACGGATGCAGATGTTATTTCAGCTGTATCAGGGGTTGTAAGCTCCGTCTTTTCCATAAAAACTGTTATTTCCGGCCAGCCTGTGAGTATTGAAGGATTGCGTTTATCTCTTATGCTTTACAAAAACAGGGGGACATGGAAAATCTCTCATATGCATATATCGTTACCTGCCCGGGTTCACGAGGAGGGTGAAAGTTATCCTCTCAAAGAACTCGAGGAGCGGAACCGTCTTCTGGAACAGATGGTAAAGGAGAAAACCTCTGAGCTGGAAATACGGAATAAAAAGCTGGAGGAGGCTCTGCTGAGTGTGAGACAGCTCAGAGGGCTCCTCCCGATCTGCGCGTCATGCAAGAAGATAAGGGATGATGAAGGTTACTGGCACCAGATTGAGGAGTACCTGAGAGTCCATTCTGAGGCTGAGTTTTCTCACAGTTTATGCCCGGACTGTAAAAATAAAATGCTCAGCGAGCTGTCCGAATTAAAGAAAAAAATCTGACTTGGCATTTCTGCTTTATAAATAAACAGTCTGCTTCTCTTTTGCGGCATAAACTTTCAGCCCCGGTCCTGCAAGTTTCGCTGCCATTTCAATCAGTTCATCAATCTGGTCGTCTGTGCGGACAGGATCATGATGAAAAGCGAAAAGGTTTTTAACATTGAATTTATTGCATACTTCAACTGTTGTCTCAATGGCTGAGTGGCCCCATCCGACTTTATTCTCATACTCTTCCCGGCTGTACTGGCAGTCAGCAACAAGCATATCAGCGTCATGAATTAAGTATGAAATATTTCTTTCATTTATTTTTTCTATTTCAGGATCAGTGGATATCTCGCTGTCTGTGGCGTATACAAAAACTCTCCCTTTGTATTCAATTCTGAATCCCAGTGAAAGAGTGGGGTGTATCAGGTGAGTAAAATGTATGGTCACATCGTTTATTGTAAATGGTGATTCGGTAAGAGCATTGAACTTTATTGTTGACTGAAGATCATTCAGTGAAACCGGGAAATACTCCCTCTCCATCTGTCCGAAAATCAGCTTTTCAAGGGCTGATACACTATGCCCGCCGTAAAAGTTAATTTCTGTACCGGGAATATATGCCATTTTAAAAAAGGGGAAACCCTGTATATGGTCCCAGTGAGTATGGCTGATGAGTATTTTTATATCAGTATTCCTCCCTTTGAATTCCTGAAGGAGAGAATCCCCGAGTTCCCTGATACCGGATCCTGCATCGATAATGATAAGAGTTTCACCGCAGCGCACTTCAATACACGGAGTATTACCTCCATACCTGATGAAGTTTTTACCCGGGGTAGGTATTGAACCCCTCACACCCCAGAATTTTATTTTAAAATCTCTTTCCCGGTTCTTCATCATTTAAAACCTTCTTATGAAATTTATTATGCCATTAAAGGGGTAAATCTTTTAAAAAAGCAACAGTTTATTTTAAAGTAATTTTTTCATTACTGGTAGCAGTAGAATTTCAGGTGTAACTCCGGAAATTGTCATTTTAAGCCCCTTGCAATTTTTTGAAGTAGAAATCAGGAACTAATCGTAAAACAAACAATTACTTTCCAGCTCTACTACGTTTGTATCAATCGCTGTCGTTTCTTTTAAATGACAGATACGTGCTATAAATTAAGTGTATAAAATTAAAAAAAAAGAGAATGGTTTTCCGGTAAAAAAACTGAATTTAAAATCTTGACAAAAAATGTAATGAAAATAGACTGATTATAAAGGTGCATAAGCG
>DAISJZ010000099.1:0-7329 GCA_036821145.1 Spirochaetota bacterium
TATGAACCGATATTATCAGGCATAGTCTGAAAAATTTTCACTTCAGTGGGAACATCATAGGAGAGGCAAAGGCCATTATCACAGGATTCAGTACCATATTTCATATAGTCGCTGAGAGATGCCGGATCAAACTGCCGGAATAGTTTTTTTGACAGAAAATAAGTCTCAGCCTCCCTTATATCGCTCCAGACAGATCTTCTGCCGCTTGATTGACCCGCAGGAGTAATCCTGTCAGCAGCACCTGTAAATTTCAGAAACCTGAAAACCAGTCCCCATATACCCGTTACAAAAGGGGGATCAAGCATGATTACAGCCCTGAACAGATCCGGCCTTTTATACGCCGCGATAAATGTAACAAGGCTTCCGAGAGAATGCCCCGCGCCAATAACAGGTGAACCTGCCTCTTTTTCAAGAAACGCAATAAGCTCATCTGCAAGGTTAGTCCAGTTATTATTAACAGGAAACTCGTGATTATGCCCCAGTCTGTCAATGGCGATAACTTTATATTGCTCTCTGAAATGGCTGAGAAGTTTATTATAACTCCCCCCGGGGAATCCGTTTGCATGAGCGAAATGAAGAATTTCCTTTTTCATAAAGCTAATCCTGTTTTTAAGGGAAATTATTAAACATATCATTAAGTATTTCAGAATTTAAAACAGATATATTACTCAAGTCAAGAGAATTAAGATCCCGGAAAATGTATCAGTATTTAAATAAATAAACTGCGGCTCATGAAAAAAATTTCGCAATAAATAACTTGCCAATCCTTAACATATGCTTTATACTTATGAACAGTTTTATTAAAATTTACCGACTGATTTTTATCGATATATTTTCAGCCATTTTATTATCAAATAAAACCAGTATTTATTCCTTAACTTTTTTCAGGCAATAAATGCTCTATTACCCCCGCCGCCGAAGGCGGCGGGGGTATATAATTCATTACTTTACACTAAAAAGTATCTTTAGGAATTATTACTGAAATAAAACACTATATTAATTAAAGGCTTTTAAATGCTAAAAAAAGGTGAACAGACAAAGGAACATATACTTATTTGTGCTGAAAAAGTTTTTTCAAAAAAAGGGTATTATGAATCCCAGGTTTCCGACATCTCACAAATGGCACAGATTGCAAAGGGTACAATCTACCAGTACTTCAGGAACAAGGAGAGCCTTTACATATCTCTTATTGAAAAATACGTGGTTGACTGGGAGAACAAGGTTGCGCTGAACATGAATGATTTCATCGGTCATGGTAATGGAAAAGACTATGCCAGGGCCTACCTCAGGCACAGGATAGCAAAAAGTATGGCTTTTTTCGCAGAAAACCAGGACAGGGCAAATATAATACTCCGTATGAGCACCGGCCTTAATGATGTTATAGAACATGTTGTCCGGATTTTTGAAGATTCTGTAATGAAAGCAATTGTTGACGATATAAAGATCGGTCAGCAATTCAGCCATATAAGCAGCAGTCTGAACATCGATTTTGCCGGAAATGTGATACTTGGAGGTGTATTAAGAATCTCCTACTTTTACTTTGTCCTTAAAAAGCAGAATTACAATATCCATGACATGGACAGTCTTACAGATGAAATGGTAAAGGTTATTGAAAATACACTAAAAATGTACCAGGCTGAAAATAACTTATAAAGCATAAATATTCTTCCGGCAGGCCCCGCCTCTGCAACTGTAATAGTAAAACTTCCAAAAAACATATACAACCGATATTAAGAACGTCGTTTTTTATATAATCACAAATTCAGCTATCTGAAATCTTATCATAAATAAGAATTTTAAATAAATTCCTTATATAATCTAAAAAAAATTACTAAATATTTGACACAAAGACGATATATTGGTATATTTTTAAAAACTGACGGGTCGGTTTTGCGGAGGTTATATGAATATTGTTAAACGGTTTTTCATAGCAGCAGCATTGATCACTATGGCAGTATTTACCGGATGCGAAAGCGACGTCGGGGGTATGCCGCCAGCAGACATTGAAGACGGACTCAGCTCCGACTACTTTATAAAAAGCCTCTCCTTTTCTGACGGTACACTTAAATATCCATTCAATTCTGAAGACTGGATAAACTACCTCGAGGTTCCTTACACAACAGATTCAATATCAGTTACAACTGAAGCAAGCCACACATGGGCCGAAATTTTCATTGGAGATGAAAAACTCTATGATAATTCTGCTTCAAATCCGATACCCCTGAAAGTTGGTTCAAATACTATCCAAATAAAAGTAGTAGCTGAAGACGGCCAGGAACTTGTTTATACCATCTACGCTACAAGATGCTCAGAAAACTATTCAGTGGCAAAACTTTCCCAACTTACAATAAACGGAGTTTCACTTACACCGGAATTTGATCCATCAGGTTCAAACAGAAATTTCACTGCAATGACTACAGCATCATCAATTTCACTTATCGCGGTACCTGCTGTTGAATCTGAAGGAGCGAAAGTGGAGGTCAAAGTAAATAATATAAAGGTTAGTGACACCTCCGGCATCAGTTTAAACCAGGGAACCAACACAATAAAAGTCAGGGGGATAGCTCCCGATGGCAGAACAGAAGATACGTATACAATTACAGTAATTCGCCAGACAGAATCAGCAACATCTTCAAGGCTTGCAGTTCTTTCAATTTCCGGCGGGAATTTTGACAATGATTTTGATCCTGATATAACATCGTACAATATAGATGTATCTTCAACAATGAATCCCGTTAACCTGACTGCTGTTGCTGAATCTGCAGATTCTGTTGTGAGCATCAGACTGAACGGCTCTGATGTCAGCAATCCGTCATCTATCCCTCTTCCACCCGGCATCACAAGCATAATCACTGTAATTGTCACAGCATCGGGAGGGGGGGAAACCACATATACTATCAACGCAAACAGCCTGCAGGGGAGCGATAATGCAAATCTTTCAGGAATAACTGTAATGATGGGAGCAAAGAGTTACAGGCCGATATATCCGGGATCATTTACACGGGGAGCTTCATACCATAATCCGGAACAGACAGGCTTCAGCAGCAATGTAAACGAATACTGCACAGTAATATACGGCTTTGATTCAATAAAGGTCACTGCAACTGCCGAGGATGCCACTGTTAAATCGATCAGTTTTACTGCTGACGGTGCTTCAATTTCTTCAGATATCAGCAGCGGTACAGCTGAAGCAGCAATACCACTCAAGTACGGGCTGGTCACAAAGATTGATATCACTGTAGTGGCCGGGGATAATACCACGCAGAGAATCTATACAGTTTACGCAAAACTGCTGAATATTGACGAGTTCTACTGGGGAATATATGCGCCGTCTCTTGACAAATCAAAGTCCGGCAGATGGGAACCAAAGCCTGGAGCCGGGGGAAGCAAATCAGTGAACGGGCTTATCAGCGGGAAGATGAACTGGTCAATTACATTTTCTCCCACAAGCACTATTGCTCTCACGAACTACAATGACGGGAAACTCGGTTTTAAATATAATGATAACGGCTTTATGGCCCACGGTACTCAGGAGGCAAAATTAGACGGAGTCGGAACAAAAGACGGCTATAACTGCACCAAGCCCGGAACAGTATTCTACGTAAGGACTGCCGAGGGTGAGGACACTGCAACCCTGGGATACCACATAAAGGTTGATGGTGGAGAAACCGTAGAAGCATCAGATTCCTATACTGATATTACATATATGGGAATAACGGACAGACAGATTTTCAAATTATCCAAGCCTTATCCATTCTCTGACAGTTACGACTGGAGTACAAGCTGGAATGACGGACAGTAAATAATAACACGGAAGGATAATAAATGAAAAAAAGAAAGAAACAGTTCCGCGTCAATTGTACGACTGCTTTATTCATAATCCAGATATTAATAATACTGTCAATGGATGCAGCAGGAAGCGAACTGCATCAGGAGGACGGAATTATGAGCAATCACTCTGCTGAATATGTACGGACACTGAACCGGAACACATCAACAGATCCTGATGCAGCATTCTACAATCCTGCGGGGCTTGCTTTTATGGAAAAGAACGGACTCCATATATCTTTTTCAAGCCAGACATATTACGTAAAAAAAACACACAGTATGGATTTTTACGGACTTCAAAAGCTTGATCATGACTCTGTACCTGTAACACCTCCACATAAACAGTCATGGTTCAGAGACTGCCTTCCCGAAGAATATCTTGCCGAGCTGACAGCGCCAGTGGTTCCCGGGATCGATATAGTCTGGAAACAGGATCAATGGGCTGCATTTTTTGATATAGCAGTAATGCAGGCTGCCACTGATATGACATATCATGACGGGCTCGCTGTTATGGACTGGGGCAATATATTAAGCGTTGAAACCGGCATGGATACAACACCCGCCTCAACCAGTCGTTTGATACAGTACACCAGGAATGCTGAAGCTGTACGGAATGAAATGTATATAGGCCTCACAGCCGGGGGTGCATATAGACTTTCAAACTGGATTTCAGCAGGAGGCGGCCTCAGGTTTATTCACGCAGAAGGGAATATGAAAATACAAATGAACAATATTAATTTTATTAAAGATGAAGCTGGAACCATCTCGGTATTCTCACCGGATACAGAAAACAAGTGGGATATTGACACAGACACATCAGGTTATGGTTTTGGTCTTATACTTAGCACTCACTTCAGGGCTGAACCCCTCATATCCATACTCAAAGGAGTGGAAGCCTCTATAAGACTTGAATATTACCCCCCTATGGAACTTGAGAAGAAAACGAACAAATTCATTGCACCCGAACTTATTGAAAAAAGCGGAAACCTGAACATATTTAAAGACGGAACCCCCGGAAAAGAAATGACATACGATAAAGGTAACGGGGATAAAATATTAAAGGTCACATACCCAACTACCCTGAACTTCGGCCTGTCATACATGCTGTTTGACTGGATTAAACTTCTTTCATCAGCACAACTGTCATTTCGCAGGAACAGAGACCTTGATGGTAAAGAAAATAATTACAACACTGGATACCAGGCCGGCGGAGGTGCGGAATTTATAATGAACCCGAAAGTTACTCTAAGCATCGGCTATCTTTATAATAATTTCGGCATTAAGCCTGAAAAAAGAACAGAGGCAGATCCGCTGCTGAATTCACATCAGATTGGAGGAGGGGCTCTATTCCATGTGGATGAAAAAATCGATGTGAATATAGGAGCCTTCTACCAGATATTCATCCCGGCAACATCTTATACAACTGAATATGTTAATGTAAGTGAACCGACATTAAGTTATCTGCGTAAGGATTACGATGAAAAACGGTACAGTATAGCTATAGGAATTACATACAGGATTCCGGATAGCGGGAACTCTGAAGAAACAAAAAATAGAACTGAAGAGAAAACACCTGTTAAAAGTAAATCCGGTAATAAAAAGAAAAGTAAACCGAAAAATATAAATGCCTGAAATGAAAAACCGTCAGCAGGAGAGAAGTTTATGAAACAGATAAATTTTAAAATATTTCTGATGCCGCTGATTGCAGCAGCTGCCGTATCCTTATCCTGCGGAGGCGGAGAGAGCGGCGGCAGCCCGAATCCAGGCGCAGGGGGAGCTCCTCAGACTCCCTCCAGAATTACAGCAACTGAAGGTGAATTTAACTCCAGTGTTAAAGTTATCTGGGATGCCGCAGATGGAGCCGAGTATTACATAATATACAAATCCGTTGATAACAGGGATCAGTTTCGTGTAGTAGCATCGAATATAAAAACCCTGTACTACGTAGATGAAAAAGTTACACCCAACAGGATATACTACTACAAAGTTGCCGCAGGCAGCGGAACCACATGGAGTTCTCCAAGCATTGATGCCCGGGGTTTCGCACATACAGGAAAACCATTTTCACCGGAAAGAGTAACAGCATCAACAGATAAAATAGGATATATCACTATAAACTGGTCATCTGTTCCGCAGACCGAATCGTACAAAATTATGAGATCAGATACACCCGGAGGAATATATACAGAGATCATTAGCGGTCTCCCGGGTTCACAGACTGAATATACAGATGAATCTTCACTCTCAAGGGACAAAAATTATTATTACCAGGTCATTGCAATCAATGAAGAAGGTGAAAGTGTTCCCGGAGAACCGGCCCCGGGAAAAGCTCTCCAGGATATACCTTCTGTCCCGACAGACCTGGCAGCAACTAATGGAACTTACGGCAATAAAGTTGACGTTACCTGGAACACCGCTGTGAACGCTGTAACCTATAATATTTACAGGGCCCCGGATGAAGATGGCACGGCAGGGGAATATGTTATCATTGCTGAAAATATCACAGAACTGCTTTTTGAAGATGTAACAGCTATACCTGATGTTACATACTTTTATGTTGTCACAGCACTGAGCTCCGGCGGAGAAAGTGAAAGAAGTATTGTCGTTTCAGGCAGAATAGATTCCGGAGCGCCTGTTCAGACCGCTGCTCCAATTAATGTCTCAGCTTCAGACGGAAATTACGATACAGTTACTGTAACATGGTCTCCTGTAAATGGTGCTTCCGGGTATTCTGTTTACAGGTGCGGCACAATAAACGGCACATATATACCGGTATCAGGTGATGAGAAAATACTAACAGCATCTTTCATTGATACACCTCCATCCCTGGTTACTCATTATTTCTATAAAGTTACAGCATGGAGTTCAGGAATCGATTCAGTCGAAAGCCATCTGAGTATTTCAGACGACGGATATGCCATGCCGCAGATGCCCGCAGTACCGGCAGGGCTTACTGCAACAACAGGGAGTACTGATGCAGCTATTATTATCTCCTGGTCTTCATCAGAAAGGGCTGAATCATACAGGCTCTACAGGGCTGAATCAGCTGACGGTACATATAATCTCATAGCATCAGGCCTGACAGAGTTATCATATACTGATGAATACCCTTCAATCAGTGTCGGCAAAAACTATTATTATAAAGTTACATCTGTTAATGTCAGCGGAGAAAGCAGCCGGAGCTCATACGCAACAGGTAATACCATCTTTGCAAAACCTGCCGGCCTGACTCTGAACTATGATAAAAGCAGTAAACAGATTACAATCAACTGGACTGCTGTTAAGGGTGCGGTTTTTTATAAAATCCAGCGCAAAATTGATGTTTATTGTCTTTCGTGGAAAGACCGTACAACCACAGATGTTGTAACATTTACTGATTCTGATTTAAAATGGGGGGTAATCCATCACTACAAAGTTCAGGCATTTAATGAAGTAACATCCAGTGATTTTTCTTCAGCGGAAGATATATATGTAATCTGGTAGACTATAGCATTAACGGAA
>DAISJZ010000099.1:7429-12910 GCA_036821145.1 Spirochaetota bacterium
AAACAAAACAGGAGCAGATGCATGAACAGCCATAAAATTCTCTCTTTCAGGAAGAAGCCATCATCACTGGCAAATTACGCAAGGATCATCCTTACCCGGCGCCCGGGAAATCCGCACGAATCACCTCTCCCCCGGCTTCTCGGGAGACTTGAAAATGTGACACCGGACCCGAATAATCTTTCCCGGTACAGGGAACTCTGCGGTCTGCAGAATGACGGGAAGATACCGGTACTCTACCCCCATGTTCTTGCCGCACCTGTTTACATGCATCTTCTCAGTCATAAGGAATTTCCCATACCACTTATAGGTTCACTTCATCTGAGAAATCATATAATACGGCACAGGCCAATTGACGACAGGGAGCCGTTGACTCTTGAAGTAATGACCGGGGAAAAACGGATTGTCCGGCAGGGACTCGAATTCGATTTCAGGATTCTGCTGACAAGTGGTGAAGAAAAATTATGGGAGAGTATAACAACATGGCTGAAAAAAGGGAATTATGGTACAATCCATGCTCATTCACCACACGCGGACATTATTAAACCGATTAATGACGGCAGGGAACATGCTGAATCATTTATACCTGAAAATATCGGGAAACGCTTCGCGAGGATAACAGGGGACTATAACCCGATTCATATATCTAAATTTGCCGCACCGCTCTTCGGGCTGAAACGTGACGTTGCTCATGCGATGTGGGTCTGCGCTGACACTATACGGCAGCTCCCCCGGCATGAAAAGGGTTCACCGCTGCGGATCGACCTTGCATTCAAGGGTCCGCTTTTTCTCGGCAGCCGGTATCTGATTAAATTGAAAGTAAAGAATGACCGGTTAAGATTTGATACATACTGTGGAGATAATCCGAGGCCCTGTATCCAGGGTCAGATAGAAAATTTAGCTGCAGATAAACATCTATACCGGAATACTTTCTTTCCGGAATCATGATTATGAATATAATATCCAGTCACTGATTGAATAACTTATTGCTTTTTTTATATATTTGTATAAATTAAGTTAAGTATCATCAGTTATTTCATAATTATTTTAAAGTAATCTAAATTCTGATTTCCCTGACGCAAAAAAGGGCGTGGATATGTAAAATTTTTTTTACAAAAATAATAATCTTTGAATCAGAAGAAATCATGCTTACGGATATAATTAAATTTTTTACACTTTTTGGAGGGTGCTTATCACTCGCGCTTGCCTCTGCGCATCTTGTTGAAAGAAAACGCACAGATGCACATTTTCTCATATTCGGATTTCTCTGTTCATTAGGGATATGGCAGATATATCATGGATTTATGATATCAGGTTTTCTCTTCAGGCACCCGCACCTTGCCCTGGTTCATGTACCATTTCTCTATCTTTCAGCGCCATTTCTTTACTTTTATTATCAGATACTCACAAGGGATAATTTCAGGTTCAGGAGATCATCTCTATGCCACTTTATCCCTGTCATTGCAATATTTCTTGTACTTGCCCCTTTTTATATTAAAACAGGAGCTGAAAAACTCGAACTTCTTCAGTCTTTTGTCGGCTTACGCAGGCAATCAAGGGTATTCCCGTCCTACCCCTATATAGTCCTATCGATAGTCACCATTATCTGCGGATACGCCTTTGCAGTAGGGAAGGACGCAATCCGGATGTACAAAAAAAAGATGTTCGTTGAAAGAAATCCGACTTTATATTCAATAATAATTGTAGCCTTCAACTTCTCAATGATTATTATTTATGTAACAGGTTTCCTTATAGAGAAGCTGTTTTTACAGACCGGTTCATATTACCTTTCTATTATAAAAACAATATCATCCATAATGACCTGTGAAATATATATAATACTCCTGCTGAAATGGCGCTACCCCGGATATATCCGCCATATCAAGGAGGAGGCGCAAAAAATCCGGTACTCCACTTCACGAATTGACAGGATTGATGTCGAGAGTGTGCTTGAAAAGCTGACATACCTTATGGAGAATGAAAAAATTTTCTGTGATGAGGAGATCACTCTGGGGAAACTTGCCGATGAACTGGATATCACCCCATACCAGTTATCCCAGATACTTAATGAAAGGCTTAATAAAAATTTCAATACATTCATCAATGAATACCGCATACGTGAATCAGAAAACTATCTACTTGAAGACCGTAAACGTTCAGTACTCAGCGTATCATATGCCGTAGGATTCAACACGGTAACTTCATTCTACAATGCATTTTATAAATCCCATGGAATGACCCCTGCACAGTTCCGTGAAAAATGCAGAAAACATGCCTGAACATCACTCTTTATAAATAAAACACCACTTAACAACAGTTAAACTATACATAATCATAATTCTGGTATACTCCCCGTTTTATAGAATTATAATTCCATACGAAAACCATATCAACAAACCGTTACTTTTATATTAAAAAGATATAAAAGGAGGTTTAATTTGTTTCTGAATAATATCACGCTTTTCCTCACAATGTTGAGGAACATCCGTTCTGAAAGAATCAACAGGGAGATGATCGGACACAGAATCACAAATCGCATAGGCCCTATTACCCGCAATGATATATATTCTTACGTGGAAGCAACGCTGGATAACCCCGTAAGATACAATGGGGAAAACTGTGCCGTTCCTCCGTTCTATCTCTCCCGTCTATTATATCCCATGTTCAAATATTTCCTTGTGAACAAAGAACTTAAGCTGAACCTTCTTAAACTTGTTCACGGCCAGCAGACCATAGAGTGGCTCGGCAACATACATGAAGGGGATATCATTGATGTGGAGATGAGTATTGACGATATAAAAGATTCACCTGCAGGTGAGATGATTGACCTGAAAACTGTTGCTTCTGTCTGCGACAGCATAATTGCCGAGGCGCATACAGTATTCATCATCCGCAGCAGGCATAAAAAGAGAAGCGGCAGGAGAAAAGAACGGGTATATGACCGCGAACTCTTCAGAAAAAAATTCCGCACAGTAAAACAGCAGCCTCTTCAATATGCAAAAGTTTCAGGTGATTCCAATTTTATACACACAAGTCCTTTTCTTGCGCGCCTTGCCGGTCTCCCGGGAACAGTTATGCATGGTGTATGCATTGCTGCAATGACTGCCAATTCTCTTCTTGATGAAGTCTGCAACGGGGACATGACAAGAATGAAGGGTATTTCAATGCGTTTTGCCACACCGGTACTCCCGGGTGATGAAATCACAATTATCGGATACGACTCGGGAGAGAATGACCGTATCGTGTTTAATGCGGTTAACAGCCTGGGAAAATATGTACTTAAAAACGGCGAATACCGTTTTACACCGCAGAATTAAATACATTAAAGGAGGCCCGTATGTTTATAAATGAAACCGTAAATACAGCAATAGCAGTTGTTAAGCTTCTGAAATGGAAAAGGAAGATAAGCAATTTTAATTATAGCTACCGCCCTGATGTTGAAAACACGAAATTCATGTGCGCCCGTGATGCTGTTGCGCTTATTCCGGATAACGCCTGTTTAATGGGTATGGGTATGACTGTTTCCGCACGCCCTGCGATTCTATGGAGCGCCATAGGGGACAGGTATAAAAAAACAGGTTCACCGAAAAACCTCACAGTAATAACTGCGGGGGGAGCGGGAGCCAGGGGAAAAATTCCCGGAAGTGTTGAAGATGTGGGGCTCAAGGGGCTTAATACTGAATTTATTTCAGGCCACCTTGAAACAGCAAGAGCCCAGCTTGCTCTTGCCGAAGCCGGTGACTGTGTGCTTGGCGTACTCCCGCAGGGTGTAATCGCTCACCTGGCGGAGGCTCAGGGGAAAGGGGAAGAGTATATCACAACAAAAGTCGGGGTCGGCACATTCATGGATCCCCGTGTGGGAGCAGGCTCCCGTGTGATTCCCGGTCTCGGTGAACAGCTTGTTGAAGTTGATGGCGACAGGCTGAAATACAGAATTCCTTCTGTTAATGCGGCTGTGGTTATTGCTCCCTCTGCTGACATAGAGGGGAATATCTATGTTAAAGAAGCGGTAATATACTCTGAAGCGAAAGAGGCGGTTCTTGCCGCAAAAAGAAACGGCGGAGTTTCAATTGTTACAGTGACAAAAATTATCCCTAAAGATGAATCAGCAATTTATATAAAAGCGGAGTATATTGATGCAATTGTAGTAAACCCCACAAATGATATCACAGGCACAGTTGAACAGAGAAAACCATGGAAAGAGCTTGTTCCCGGAGGGGGAGGCAACATAGAGAAAGCCAGGGCAAAGATAAAAGCTCTTAACGCTGTTCTTAAAGCGGACCCTGAAAGAAGCGAGAAAGACCTGATCCTCGCAAGACAGGCTGCAGCCGTTTTTTCTGAAATATCACAGCCCGATGCCCACTGTGTCATAGGTTACGGACTTCCCCAGGAGGTAAGCAGGCAGATAATGCAGGGTGGTATCGGAGACAAACTGACATTCATGCTTGAAACCGGGATATACGGAGGTACACCTGCACCGGGATTCTTCTTCGGTCTTTCATTCAATCCGAAAAAACTGATGAGTTCATCGGAGATGTTTCACCTTGTGGAAAAAAATCTCGACATAACAATCCTCGGTACACTGCAGGTGGATGAAGAGGGGAATGTAAATGTTTCAAAAAAAGGTGAAGGGGCAAAAAACTATATAGGGCCGGGAGGTTTTCTGAACCTTGTGGCCAACGCGAGAAAAATTATATTTGTGGGTGCCTTCATGGCAAAAAGCAGAATCAGAATTAAAAACAATGAACTCACGGTCCTTGAACCGGGTATACCTAAATTCGTAAAAAGGGTGGATGAAATAACCTTTTCAGCAAAAGAGGCGCTGAAAGCAGGGAAAGAGGTTTATTACGTTACACACCTTGCGGCATTCAAACTTTCAGAAAGGGGGCTTGAACTTGTAAGTGTTGCCCCGGGAATTGATGTTCAGAGGGATATTATTGCGAACAGCGAGGCCAGGATAAATCTCCCTGAAGACGGAATGGTTGAAATCTATGAAGAATCTGTAGTATCAGGAAAAAACTTCAGGCTGAACTGGATTAACAGCATGAGGAACTGATAATCTGTTCCGCGCCTTTAATCATAGAGGCGCGGAATCTTCAGTTACTCCCTGTTTCAATAAGACCCCTTACTGCCTGCGCCAGTTCCTCCATGGTATATGGCTTCTCAATAAAACCCGCTCCCCCTGATGAAAGCACCTCATCCACTCTACTGTCCTGTCTGCACCCTGATGCAATGAGCACGCGGACAGAGGGGGAAATCCTCCTCATTTCATTGAAAGCTGCGACCCCTGACATCACAGGCATTGCCATGTCCATTACAACAACACTTATTTCATTGTGTTTTTCCCTGAAAATTTCAAGTGCGTTTTCACCGTTTTCAGCACAGAATACCGCATATCCGCAATCCTTTAAAATTTCCTCAGCTATTTTCATAATCAGCAGTTCATCTTCAACAAGCAGCACAGTGCCGCTCCCTTTTAAATCA
>DAISJZ010000100.1:0-12480 GCA_036821145.1 Spirochaetota bacterium
AAGTGGAGCCCCACTCTGGGATTCGGTATAGGAGCAGGAGCAGTACTTGGCCTCGCGCTTTATTTCATTACAATAAAGCTTCTCCCTGTATTCTATAACATTATTTCAATAATTCCGCAATAGGTATGAAGGAGGGCTTAAATGTCAGATAATAAAATGAACAGAAAAGATTTTCTGAAGGGCGCTGCAATCGGTGTTGCCGGTGGAACAGTTGCCGCTATGGGGCTCTATTCATACTCCCCGCTCAGAAAAAGTCACTTTAAGGCTAAAACCAGGAAACTTCAGGATCTGGGTGTTTGTAAAAGCATAAAAGTAACAAACATCTCTGAAACAAGCTGGTTTGACAACGCCACACTCATGGGCGATATAAAAAAAGCGGGGGGCCTCCTGGTTAACCAGTACAGCTACAACTGGCCCCCCTTTGGAAATGGTAAAGGCATAGGCAAAGGCAGTTATGAGGAAGGAATTTCAAAAATCAAGCATCTTCTTCCTAACAGACTTGAAGAGGCATGGCAGATTGTTAAAAAGAACTGCGTAAGCGTTGATAACGCCGGCGGGTTTGCCTGTCTTATTGAGCTTGAACAGATGGACGGTAAAAAAAGAAAGTTCCTTCTTGATTCAGGCTGGAACTACGCGTGGATGGATGAATGCTTCAAACGTGAAGGTATAGACAAGATGCTGGCGAATAACGAAATCGAAGCACTCTTCATATCTCATGAGCATTTTGACCACTACTGGGGTATTCCTGTAACATTTAAGTATAACCCTAATATCACTGTATATGTACCTGAAGGATTTTATCCTGAAGGGAAGCAGTATATCAAGGATGCAGGCCATAAGGGGAAACTGATTGAGAACAAAAACGGTCTCAACAAAATAATACCCGGTTTTGCAACATATACTTTCAATGTACCTATTATATGCAGGGTATTCGGAGAGCAGTCCCTTTACTTTAACGTAAAAGATAAAGGTATGGTGAGCGTAACCGGATGCTGCCACCAGGGTATCATCCAGTTCGCTGATACAGCTTTCAAAGAGATGAAATATGAGGGCGACAAGCTTCACGGTATATATGGCGGACTCCACATATCCCCGTTTGAAGACTGGGACCCGAAATATGATGACCTTGTAATCTCTCTCGGCAAATACGGATTTGAAAAGATCGGATGTAACCACTGTACTGGTATACTCTGCGCGAAAAAATTCGTAGAAGCGGGCTATCCGGTTATCAAAGGAACAGCAAGGTTCAGGACGAAGGATACAACATACCTCGGTAACGGGGACACAATTTCTTTCGGCAATGTTTAATTCTTAAAATACAGATAACGGGGGGAATCCCCCCGTTATTAACTGGAGGATAAAATGAAAAAATTTTTAGCAGCAATGACTGTAATTCTTTTCATGGCAGGTTGCGGTAAAACTGGTGTAATTCCGGAGATGAAGGATTTTATGGGAGCTTTCGGTTCAAAGGATAAAATGACCGAAGTGATAAATAAATATTCAGCTAAACCGGAAATCGTACCTGAAGCAATTCAGACTTGTAATCTCGCCAAACCTAACATCACAAAAACAGAAGAGAAAGATGGAAAGATTGTATATACAGCTGAAGCATTAGTTGAAAAATGTGAAAATTCAGAAACAGCTGTGGGCACAATCAGAATTTTTGAGATTGGATGGGAAAATGGTAAAATTGTCTCCTTTGAATGGCATGGACCGAAAAGCGGTAAAGTCGAGTATTAATTCCATTCATTGATTATATAGATAAGAAGGAAAGCATGAATGTTAACAGAATTTTTTCCGCAGGGAGAGCTCCTGAGTCACCGGAACAGGTTCAGGAGCTTCTCAAAAATATTATAACAGTTACAAATTATCTCCCTGGAGTAAGGAACACCCTGGGCTGGAGAGGTATTTTCAGAATACCCTACGAAGAGGAGAGCTGGACATTTAAAAGTGCTGAGCATCCCGGTGTTTTCGGGGTGGATTACGCAGGCTCCGGAGAGAAAGATGGTGTATTCTCTGCATCATTCAACATGTTTTATTTTCCTGATTCTGAAGAAGAGGTCATTGAAAAATTTCCGATAAACGGGGCGGTTTACGCATACCATGATGACTACAGGGAGCTTATCCGCTCTTTCCCCGAACATCCGGAATTTTTCAATTATTTCTTCATCGGAAAATTGATCATCACTTACCGCCCTGGTGATTCAGCAATCTCAATCGGGATTGAGTCACTTTCTGAAGATATAATAATCTCGGAAGAGGGTGTAATGATTGACGGTGCGGAAGGAAAGGAATACCTTATTGAGCCCGGTGAACCTGAGCAGGCAATCCCTTCATTTTTCCTTTCTTCAACTGTTTTCAATCTTCTTGCGTCCTCACTCTCGTTTCACATGGAGAAAGCACCGCTGGTCCGGTTGAGACAGTATAATGCAGAAAAGAAAATCCTCGGAGCCGGGAATATTCGTTCCGTACAAAGTAATGGTGATGTGAAACACAATTCACTTGCAGCAATGTTTTATTCTAACGCAATATCACAGCCGGATGACTTTTTTAATTCCGGTAAAAACGGCACAGAAACTCATGAGGTGACATGGTCTGAATCTGACAGCTGCATCCCGGATGAGTTTTCATCTTTCACCTTTTCCAACCCTGAAAAAATTATAAATACCACTTCTATCAACAGGAATCTCCTCGGGATAGAAACCAGGCCCCCTCTTTACATCATTTCAGGATTTCTCGGAGCGGGGAAAACCACATTCATCAAAAATTTTCTTGAGGCGCAATCACAGAAGTACCTCTTCGGAGCTGTTATCCAGAATGAACTTGGTGAAGCCGGCCTTGACGGGACACTTATTTCAGACGAATGCAAAGTTGTGGAGATGGATGAGGGTTGCGTATGCTGCTCACTCTCGGGAAACCTCAGGAGAGGGATAAACACTGTCATTGGAGAGTTTATGCCTGATTTCATTATCCTTGAAACCACAGGTGCTGCGAACCCGATGAACCTTACAGCAGAAATACATGATCTGAAGGATATTGTAAGGTTTGATTCTGTTACAACAATTGTTGATGCACATAATATAATTGAATCTTTAAGCAGTTACTCCATAGCAAAAGATCAGGTTAAAGCAGCCGATATATTAATCCTTAATAAAACCGATGGACTGGGGGAGGAACAAATAATCGAAATGAAAAAAACATTAAGCGGAATAAACAGCCGCGCACTTATATATACATCTGAATACGGTGACATAAATCCTGCCCTGCTCTATGACCAGGATATAAACAGGATACAGAGTAATCCTGCAATGAATTTTGCTCTGCATAATCATAAAACCCACAAAGACGACGGGTTATCCGGCGTTGCGATTAATCTTCCTGAATATGTTAACAAAGAAAATTTTTTGAAAAAAATAGATGAACTTCCTTTCGATATATTCAGGATTAAGGGTTTCCTTAGATTTGATGGCGATGAAAAATATTCTGTATTTCAGTATGTAGCAGGAAGATATGAGATATCATATCATAATGATGAAAAGGAACCGGATGATTCTTTCATTGTTTTAATAGGGAAAGAAATGAAAAATGAAAAAATTGAAGAATATTTCAGGTTCTGAAAAGGGATTAAACAGCTTTACTAACTCATGAAACGAAGCTGCAGTATTTTGCCATGAATTTTTTTCCTGTAGTAACAGTGAAAAACTGTTCAAGGTGAATAGTTTTAAAAAGTTTTCTTATAGCCGGATTCAGATCATAAAATATAAGCTCTATATTCTTTTTCATCGCTTCATTAAAAAACTGCACCAGTGTTCCGATTGAAGATGAATCAATACCATCAAGTTCTTTGCAGTCCATTGCAATTATCTTAGGCTGCTTTGCAACAATCTGGCACCATATCTCAGTAAGATAACTCAGACTTTCAAAATAAAGCTTTCCATCGAGATGCATTATTGCGAGATCTTTATGCTGTTCAAGTGTAACTTCTATCATAAAAACCTCCTCATTTTTAATAATTATTTAAATAATAAACCACTCTCTAATAATGTATTTTCGGCAAAAATCAAGTATTTTATTAGAATAAAACAGTTGAAATTAAAAAAATATCGCTATAAACTTTTTCAATATGTCAGGGGTATGCAATGACAGGAGAAACCTTTTTAAAAATACTAATCGCATTATCTGTACTGATTCTTTTTTCTGCTTTTACTAAATGCTCATCAGCAAAAAAAAATCTGAAAAGCATCCCATGTACAGAAGATACATCCCTGATTCTTACAGTTGAAAAAGAGTTTGTCGAACTTTCATTCAGGGATGTATACAACCTCGCTTACAAAAACAGCAACGGGAAAACCCGAATAATCACAGGTAATATTCACATACTCCCTGAAGCTAAAAGATACAGAGATCTGATTATTATAAATGATTTTCATCCTGAGAGGACAAAATCTCTATTCGATTATCACTATTTGTCTCCTTCTGAATTCACAAGGGAGGAGTTTGACGAAATCTGCTTATGCTATAAACAAAACAGAAATTCACTCCCTGAACTTGAGACTAAAATAGGCGCACTTGTGTACGGTGACTTCAACTCATTCAGAGAAATTTTCAAACTTCCTGATGGATTTTATATTGTCACGGAACATGACGGCAATCTAACAATTCTCACAGACCCCTCGATAATAGCAATGACATATCTCCCCGAGAAAAAACATTTTAACAATATAGGCTATTTTGATGATCAGAACAGGATTCACCTCCGGAAAGGTAAAATAATTTCCGGTGAGTTTATCGGATTTTACGGGAAGCCGGTTAAAAAGGTTGTATTCATCTCAGAGTCCGGTAAAGCTGATTACACAGGTGAAGTGGAAATATTATGGTGTGACCTGCTGTACAGCAGCGGCAAAACAGGGGTAAACAGCAATTACATCCTATCTGCCGTTAACAGTAAAGGCGAGAGGCTTGATAAGGTTTTTCACATAGAAAAAAATAATCTTCAGAAATAATATCTCAGGCCAAGACCGCCTCTTATATCTGAATCGATGTCGGGTATAATTTCGAGAGCCGGAACCAGTTCAAGGAATATGCCTAATGGCGCTTTTTGCAATGTATACTCAAGACCGACGGGTATACGGCATTCAAGACTGTTATAATCATCACCGTCATGGTGTCTCCCTTCATCATCCCTGTTATGGTGGTGAAAACCAGCTCCTGCTCCCACGTATAATGCCAGCCCGTCAACAGGAAAAACCTCCGGAAAATGCTTCAGATAATCCGCATAAATATAAAAACCGTTATGGTACGAAGCGCCAAGCCCGGAGTCAACAGCGTCTGTCCCGGTTATAAAATACTTTGCAGTGAGTCCGGTTGGCTCGCCGAGAATAAAACCTGCGCCGAAATCCCCCGATGCAGCAAAGATAGAACTCCATGATGATATTAAAATAGAAAACAATGCTGCAGCAACCCGTACATTTATATTTTCCATAATCAGATTACCTTATATTTTCAGTAATAATTCCTAAAAATACTTTTTAATGTAAAGTAATGAATTATATACCCCCGCCGCCTTCGGCGTCGGGGGTAATAGAGCACTTCTTGACTAAAAAAAGTTAAGGAATAAATACTGTTATATTTTAAAAAATAAAAAATTAAACCAGATTTCTATAAAAAAACTCTCATCAATTTCAACAATGTTTCAGAATCTTTCGATCTCCCTGTAAAGTGAATCCCGCAGCACAGGTATCTTCCCCGCATCCTTTATAAGCCTTATCATCTCCTCCATATCTGTTGTTGTATTAATCCCCGCTGCACGTACAACAACCTCCTCCATGATAACACCACCCATATCATCAGCTCCCATAGAAAGTGCAAGCTGCGCAGGCTTCATCCCCTCCGTAAGCCAGCCTGCATGAATGTGTTTGATATTATCAAGGAATATCCTTGCCACAGCAACAATCTTAAGATATTCAATACCTGTAGCACGGGGTATATCATCCATACCTGTATTTTCAGGAGAGAAAGACCAGGGTATAAACGCGCGGAGTATACCGGTTTCATCCTGAATTGACCTTACAACAGAAAAATGCTCCACCTTTTCTTCTATTGATTCCCCCATTCCGTAAGTCATAGTTGCTGTTGAGCCCATGCCGTTTTTTGCCAGGGCACGGATGACAGAGCACCACTCCTCTTTTGTTGATTTTTTCGGGCTCACAATATTCCGGATCCTGTCAACAAGGAGATCTGAAGCACCGGGGATTGAATCAAGCCCCGCCTCTTTAAGTCTTGCAACAGCCTTATCCACAGTGACACCGCTTACCTTTGCCATGTGAACAACTTCGGAAGGAGATAGTGAGTGCAGAAAAACTGAGGGGAACGCGCTTTTTACCGCACGGAGCATATTCTCATATTTTTCAATTTTATATTCAGGGTGAAGCCCCCCCTGAAGCATCACCTGGGTTCCCCCTGTGTCGTTCAATTCACCGATTTTTTTCAGTATTTCATCAATGGTCATTTCATATGGCGGAATAACCCCGCCGCGGGCATGAAAGGCACAGAATTTACATTTTGCTTCACATATATTTGTGAAATTGACAATCCTGTCCCTGATAAATCCCACTGTGTCATCATCTTTTATCATCCGCCTGCGTCTGTCAGCAAGGGCGCCAAGTTCCGGCATAGGGAGAGAAAAAAGTTTCACCGCATCTGATGAATCTATTCTGTCGCCTGATATTATTTTCTTTTTAAGATTTTCATATTCTCTCATAGCTTGGCGAACTCCAGCTCTTTAACTTCAGCAAGGATGCCTGCTTCAAATGCTTCTTTAAAATAAAAGGCCAGTGCGTCTTTAAGTTCATCTGTAAATTCAAATCTCAGGTAGCTGTAATACCTGCTTATGTCATAGCTTATATCAGGATACATTTCTGATGCTCTTCCCACAAGAAGTTCTCTCTCATTCTTCAGTACTTTAAGTGAAGTTCTGTATGAGCGGCATATATCCCTGAGTAAAGGGGCTTCATTTTCAACGGTCTCTTTCTGCGCAACAAAAATCGCGAATACAACAGGATACCCGGTTTTTCTCAGCCAGAGGTCGCCTAAATCATATGAATACTCAACAGGAACAGCAGGCTCCATCATGGCTTCATTCCCGATAACCAGAGCCGCGTCAACATCAGCAAAATCAGGCCTCGGTTTTACCGGGATATATTCAGGATTCACCTTATAATATTTTGCAAGGAGTATCTTCAGAAGTGCGACCGAGGTTTCAGAGGCTGTTGTAAGCCCCACCCTCTTTCCGTCAAGTTCCTCAATAGGGACCCTGCTCTGAAGCACAACTGATTTAACATAACCCACAGAGCTTAAACAGAAGCCCGGGAGAATTACATAATCCCCCTGCAGATATGTATAAGCAGCAGCTGAAACGGGGCTCATCTGAAGTTCATGATTTTTGACGAGTCTGTTCAGTTCACCGGGATAAGCAGGTACAACTTTTACCCCTTCAACAGGCTCAACTTCAAACATATGATAATAAAAAGGAAAGCAGTTGAGATAATTTATATAACCGATATTCATTGATTTTCAATTCTCCTGTAATCTGCGGCCGCACGTACCGGCTCTCTACGTGCGGATTGAACCATCCGCTTCAGAAAATCCTCAGTACCGTAATCCGATGTCTTCGCTCCGGCGGAGTGTACAACCCTCTCCCTGATATAAGTACCCCCTATATCATCAACACCGAAGTCCTGAAGGATGCATGCCATCTTTTCACCAAGGTACATCCACAATCCTTTTATATGCGGGATGTTATGCAGAAAGATCCTTGCTGTGGCGTATATCCTGATATCATCAAATCCGGTAGATGCTGCTCTTCCAGGTTTGAATTCAGTGTTTTCATCATGAAACTGCAAAGGTACAAATGTTTTGAACCCTCCGGTCTTTTCCTGCAGTGTTCTTATTCTGTTCATATGATCAACTATATCATCATGTGTTTCGATATGATTATAAAGCATTGTGGCATTTGTGGTCAAACCCATGGAATGAGCGGTCTCCATGACCTCAAGCCAGCGTTCCGCAGGTATTTTTTTCGGAGAGATGACACTACGCTTATCATCAGCGAATATTTCCGCTCCGCCCCCAGGGATGGCGCCGAGTCCCGCGTTAATAAGCTCCCTGAATACATCCTGCAGTGTCAGTCCGTTCAGTTTTGCGAAATAGTCATATTCAACAGCCGTAAAAGCCACAACAAAAATGCGGCTGTTAATCTCTTTGATTTTACGGATCATTGCGGTAAAGTAGTCAAGCTTAAGCGCCGGGTTAAGCCCCCCCACAATATGGACTTCATCTATACCGACAGAATCAGCCTCACGTACAATCCTTTCAACATCATCAATACTGTAAACGTAACCCTTCGAATCCCCCTGGTCACAGGAGAACGCGCAGAGGGGGCAGCGGAGTTCGCAGATATTTGTATAGTTAAGATTTATATTCATCCCGTAATAAGTGAGATTTCCGTTCAGCTTCTCCCTTATATGATTTGCAATCATACCAAGGCCGGGGATATCATTTGTTGAGAGCATGGCAAGGGCATCATCACCATTTACAGGTTCATTATTAATTACTTTATCAGCAATACGCCTGAGGCAACTCTCTTTTATAAGAGCAGTATCTATCATAAGACAGGGGATTCTCCTTTGAATTTAAACCGGCAGATTAGAGTAAAATAAAAACCGGGATTTTTGGCAAGATAAAAATCTCCGGGGTATTGAGGCTCAGCTTTCCTCTTTCTTTGTATACCTCTCTATCACACGGACAATATCATCAAACATCAGGTCAGGTTCCCTGTATTTTGAATCTGACACATCCCTTCCGAGTTTACTCCTTAGCCCTATAGAAACAGCTTCACGTATATGAAGAATATCACGTCTCACATCCCGTTTATCATCCGGTATGGCGCTGAAATCTTCTATTCCAATTAGGGTAATCCCTTTAGGGCTGCGCACGGTTCCCTCCGGGTCACGCCCCTTCATCAAATCATCAATACGTTTTTTGTAATCTATCTCCCGCCACTCAGATTTAGGCACTGAAGCTTTCTTTTTCTGCATTACACGGATTATAAATTGAAGTGCTATTAGCGCCACAAGGATCGGTATAACTTTCTCAAACATCGCTCTCCCCTCCTCTGTCCTTAATCTATGAATCAGCGGAGCTGGTATTGTTTCATCTGCGAATATAAAATGTCAAGGTATTACCGTAACCACATATAAAAGATGCCTTGCCCTTGTGACCCCCACATAGAGCAGTTCTTCAGAGAGATAGCGGCTTTTGTCCGCGAACTCCGCCTCACCTTTATGCAGAACCAGTATTACAACATCTGCTTCAAGGCCCTTAAATTCATGTATAGTCCTGTAAAGCACACTGTTTTCCATATCAGCGGAAATTGAAGTAACAATGTTATATTCACCGGCTTTTTTTGTTTCTGCAAAAATCGAATTATCAATACTCCTGTTTGAGAGAATTACAATATTATTACGTTCAATACAGTGTTTTTGTATAAGCTCATCTATGACTGAGGCTGTGTAGGATATTGAGTCATCTTTGCTGCTGAACTCTTTTGAATCCGGGACAACCCCCTGAATATCAAGAGACCTGGTATCTGCAGCAAGGCCTGTTGTGTCTATGGCAAACCTGTGAATATCAGATGTATTACGGATATTGTCTTTCAACCTGAATATATAGTTATTATGATCGGACCTTGAGATAAGCTCCCTGATGGGCAGTTCCTTCTCCCTTCTTAGAATTGTCTGATTGTCATCATAGAATACATAGACTGTTTTATTTTTGTATTTTTCAAATAAGTTTTTGAGAGAATCGCACCAGTTCATGTGAAAGTCCTGGCCCTCATCAACAATCACCGCGTCATATATAAATTTGTCAAGGGATCTGTGCTCATTCTCAAACACCTGGGCAAGAGCGAGAGACATCCTCTCATTATAAAAACTATCATTCCCTGAACCGTCCGGCATAAGCAGGCTCAGTATATCTATTATATCAATGGGGAGCCTGTCCTCATACCAGGCCAGAACTGTATCATAATGCTCGCCGGGATCAAGAGCTGCGAGAGAAAAAAGCGCCCCGTGTACCCGGAGTTCAAGGTTTCTCCCCCCACTGTATTTACGTTTTGCCGAGAGAGAATTAACTCTTCCCCCTTCATTAAGAAGATCAGTAATGCAGCTGAAAAAAACCTCTTCACATCCGAATCTCTTAATTTCAGCAGTTATGTACACCCTGATTACAGTATTGGAAAAAGAATAAAATGTCATTACATCTATATTTCTATATGCATCAAGCCTTGATGCTATAGTCTCGCACAGATACCTGCTGCTGCAAAGATAGAGTACTTTTTTACCTGATGATGCAAGTCTTACGGCCTTCTTTGTCGCAATCCAGGTTTTGCCTGTACCTGCAGCTCCATGAAAAGCAACGCGGCTCTTATCCTCAAACAGATCCAGAAGATATTCCTGCATAAGATCCGCAGAAGCTAATTTTCTCTGCCTCTCAACTATAACTTTTCCGGTGGATAAAGGAATATGCAGATCCCTGTTAAAAAGAGAAATAAAATTCCCCCTCTCAATGCCGGAGAGTATTTTAACTCCATGAAGGTCTTCATTTACCCTGAAAAGATTACCCACCCATTCAGTGATATTATCGGAATCACAAAAATCAAGAATATTCGAGTCAGAGATGTCAAGAGTTCTGAATCCGCTGCCGCGATTACAGTCAGAAAAGCAGACACCCCAGGTATATATACCGGGTAATGCTGAATTGAATTTAACTTCGTATACTTTTTTTATAGCTCTTACAGAATCCTGGGCCTGCTTAACAGGATCTTTAATGTACTGGAGTTTACCGTCTGAAGAGATAGAAGACCAGCGTTTACCGTCGAAATCAATTTTCCCCCCTTTAACTTCAAGTGCAATAAATCCCTTAAGTTCATTGAAGATTATGAAATCGCACTCACCATCCCTCCGGTCACTCCAGGTGACGGAATGAAAAATATGATAATTGTTATCAAGATTTTTAAACCTTTCAAACAGGCTTTTCTCAGAATCAGGAATATTCTCAATCTGAGCTATAGATGGTGGGTATAACCTGGCCATAGAAATATCCGTTCCATATTCAGAGCATTATACCATTTAAAAAATTGCACATCATGACCGGTTGTGTAAAACTTATATATATTCCTTTTTTTCGCACAACCGGGCTATAAATACAAGATTTTTTTTATTTTTCCCGGAGATAGAGCAAAAAAAGATAAAAACACAACTATTATTCTAAACATTTCTTTCTTTTTATGTAATTACATAATTTTCATTATGTCAGAAAAATTGTTGATCTCCTGAATGCAATATCCTCAATGTATCCGGTCTCAGGGAATTTTGAAAGACCAACTGATCCGGCTCTACCCCTTCCGGCATCCGGCAGCCATTTATGACAATGCATAAACATGTCATTGCATATCTCTTCAGAGAGGTTTAAACCGGTGAATAAAATCATAGCTCCACCCGCACAGGCAGTGAGACTCCGCTCACTGGATTCGCTGCGTGGTATTGCAGCAATAGGGGTAGCCTTCTTTTTCCATTACAGCCACTTCAATACAGGATACTTTACTGCTCATCCTGAAGCTCAGCCATGGTTCAGCGCATTAAGATGGTTTTATCAGTGCGGATGGAATCTCGTGGACTTCTTTTTTGTACTTTCAGGTTTCATCTTTATGCATGTATATTATAAAAAGATTTCTGAAAACCTGGTTAGTGAAAAAACCTTCTTTATTCTGAGGCTCAGCAGACTTTATCCGCTCCATATAGCAACACTTCTCCTTGTGGCATCAGTGCAATACTTCAGGCTTCTTTCCGGGCAGGGTTATTTTGACTGCCAGTATAACGACATTTATCATTTCCTTCTCAACATATTCTTTCTTCAGGCCGGCCTTTTCAATGACAGCTTTTCATTCAACGGGCCCTCCTGGTCTCTCTCCTGTGAAGTCGCGGCATATTTTATCTTTTTCTACACATTAAAAAAAACCAGAAGGCCTGCCATACTGTTTACGCTTTATATGTTCACCGGAATATCCATACTTCAGATGCAGTTGAACTATCCTTTATTTAATCCCCAGGTTGCCAGGATGCTCATGGCCTTTTTTGCAGGATGTCTACTTTTTTATCTCAACGGCTATATCAGCGGAGTGAGCATTAAGACCAAAGGGATTATTCTAACATCCGTTATACTCTACTCCGGCCTTGTGGCAGCACTTGTAATAAAAGGGGGTTACACCGCTGTATTCGGACACTGGGAAAGGGTCATGCCCCTGGTGGTATATCCGCTTTTTATACTTCTCCTGCTCAATGTAACTCTTATCGGAAAATTCTTTTCTCTCCGCCCTTTTACATTCTTAGGAGATCTCTCGTATTCAATATACCTGCTGCACTT
>DAISJZ010000101.1:0-12407 GCA_036821145.1 Spirochaetota bacterium
TCTAATCAAGCCTGAACAACCGGGGTGGGATAACCACTCCTGTTTAAACTTCTTCATTCCGGGAGGGGCATTCGAAAGGATGCCCCTCTCTCTATAAATAAGCCCCTGCACCTGATAAATGATTACCCCGTCAGGAAAATAAAAAATATAATATGGAAAACCCGGGTGATTGTTATTATATTTTAAACGGATTATTTTAATATGTAACTATGAAATTTGACGATTGAAGCAGTTCTTTTTATAACCGGAGATAACTCTTTTGAAGAGACTAAAAAACCTTTTCAGCCGTTTACAGATACATAAATCACCAGGGAACTGGATTGTAAGATTCGGCATACTTTTTCTTCTCGGCACATGGCTGATCTCTATACAGATTGTTTTTGAAGACAGACGTCTTGAACTTTCCAGGGCAAAAAGGGAAACTGCCAACCTCTCAATTATACTCGAAAGGCATATCTACGAGACTTTTTCCCGTACGGAAGTTTTACTTTTTACACTCAGACAGAGGTGGGAAAGGGGATTCAGCAAGAGTGAAATGACAACCTTCCTGCATAATGCTGTAACAGCAAATCCTGAACTTTTCAATCTTATTTCAATAATAGACAGACATGGCAATGTTCTTCTTACTGATAAATCTGAATTCAAACCTACCTACAGCGGAGACCGGCCTTTTTTTATCCATCACAGGGAAAACAGTTCCAGGTATCTCCGCACAGAGAACCCTATACTGGGACGTGTTACAGGAAAATGGTATCTGCCGCTCAGTGTCCGTCTACAGAACGCGAAGGGGGAATTTAACGGAGTGCTTCTTGCCTCTGTGAACCCGTACTATTTTTCAATGATATTCCAGGAGGTGAACTTAGGTAAAAAATCCCTTGTGTATCTTGCTGATTTCAATGGAACTATATACAGCGGCATGCTTGGCGGTAAGGATATGGGGCTTGAAAAGACCATACCTGTTGAAATAGTTTCCGGTTTCACTGATAATAAACATTCTCATCCTGAAACAGTTCATACCTGTATTGACGGAATAGAGCGGATATTCAGCCGGGCTTTTATAAAGAACAAAACCATGTTCGTTTCTGTAGGGATTGGACTTGAGGAGTGGCTCGCTCCCTGGCGAAGCAGAACCCTGTTTATTATAATAGCGCAAATTCTTATAACATTGATTATTCTGATAATTATATTCCGTCTCCGCCAGGCAATAATATCAAGAGACGAGATCAATGAGGAGCTTGACCAGTTTTTTTCCACATCACTGGACCTGTTGTGCATAGCTGATGCTGATGGTAACTTCAGACGTGTAAATAAAGAGTGGGAAAATATACTTGGATATTCAACAGGTGACCTCGAAAAAAGAAGTTTCCTTGATTTTGTCCACCCGGATGATCTCCAGGAAACGATTGATAAAACAAGGGAGAGTTCTATTTCACCTGTTTTCAACTTCATCAATCGCTACCGCTGTATAGACGGCAGCTACCGTTATATCGAGTGGCGCTCAACCCCCCATGATAAACTGATCTACGCCGCTGCCCGTGACATCACAGAAAGAATTGAAAATGAAAAAGCTCTGCGTGACAGTGAGGAGAGGTTCAAAGCACTGCATAACGCTTCTTTTGGAGGTATAGCTATTCATGATAAAGGTGTTATTCTTGAATGCAACCGGGGTCTTGAAGAATTAACAGGCTATTCAAGAGATGAACTTATCGGCATAAACGGCCTTCTTCTGATTGCAGAACAATCCCGCGATACTGTTATGAAAAATATAATGTCAGGTTATGAAGAACCTTACGATGCGATCGGAATCAGAAAGAATGGCAAAAATTTCATAGTCAGAATTGAAGCTAAAAATATACCATACAAAGGGAAAACAGTAAGAGTCACAGAATTCAGGGATATAACTGAGCAGAAAAAATCTGAAGAAGCGCTGAGGGAAAGTGAAGAAAAACTGAAAGCAGTATTTAATGCAGCGAATGTCGGTTTCAGCATCACTGATGAACAGGGAAAATACGTGATGTACAACAACTGGTGGCTCAATTATTTAGGTTACGAAGCTGATGAATTAAAACAGAAAACAAATCTTGACATTACTCATCCCGATGACATTGAGACAAGCCGGAACTACTTCCTTAAAGTTATTGCAGGCGAGTTATCCAATTATAGAATAGAAAAAAAATTTATAAAAAAAGACGGCAGTACTGTATGGGGGGACCTGGCCGTATCACCGGTAAAAGACAGGGAGGGGCGGGTACAGCTCATGGTCGGCATAGTGAATGATATAACTGACCGCAAGTATTCTGAAGAGGAACGTGAAAAACTGCAGGCCCAGCTTAATCAGTCGCAAAAAATGGAATCTGTCGGCCGTCTTGCAGGGGGAGTTGCCCATGATTTCAACAACATGTTAGGAGCCATCTTCGGATATACTGAACTTTCCCTGAGGAAGATTGCCCCGGATCACCCGGTTTACACATATCTTCAGGATATAAAGAAAGCAGCAGAACGCTCCGCAAACCTCACAAGACAGCTCCTTGCCTTTGCCCGCAAGCAGACAGTGGCTCCGAAAATTCTTGATCTTAATGAAACAGTTGAAGGTATGCTTAAGATGCTGAGGCAGATTATAGGGGAGGATATATCCCTCGAATGGCTGCCATCTGCTAATCCTGTAATGATCAAAATGGACCCTGCACAGGTTGACCAGCTTCTTGTTAATCTCTGCGTAAATGCCCGTGATGCCATAACAGATACAGGGAAAGTAACCATTGAAACAGATAAGACAGTTTTCACAGAAGCGGACAAAATAAAAGATGAAAGCATTCTACCCGGTGATTATGTGGTGCTTGTCATAAGTGACAATGGAATCGGCATGGACAGGGAGACACTGGATCACCTTTTTGAACCGTTCTTTACGACAAAAGAAACAGGACGTGGAACAGGTCTTGGGCTTGCTACAGTATACGGAATTGTTAAACAGAACAACGGGTTTATAAATGTCTACAGCGAACCGGGGCTTGGGACAACCTTCAGAATATACCTGCCGCAGCATTATGCAGCAGCCGTGAGTAAAGAACAGGAATCCGGGACCAAAGAACCGGACCAGGGGCACCAGACACTTCTTCTTGTTGAAGATGAGGCTATGCTACTTAATATAAACAGCGAAATACTCGAACAGCTCGGGTATACTGTTCTGACTGCCGCTTCACCAGCTGAAGCGCTGAGAATTGCCGGACAGCACAGTGGACACATAGACCTCCTGATAACAGATGTAATTATGCCGGAAATGAATGGACGGGATCTTGCGGATAAAATTTCAGTTTTACATCCGGGGATCAGGCTTCTTTTTATGTCAGGATATACCGCAAGCGTAATTGCCCATCATGGGGTTCTGGAGGATGGAGTGCATTTTCTGCAGAAACCGTTCTCTCTAAATGACCTTGCGGAGAAGGTTAAAGAAACCCTGGGGAAGTAAAAATCCCGGGAGGCTCAGAGGATTTCTTTCAGAGGCATGTATTTAAGTTCAACAAGGTTTTCATTTAACTTTACCCGTTCACCATGTTCATCTATATATTCGCAGCGGAATGTATCTGATATAGCAGCGCCGTCTTTCAGTTCAATAATCCCCTGATCGATGAGTGACTGAATATAAGTCCTTATTATTCCAAAGCACATCTTCTGAATGTTCATGTCGGAGTGATGTTCGTGGTCATAGAGCCCTAAGTTAACATCAGCAACAGAGTAACCGGAAAATGCCGTATTAACAAGCATCCCTGTTTCTACTCCGTATATCTGCCAGAAGGTCATGCTGTTGAAAAAATCAAGGGTGGCCGCACATTCACCGGCAAGAGGATATGAATATTCAGCAAGAGCATTGAGAGCCGGATGTTCAATTACTGAAAATAAAGGCTGGGCAACAAACTTTTTAACACGCCCCATTGCACGCCAGAACCCTGCTTTAGCGAAATCCGCCCCTTTAAGTACGGCTCCCGCCAGAGCTGTGACAAAATGCACACCGAAATATTGAGCCACAACATCCGCATCGAGAAAAACAACAATTATATCCCTCGCAGTAAGACCATCCATAAACCCGCGGTTAATCACATAAAGTGACCTCCGCATGTCGCTCCCCTTCCCCTTCTCTTTTCCCATATCAGGAACTTCCAGATTATTCGCGACAATGATGTCAACTCCGCAGTTAAGGGCGGAGACACCTGTTTCAGTGCGGTCCGGTTCTGTTCCTGTACGTCTGTGGTTAAGTATAATCCTGTCAATAAATCCTGTCGGGAGAGTATTCAGCAGTGTAATCTTTTCACAGACGAGGTCAGCCTCCCTCTCTCCGAATGTTGAGAAGACGACGAAGATCTTTCTGCGGCCTTTAAGCTTTAGAAGTTCATCGATGCTGAAATCTGCGTGTGTGTATTTTGTCAGGTTCATTTAAATTCCCCTGACCTCACCCCCCGGCCCCCTCTCCTCAAAGGCGAGAGGGAGTCATTCCCCCCTTCTCCACCATGGAGAAGGGGGTCAGGGGGGATGAGGTCCTATTTTATTACTTCATCTTTTTTCATAAAAATCAGAGACAGTACGACAGAGAGAAATAAAAGTGAAAAAATAACAATAAGTGATACGGCAACGGGAATTTTGTAGATCTCTGATATAAGCATTTTAACTGCGACAAAAAGAAGTATAAGAGCCACTCCATGTTTCAGGTACCTGAAAAGATTAAGCATCCCCGCAAGAACAAAGTAAAGTGCCCTGAGCCCTAAAATCGCCATTATGTTTGATGTTATAACTATGAAGGGATCGTGTGTTATCGCAAGAACTGCAGGTATAGAATCAACCGCAAAAACAATGTCAGCAGTCTCGATCATCAGAAGTGCTATAAACAGCGGAGTAAGGGCAAGTTTACCGTCAGCCCTTGTAAAAAACCGTTTACCGTTATAATCTGTAAGTACCCTGAAGTGCCTGTTTATAAATTTAACAAGCCTGTTCTCCGCAATATCAATCTCCTCCTCCTCTTTTGAAACAGCATCCCGGATCATCTTAAACGATGCCCAGAGTAATATTGCGCCGAAAAGATAAATTGTCGCGTGAAAATAATTCAGAAGGCCCACCCCTGCCATGATGAAGAAAATCCTGAATACTATTGCTGAAAGGATACCCCATTTAAGAATGTGCGGCTGATTTACACTCTTTATATTCAGTGCATGGAATATCATAATAAAAACAAAAAGATTATCCACAGAGAGCGATTTTTCGATGAGGTAACCTGCAAGAAACTCCATAGCCTTTTCATGGCCGTTGTCGTAGAAAAAATATAATGACGCGTTAAATGCAAGGGCAACACATATCCAGATAATACTCCAGATAACGCTGCTTTTAAAAGACTTTTCACCCTCCTGGTGATCAGTTATATAGAGATCGATATACAGCATAATCCCCACCATAAAAGCAAAGAGTATCCAGAATCCGTAATGTATATCCAAGCAGGCCTCCCTTTATAAAGCAATTATAAAGCCATTGAATATCCATACCGTTTAATGATATTCATATTCTCAAGTCTTTTCTGGTTGACTAATGCCCGGAATATATTTTTTTTAATACTTTACTAAATCACGGTTTTTATTATCTTTAATAAACATTCTTTATACTGGAGCCGGTTATGGACAAAAGGATTACCTTCGGACTGCTAATATTCTTTATACTCTACTTCCTTGCGAAGTATATTTCAGGATTCTACATCGACTATGAATGGTTCAGAATAAATGAAGGATTGCAGGTTTTCTGGGTCATGTTCCTGACAAAATTCAATGTTCAGGCTATATTCGGGGCGATCTTCATATTTCTCTTCCTTCTTAATTTCGGGCTTATAAGGCTTATCGGGGGAAAAGGGAGATTCTTCTCGGAAAATTTTCTCGACAGGATACAGATACCGGCAATCGGTTCTTCACGAAGATTTCTTCTGATTCTCATGACCATAGGTATCGTACTTATAGGTTTTATGATGGGGGGAGGCGCGTCTGCTTTCTGGAAGGAATATCTTATGTTCCAGCACGGAGTTCCTTTCGATGGATATCCGGCAGATCCTGTTTTCGGGAAGAATATAGGTTTCTACGTATTTTCGCTCCCCTTTTATAATTTTCTTTACGGCTGGACAATGACATCTCTGGTATTTATAACAATATTCACTGCGGTTCTTCATCTCTTTAACGGGGGGATATCATTAACAAACACAGGCTTTGAATTCTCTCTCTTCTGCAGAGCCCATCTGTCCATACTCTTAGGCCTTATGGTTGCTCTCTACGGACTGAGCTATCAGCTTTCAGCATATGAACTTCTATTTTCGCAGATAGGCAAATTCTACGGAGCGGGATATTCCGCTGTAAACGCGAAACTTGTTGCTTTCAGGGTTGCGGAGTTTATATCTTTTATAGCAGCGGGGCTGCTCTTCTTCAATGTTTTCAAGAGAAGTTTCAAACTGCCGGTAATTGTAATGGTCACACTGATTCCAATTTACTTTATACTGGGAACAGTTTATCCCGCTCTGCAGCAGAAATTCATTGTTGTCCCCAATGAACTGGATAAGGAAAAGCCTTTTATTCAAAACAATATAGATTTTACCCGCTTTGCTTACGGCCTTGATAAAGTGAAGGAGATCCCTTTTGAGAACAAAAGGAACCTGTCATATAATGATCTCAAAAAAAACCGGGAGACCCTGGACAGTGTCCGTCTCTGGGACTGGAGGCCTCTGAAACAGACATACAAACAGCTGCAGGAGCTTAAAAGATACTACTACTTCAACGATGTGGATGTTGATCGATATATAATAGACGGGAAGAAAATCGCTGTCAACCTTTCCGCCCGCGAGCTTTCAACTGACGGGCTCCCGGGGAACACACAGACATGGCAGAATAAACATCTGATCTATACCCACGGTTACGGAGCTGTAATGAGCCGGGTAGACCGGATAACTTCGGAGGGTCTCCCTGAATTTCTCATTCAGGACATACCTCCAAAAACTAAAGTTAACATCAGTATTGACAGGCCGGAGATTTACTATGGCGAGCATGATGCTCCTTATGTAATAACAAACACCTCCATTAAACCCGGGGAATTTGATTACCCCTCCGGTGATGAAAATATGTACACAACCTACCAGGGAACAGGGGGGATAAAGCTTGATTCTTTCTTTAAACGGCTTATGGCCTCTGTCTCTTTCGGCGACATCAACCTTCTTATATCGGGAAATATCAGTGGAGAGAGCAGGCTCCTGATAAGGAGGAATATTGTTGAAATGGCAAGAAATTATGCTCCATTCCTTGAGCTGGATGATGACCCGTATCTTACGATCTCAGACGGCAAACTGTACTGGATAATTGATGCATACACCACAACAGATATGTTTCCTTATTCCACACCGATAAATGTTAATAACAGAAAACTTAATTACATCCGTAACTCGGTGAAGATCATTATAGATGCTTACAACGGGAAGATAAACTGCTATATCACAGACCAGAAAGACCCTATTATTAAAGCATACTCCGGAATCTTCCCGGGAATTTTCAAAGATATAAAGGACATACCTGAAGGCCTCAAGAGTCACATCAGGTATCCTGAAACTATTTTCAATATTCAGAGTTACATTCTCCTGAAGTATCACATGACTAATCCTAATGTTTTTTACAACAACGAGGACGCATGGGCAATACCGACACAGATATATGAAAACAGTGAAACTGAGGTACACAGTTATTACCTCGTAACAACACTGCCGGGAGAAAAGAGGAGTGAGTTTATACTTATACTCCCCTTTACTCCTTATCAGAAAAATAATATGCTGGCATTTCTCACTGCCAAATGTGATGTGCCTGATTACGGTGAGCTGCAGCTGTACCTCCTCCCTAAAGAGAAACTCAACTACGGTCCCATGCAGATTGAGGCAAGAATTAACCAGGACCCGGAAATTTCAAAGCAGCTCGCACTCTGGAGCCAGAAAGGTACTAATGTCATAAGGGGTAATATGCTTGCCATTCCCATTGAGGAATCCATTCTTTTTATTGAACCTCTCTACCTCAAGGCTGAAAAGAGTGAAATGCCTGAACTGCGTAAAGTTATAGTTTCATTTGCGGACAAGGTTATAATGGAGGACACACTCTCAGCCTCACTGGAAAAACTCTTTTACGGCGGAGGATTCACGGCGAGTGAAATAAGAGAAGGCGGAATTACTCTTAAAGAACTTGCCGACAGGGCATATATGCATTATCTTAAAGCAGAAGATAATATGAAAGCGGGCAACTGGAAAGATTACGGCGAAGAGCTGGAAAACCTCAAGCGTGTTCTTTCCCAGATGA
Source organism: Spirochaetota bacterium (assembly GCA_036821145.1). Lineage (GTDB taxonomy): Bacteria > Spirochaetota > UBA4802 > UBA4802 > UBA5550 > UBA5550. The sequence goes on from DAISJZ010000101.1 coordinate 8,346, forward strand.
AGAGCCAGGGTAAATAATGAAGATAGACCGGTCAGCAGGGATACTGCTCCACATAACAAGCCTCCCGGGGAAGTACGGCACAGGTACTTTAGGTGATGAGGCTTATGAGTTTGTTGATCATATTCATAAGGGGGGGTTCCGCTACTGGCAGATTCTCCCTGTGGGGCCGGTGTCACCTTCAATGTGCTGGTCACCCTATTCATCAATTTCCTCATTCGCAGGTAATGAACTTTTTATCAGCATTGATCATCTCCTTAGAGAGAACTGGTTTAAAAATAAAATCAGCTGCGATGAATTTCCTGAAGAGAACTTCTGTAATTTCGACAGGGCAAGAAGGTTTCTGAGGAAGGTTGTAATACTTTCATTCGATGAATTCCTCCTTCACGCTACAGAGGAGGAGAATATGGAGTTCAACAGGTTCTGCCTTCACCATAACAGTCTGTGGCTCGATGACTATGCTCTTTACATCTCACTTGTACATGAGTTCAACTCTTTCAACTGGCTCTCATGGAAGAGGGAGATTGCCATCCGCGACCCGGAGACCATAACAACTCTGAACACAAAACTCGCGGAGAGGATCCTGCTGGTTAAATACGCCCAGTTCATCTTTTTCAGACAGTGGAAAAGACTTAAGGACTATGCCAACAGCAGGGGAATAAGAATAATCGGCGATATACCGATCTACATATCAATGGAAAGCTCCGATGCATGGATCAACAGCCATATTCTTGATTTTGATAAAATAAATCTCCAGCCGAATAAAATTGCCGGTGTACCGCCTGATTATTTCAGTGAAACAGGACAGCTATGGGGAAACCCGTTGTATAAATGGTACAGTAAAAGCGGAGAACTTAACGAAGATACATACCAGTGGTGGAAGAAGAGAATAATGCACTCCCTTTCTCTTGCAGATATTATAAGGATAGATCACTTCAGGGGCTTTGAGTCATACTGGAGTGTTGAGTACGGGGAGGAGACAGCTGTAAACGGCGAATGGGAACATGGACCAGGCAGGCCTTTTTTTGACAGGCTTAAAAAAGAGACAGGAGCTCTCCCCCTTATTGCTGAAGACCTTGGACTCATTACTCCAGAAGTTAAAGACCTGAGGGACACACTCCAGCTCCCGGGAATGAAGATACTTCAATTCGCCTTTGATTTTAATAATAAGAATGAATACCTCCCGCATAACATAGATGAAAAGAACTGTGTCGTCTACACAGGCACGCACGATAACGACACTGTAAACGGCTGGTTTTACGATCCGGAATTTCCTGAGGAACACAGAAACTATGTCATGGAATACTTAGGGATGAAAGAGTGGAGCGATTTTCACTGGAGGATTATCCGTGAAGCCTATGCTACACAGGCTGACCTTGCAGTTGTACCGGCCCAGGATATTCTCGGCTACGGAAGGGAATTCAGGATGAATACTCCCGGCACCATTGAGAGTAACTGGACATGGAAACTTACAAAGGGAGCCCTGACTGAAGAGATGATGTTAAAAACAGGAAGGCTGGCCGGGATATTCTCGCGAATCCCCGATAAAGAAAAACCGGATGCTACTTAATCAGAACGTGTACTCAGGCACAAACTTCTTTATAAAATTCCGCACATCCGCACCTGTCATGCTGTAGACCTTTTCACCTGCAGCATGGATAATCTCTTCATAATCTGAATCTGAAAGGTGAATATTATCGTTATGCAGTGTATAGATACTGCTGTTTCCAGTTTTGTCCATTGAACCCCGGTTATAGAAAAGCTCCTCGTACATCTTCTCTCCCGGGCGGAGTCCGGTATATTCTATCTTTATATCCCGTCCCGGGGTAAAACCGTAAAGTTCAATCATCCTGCGTGCTATGTCATCAATTTTATACTGATCGCCCATGTCGAGGACGAAGATCTCCCCCCCGGCGGATATTGCTGCTGAGTTTATCACCAGCAGAGAAGCTTCCGGTATACTCATAAAGAATCTTGTTACCTCAGGGTGAGTCACTGTCACAGGCCCCCCTCTCTCAATCTGTTCCATAAAGAGAGGTATAACAGAACCCCTGCTCCCAAGCACATTGCCGAATCGTACTGCCGCAGTATTCAGTTTTTTTCTGTCATGATACCAGGATGTTACCAGTTCACACATCCTTTTGGTTGCGCCCATGACATTGGTGGGCCTCACTGCCTTATCAGAGGATACAAGAATAAACTTCTGAACACCGTGTTCCGCGGAAAGGGATAGAACATTCTCTGTCCCCAGAATGTTATTCTGAAGTGCCTCATTCTCATTCCACTCCATGAGAGGAACATGTTTGTGTGCAGCAGCATGGAACACTATGTCAGGTTTCTCCGCAATGAATATACGCTCCAGCATTCTCCTGTCCCGCGTGTCCGCGATATGATAACCTGTGACAGGCATCCTGCCCTGCATAAGCCTTCTGTATTCGTCCATATCCTTCATAAGGTTATAGATGGAGTTCTCTCCGCGGCCCAGGGCAATTATCTTTGAAACATTGAATTTCAGCAGCTGTCTGCATATTTCAGAGCCTATACTCCCCCCTCCCCCTGTAATAAGAACAGATTTGCCGCTGAAAAAACTTTCCATTATTTCAAGGTCAATGGAGAATTCCTCCCGCCCCAGGAGATCCGAATAGGAGAATTCCCTCAGTGAGGGAAAAATCGGCACAGTATCAAAAAACCTCTCTGCCGACGGTACAAAGAGTATATTTATCCCCCTGTTATATGATAAGACTTTTGATGTGATTTTATTAATCAGAGATGTTTTAGCAGAGGGTATTGCTATTATAACATCTGTTATATTCATTTCAGCGCAGATTGACGGAAGATCAGCAGTAGTCCCTTTAACTTCAATACCGGAAACCGATGTTCCGGTTTTTGACTGGTCATCATCCGCGAAAGCGGCAATACCGTTCCCCAGGCCGCGCTGCCGCAGATCATCTACAAGAGCTGCACCGGCCTCCCCTGCTCCGACTATTAATATTCTGTTTAATTTTTTCACCGTTTATTTCGTTCCAATATTTTAATTACTGTTTCAATAATATAATCCGACTCTGCATCACTCATCCCCGGCCATATAGGGAGTGAGACCTCCCTGGCAAACATATCCTCACAGTTCGGAAAATCAGCAGGTAAATATCCTGTATTTCTAAATGCGGAAAACCTGTACATAGGTATATAATGAACGCTGGTGCCTATACCTGCAGCTTTCAGTTCATCAATGAACCCGTTCCTGCTGATCTTTAAAGCACCGGTTTTAAGCCGTACAGGGTAAAGGTGCCATGCGCACTCCCCCCTGTCTCTCACTCCCCAGAGATCAAGAACGCCTGTTTTACTGAAAGCGTTGTTATATTTATCAGCGATCTTTCTCCTCATGAGGTTCATTGAATCACACCTTTTAAGCTGTTCTATACCGATAGCGGATGCTATATCTGTTATATTATATTTATACCCCGGTTCGGATACGTCATACTCCCATGAACCTTTATCAGAATACCTGTTCCATGCATCCTTTGTGATACCGTGTAGCCTTAACCTTCTTATCCTGTCAGCAAAACCTTTATCTGCTGTTGTAATCATCCCCCCTTCACCTGTTGTGAGAGTCTTTGTGGCATAAAAGCTGAAGCAGGTGATATCTCCAATTGTTCCAATCATTTTACCTTTATACAGAGTGGGGAGAGCATGGGCCGCGTCTTCAATTATAACCAGTTTGTACCTTGCGGCAAGATCAGTTATTGCATCCATATCGCAGGCTTCCCCGCCATAGTGAACAGGGATAATGGCCTTTGTCCGTGGAGTAATCTTTTTTTCAATTTCAGCTGCACTGATAAGGAAACTCTCTTTTTCTATATCGCAGAGTACGGGTACAGCATCAAAATACCTGATGACCTCCCATGTGGCAATAAAGGTCATTGCAGGAATAATTACCTCATCACCGGGGCCGATACCTGCCGCTTTCAGCGCAAGATGCAGTGCTGCTGTACAGGAATTCACTGCTATGGAATCCGGGGAGCCGGTATATGCGGAAAATTTTTTTTCAAATTCAAAGGTCTTCTC
>DAISJZ010000102.1:0-5503 GCA_036821145.1 Spirochaetota bacterium
TTAATAGAAATTTATTCAGTTTAATATAACGGGGTAGAAATGGATACACAGGGACAGCCTCAGATACAGTCGGTTCAGGAGCATGGAGCGGGAGTTTTGATCTGCCCGGCATGTAAAACAAAGAACCGGGCCATTGCGAAGTACTGCAAGGAATGTGGTGAGATTATCAGGAGGGCAGAAGCCGCTGAGCCCCTTTCATCCTCTGATAGTCAGGAACCTGCGGGGATTGCAGGCCTTGAAAATGTCAGGATGAGCATAAATGAGATTGTAAACAGGGTGAAGATCATTAATGAGAGGAAGAGCAGGGGAATGACAGTCAGCCCCCTTTACCTTCATTCTGTATTTAAGGGTGATACAGGTACAGGGAAGACCATGATTGGCAGTTATTTTGCCAGTGAGTTCAGAAAGATCGGCGCTCTTTCAAAGGGGACAATACTTGAAATTGATAATGAAACACTGAAGCGGGAGGGGCAGAACCTTCAGGCCGCAGTGGTGAAATGGATAGAAAAAGCGCGGGGCGGAATCCTTTTCTTTGATGAGATGCATAAAAGCACGGAGAGCATATCAAACATTGTGAAGGGAATGACAACTGCAGGTGATGATATAATCATCATAATGGCAGGGATGAAGGAACCCCTTGATAAATACTTTGAAGAGAACCGCGAGGATAAGCAGAGGATCGGGCATATTTTCGATTTTAATAATTACTCTGAGGATGAACTTCTTCAGATTGCTCTCATGAAACTACAGTCGTACCAGTTCAGGGTTGCGGATGAGGCAATGGAACCTCTAAGGGATTATATCCGTGTCACAATGTATTCCGGGAAGAGCGAATATAAGAACGGCTGGCTCATTGAAAGGGATATTATACCTAAGATACTCAACAGGCAGAGCAACAGGCTCACAAATTCAGGAAACTACAGCGATGATGACCTGGTGCAGATAACTGCAGCTGACATACCGGATGAGGGAGTGCAGAGAAAAACCCCTGATGAAATACTGGCTGCAATGGATGACCTCGTGGGAATGGAGAGCGTCAAGAATGAAATAAGGAAGCTGGCCCATTCTGTGAATATAAGGAAAGAGCAGCAGAAGTCCGGTATTGAAGGGACAGACTTCGGTGTGCACATGGTCTTTACCGGAAACCCGGGAACAGGTAAAACAACAGTTGCCCGTATTGTTGGTGAACTCCTTAAGGCTATAGGGCTCCTCCCATCAGGGCATGTGGTGGATACGGACAGGCGCGGTCTTGTGGGGCAGTATATTGGTGAAACCGCGCAAAAAACTGCGGCTGTTATCGATTCGGCAATGGGAGGGGTTCTGCTAATTGACGAGGCTTACTCCCTGGTTCCGGAGGAGGGGGGAAAGGACTACGGGCAGGAGGCCATTGATACTCTGCTGAAAAGCATGGAGGATAACAGGGGTAAGTTCGTTGTTATAGCAGCAGGGTATAAGGATGAGATGGAGCGTTTTATATCCTCAAATCCCGGGCTTAAAAGCAGGTTCACAAACTTCTTCCACCTTGAAGACTATAAGCCGGAGGAACTGTATAAGATTTTCTCTATCATGGTTAAAAAGTCGGGATTTGTACTGTCAGGGGACGCTGAAGCTAAAGCGCAGGATGTGCTAAAGGAGATATATAATAAAAGGGATAAGAAGTTCGCAAACGGAAGAACAGTGCGTAACCTCTTTGAAGGAGCAATAAAGGAGCAGGCTTCAAGACTTACAGGTATGAGCCTGGAGGAGAGAACACCGGATAAACTGAATATTATAACCGCTGAGGATATCCCGTACACACTGCAGGAGCGGCTCTCCGTTGACGATATACTGTCACAGCTCGATTCAATGGTAGGCATGGACAATATTAAGAAGGATGTGCGGGAGCTTATCCTCTTTGCCAATACACAGATGAAGCGTGAGGAGATAGAGGGGAGAAAATCGAGCATCGTGCCTCACATTGTCCTCACCGGAAATCCCGGTACAGGGAAGACCACTGTGGCAAGGATGATAGGAAAGCTTTTTAACAGTATAGGAATGCTCCCGTCAGATCATTTTATTGAGGTGGATAAGTCGGGACTTGTTGCCCAGTACGTGGGGCAGACATCACCAAAAGTGAATGGAGTTGTTGACCGGGCCATTGGCGGCGTCCTTTTTATAGATGAAGCATATACTCTCACAAATGACGGACAGGGTGGAGGCTTCAGCCAGGAGGCCATAGATACTCTCATGAAGAGGATGGAGGATGACAGGGGTAAGTTTGTTGTTATTGCAGCAGGATATAAAAAGGATATGGAGAGGTTCCTTAAATCCAACTCCGGCCTCCCCAGCAGGTTTACGAGGAAGTTTCATTTCGAGGATTACAAAGCTTCCGAGCTTGAACAGATATTCATGATTATAGCCTCATCTCAGGGGTATAAGCTTGCTGAAGAGGCGAAGCCTGTTCTCTCCGCTGCGTGCAGGAACATGTATGAAAACAGGGATGAGAACTTCGGTAATGGAAGGGATATCCGTAACCTCTTTGATAATATACTTCTTAATCAGTCTGTGAGGCTCTCAAAGATGGGTGATGTTGCTGATAATTCACTCTATTCAGTTATTGAAGCAGAAGACTTCCCTGTTGAAGAGGAGAAAGAGGATTCCCTTGAAGCAGCACTTGCCCGCCTTGATAAACTTACAGGCCTTGCCTCTGTTAAAAAAGAGGTCAGGGAGCTTATTAATTTTATTAAAATTGAGAAACTCAGGAATGATGGAGAGGGCTCTTCCAAGATCGGGGGCCATTATGTATTCACTGGAAATCCCGGAACAGGTAAGACCACCGTGGCAAGAATACTTTCCGAAATATTTAAAAACATGGGGATTCTCTCCAAGGGGCACCTTGTTGAAAAGGATCGCGGCGGGCTAGTCGGGCAGTACATTGGCGAAACAGCCCAGAAAACCGCTGCAGCAATAGATGAAGCAATGGGTGGAGTACTCTTTGTTGATGAGGCCTATGCTCTTATCCCTGAAGATGGTGGCAAGGATTTCGGTAAAGAAGCTGTTGATACACTGCTGAAGAGGATGGAGGATGACAAGGGTAAGTTTATTGTTATTGCAGCAGGATATAAAAATGAGATGAACCGCTTCGTTAACAGCAATCCCGGACTCCCCTCGAGATTTCAGAATACAATAGAGTTCGAGGACTACACTCCTGAAGAACTCATCTCTATATTTAAAGGGATGGCTGCATCTAAGAAAATGATCATGACGCCGGAATTTGAGAGTAAGCTTACATCAGTGCTCACCGGTATTTATGATAACCGTGATAACAATTTTGCCAACGGACGTACTGTACGCAACCTCTTTGAATCCACGCAGAAGCGGCAGTCAAACCGTGTGGCAGGGCTCTCCTCACTTAATCCCGGAGACCCTGTATTATTTACATTTGAAGCGGAGGACCTTGTATGATCTGCCCGAACAAAAAGTGCCTTATTGAGATAGATGATGATTCTAAATTCTGCGATCAGTGCGGGTCAGAGATATTGATCTGCCCGAAGTGTAATACTCCCGGTACGGGAAAATTCTGCGCGAAAGACGGCACAAGGCTTGAATCCCGCAGAAGCGGTGATACTCAGAATGCAATACCGCAGCAGGGAACCCCTTCCGGATCTCAGAATCAGGCTGTTAATGATGCTGTGCAGTCTCATGAAATTCCGCAGGGGGGTACTGCGGCGTTCGATCTTAACAGCGAAGCTGAGAGTGCTCTGCTTTCATTGCTTCACTCCGGCGGGCTTGAGCTGGTAATTAAGAATAGTGACATCCTCGGCAGGGGGGAGGGGGCTCACGCAGAGCAGCTTGGCGGCTTTAAATTTCTCTCCCGCAGGCATGCGGAATTAATTTTAAAGACAGGTAACTGGTTTATAAAGGATCTCGGCTCAACAAATAAAAGTAAACTCAATGGTGAGCTCCTTGAACCGCAACGGGAGTACCCTGTTAAAAAAGGGGACCGCATTATGCTTGCTGACCAGGAGTTCACTGTCAGATGAAAATCGAGTACTGCTGCATTACTGATAAGGGGACTGTTCGTCAGACAAATGAGGACTCAATTCTGTGTAACGGGTCTATAGTCACATTCAGGGACCACTATGAGTCACCTGAAGTCGTCTCTAAGGACGTAGGTGAAGATGTTGTCTGCTTTTCTGTTGCAGACGGTATGGGTGGACATGAGGCAGGTGAAATTGCAAGCCTCCTTACTCTTGAAAAGCTCAGTGAACAGATAAAGAAAAACGGTGTATCTCTCCTTAATGAGACTGACCTTCTGAAAGGTGTTATAGAAAAGATCCACCGGGAGATCACTGATTTCGGCAGTAGGAGCGGGAAAAAGGCCATGGGTACCACGCTTGTTGGCGCCATCCTTAATGCCAGTAAATTTATTGTATTCAATGTGGGTGATTCAAGACTATATACTTTCCGTGACGGATACCTTGCACAGAAGACCCGTGACCACTCACTTGCTGAGCAGATGGGGGGCAATGTGCCGAAGAACTATATAACCAGCAGTATAGGCGGCGGAATTGAAAACATTACAATCGATATTTATGATCTTACCGGTAAAGTAAGGGAGAACGATCTCGTAATGATCTGCAGCGACGGCCTTACTGATATAGATATGGATAAATATTATGATGACATTGAAGGTATAATAAAAAGCAATACTGGTGATCTGAAAAAAATAAACAGTGAACTGCTCAACTTTTCACTCTCTCATGGATCAGCGGATAATGTGTCAATAGTTACTGTAAGGATTTGCTGATAACAGGAAATTAGTATTCAGGAATTCATTGTATTTTTGCAGCAGCAGTACCGGGTGTAGAGCATTATTACTTGCTTAAATTCATGTCATCTGTAAAATGACCCGTATAAAGTTTAATCTCTGAATAAGTAAAGGCAACCCCCGAATGATGAAAATCTGCAGCCTCGCAAGCAGCAGCAGCGGCAACTGTATTTATGTAGGGACCGATCGTACCCATATACTCATCGATGCCGGAATAAGCTGCAAAAGAGTAAAGTCCGGACTTGAGTTAATAAATATCGATCCCGCCGGTATTGATGCAGTGCTCATAACGCACGAACACTCCGATCATATCAGGGGACTTGGTGTGCTGTCGAGACGATACAGCATCCCGATTTACGCGACTGAACTGACATGGCGCGCTGTTCTCTCATCAGGAACAGTCGGTGAGATTGATAAAAACCTTTTCCGGAAGATAACTGCTGACAAAGATTTTGCAATCAATGAAATTGCAATTCATCCATTCAGGACTCCCCATGATGCAGCTGACCCTGTTTGCTACACTTTCACAAAAGATAAAAAAAAGATCAGTATAGCCACAGACCTGGGGTGCTACAACAGCTATATAGCTGAAAAACTTAAAGGATCCAACGTGCTGTTTATTGAAGCAAACCACGATATTGAAATGCTGAAGAATGGCAGTTACCCTTTTTATCTGAAGAAGAGAATTTTAAG
>DAISJZ010000102.1:5603-12294 GCA_036821145.1 Spirochaetota bacterium
TAAGAGGTATAATTATGATAAAATTCGACAAAACAGATCTCAACAGAATTGATGAAAATCCCTTTAAACTGATCGGTTCAGACTGGATGCTCATTACAGCAGGGGATAAAAATTCGTTCAATACAATGACAGCCTCATGGGGAGGGGTGGGTGTATTATGGAATAAACCGGTCTCCTATATATTTGTAAGACCCACCCGTTATACTTATGAATTTCTTGAGAAGAACAAATCGTATTCCCTCTCATTTTTTGACGAGAAGTACAGGAAAGCTCTCTCCATCTGCGGATCAAAGTCCGGGCGTGATACTGACAAGGTGAAAGAGGCGGGGCTCACACCGGTTGATTCCGGAAACGGTATAGTACATTTTGATGAAGCTAAACTTGTTCTTGAGTGTACAAAACTATATTTCCAGGATATTGATCCTGCGAACTTTCTTGACTCCTCAATCTCCGGATTTTATAACAATGATTATCACAGGCTTTACATTGGTGAAATTACAGAAATTATAAAAAAATCGGGAACTGCAGCTTATCCGCAGGATCATGTATAATAATTTGAAGCCTTTTTTTTATGTAACAAAAAAGGCTCAGTTATTACAGAAATATCTTGTAATTTCTCCGATTTCCGGGTGAATTGCTATTTTTGATTTGTAATTTAATTCAGTTTAACTGAATTAACATATCTCAATATCATTTATAAAAATCGTAAAATGTCATTGCGAACGGCCGTATGGCCGTGAAGCAATCTGTTTTTTTGACAGTAATTTTATATTTAAAGTTCAGATTGCCGGGTCGTGAAAGTTTACCCTGAGCAGTTCGACAGGCTCACTAACCACCTGTCGAAGGGCTCCTCGCAATGACAGAATACACAGCAGAATTATTCTTTATTATACAGGAGGCTGTTCTTCAATGATTACTGTTGATGGTCTTTCGAAATCTTACGGGGATTTTAAGGCCGTGGATGACATTTCGTTTAAAATCAGGGACGGGGAGATTACAGGTCTTCTCGGCCCTAACGGCGCAGGTAAAACCACCACGCTCCGTATGCTGAGCTGTTACCTCTCACCTGACAGCGGTTCAATAACAGTTGATGAAAAAAAGAGCGCGGATAATCAGCTTGATATCAAAAAGATGATCGGTTATCTCCCCGAATCCGCACCCCTTTATTCTGACATGATGGTCTATGATTACCTGAAGTATGTTGCGGAGATACGCGGCATAACTGACGAGGGGAGGATCTCCGAAGTGGCGGGGGTCTGCCGCATAACTGATGTAATGCATAAGAACATCAATGAACTTTCAAAAGGCTACAAGCAGAGGGTAGGGCTTGCTCATGCCATGATCCACGATCCTCAGATACTTATCCTCGATGAGCCGACTTCCGGTCTTGATCCCATTGAAATCGTTGAGATCAGAAACCTGATAAAGGAACTGGGAAAGAAGAAGACTGTTATTCTTTCAACTCACATCCTTTCAGAAGTTGAGGCAACATGCGACAGGGTAATAATCATCAACCGCGGAAGAATCGTTGCCGATGACAGCACAGAGAACCTCCAGTCTGCCGTTAAAGGTGACAAGGATATAATCTTCAGGGTGTCAGGCACAGATTTCAGCGGCCTTAAATCCGCTCTCTCCGGTATAAATGGCATCAAAAACATCGCAAACATTGATGGAGATGAATTTACCTCCGCTGTACTAACCGTTGATCACCAGGCTGAAGTGAGGCCTGAAATCTTTAAAACAGCGGTACAGAATAACTGGGTAATATACGAGATGAAGCAGGAACACCTGAGCCTCGAAAACGTATTCAGGGAGCTTACAACCGGAGGTGAAGATGAAAAGGCTAAATGAATCCCTCATAATAATGAGGAAGGAACTTAAAGGGTACTTCAACAGCCCCATTGCGTATATAGTGATCACTGTATTCCTCGCGTTTACAGGATTCTTCTTTTTCAAGGATTTCTTCTATTTCAACCAGGCGGAGATGAGGGGGCTCTTCCAGACGCTTCCGCTTATGCTTTCATTCGTTATACCCGCTGTGACAATGAAGCTCTTTGCCGAGGAGAGGCAGTCAGGCTCTTTCGAGATTCTCATGACTCTCCCTGTTTCAGCATGGGACGTTGCGTTAGGAAAATTTTTCGCCGGAGCGGCATTCTCCGCCATTATGCTTTCCCCGACGCTTATTTATCTCGTAACTGTATTTCTTGTGGGGTCACCTGATCCCGGCCCGGTTATCGGGGGATACATCGGCGCGATACTCCTCGGGGCAGCCTATACGTCTATCGGTCTCCTTGCCTCGTCATACACACGAAACCAGATTGTATCATTCATTATAGCATGGGCGGCATGCTTTCTCCTGTGGATTATTGACAAGGTGATAATATTCCTCCCCGCACCTCTGGGCTTCCTTTCCTACTTCGGTACAGATTTTCATTTTCAGAATATCGCCAGAGGGATAATTGATACACGTGATGTTATATATTTTGTATCTCTCTGTGCTCTTTCCCTTATGTTCACAGTGAAGACTGTTGAGGAGAGGAGGTAGATCATGGCTTTTAAAGAAAAGATAACTGAATTCAAAAACAGTTTTTTAAATAACATGAAGAGCGGAGAGAAAAGCTTCCAGTTCTTCATAAATATCGCTATAATAATACTCCTCAATATAGCAGCTGCGGCATTTACGCTCCGTATTGATCTTACAGGGAGTGATACATATTCACTTTCAGACAGGAGTAAAGAGATTGTGTCGGAGCTTGACGAGAAACTGAAGATTAAGGTCTTCTTTTCGCACGATCTTCCGGCGGAACATGCGGCAGTCTCCCGTTACCTGAAAGATCTCCTTGAGGAGTATGACTTCTATGGCAACAGGAACTTCTCTTACGAAATTGTTGACGAGGATAAACTTGAATCTCAGGCAACAGAGTATGGAATAAATCCTGTGCAGAGCAGGGAGTTTGCCAATGACCAGGTGAAAGTCCGCAATGTCTACATGGGTGTTGTGATACAGCACGCAGATCTTGTTGAGAAGATCGACGCTCTTTCAACAACTGTGGGCCTTGAGTATGAGATAACCTCACGCATAGCAAAAATGACAGGTAAAATTGATGCTCTCCTTAAAATGAAGGAGCCTATAACCCTTACCCTTTACCTTGATTCACGCCTCAGGGATCTCCCCATTGACGGCATCAATAAACTGGAAGAGACAGTTAAAAACGCCGTTGCAAAGAGCAACCTGCATAACTACGGGAAGATTTCGTTCCGTGTAATCGATCCATCGACAACTGAAAAACCTGAAAATATTGCAGCACAATACGGCCTCGCGCGTCTCCAGTGGGGCGCCGCGAAAACAAGGAGCGGTAAGTCTATTGCGGCAGGTGATGCTGTTTTCGGCATTGTGCTTGAAGGGAACGGTAAGTTCAGAAAACTTGATCTTGATGTGGTGCCCACACTCTTCGGCACCAATGTAATTACCGGCATCGATAAACTTGATGACAGGATTAATGGAGCAATAAGCGGACTGCTTAGTGTAAATCCCCGGATTGGATATGTAAGAGGGCATGGCATACCGGAGCTGAATGATAAAAGGAGCCCCGAGGGAGCAGGCCTCTTCAATGATATAATCTCTGACGTTTATGAGATCGCTGAAGTTGATCTCCTTACTCAGGAAATTCCTGATGATCTCCATGTCCTTATAATAAACGGCCCTACCGAACAGTTTACTGATGCTGAAAAGTTCAAGGTGGACCAGTTCCTCATGCAGGGGAAATCGGTTCTCCTTTTTGTTAATTCTTTCCTTGAGATAAACAATCAGCAGATGCAGTTCATGGGGGGGCAGCCCATGGTTGTTCCTGTAAACAACGGCCTTGATGATATGCTTTCATCCTACGGGATAAAAGTGAATAAAAATGTGGTACTTGATAAAAGTTCAACAAAGGTGAACCTCGGTTCGATGATAAGCGACTATCCGCTGATGCCGATGATTGAGAAGAAGGGGCTCAGCAGAAAAAGCATAATCACAAAATATGTAAACAGCGCACTCTTCTTTAAAAGTTCATCAATCGACCTTGATGAAAAACTGAAGGAAAAAGGTATAGAGTCTGAGGTTCTTGTGGCCACTTCTCCTGAAAGCTGGCTCATGGAGGGGCGAATGAATTTCAATCCCATGTTCATGAATCCGCCTTCAGGTAAGGAGTTTAAAAGCTACAATGTTGCTGTTATTGCTTCAGGAAAATTTGACAGCTTCTACAAGGGGAAAGAAGCTCCGGCTGCGAAGGACGCTAAAGTGAAGAGCACACTTACTGCGCAGAAAAAGCTCGATTCTACAATTGAATCCGGGAGAAGCGGGATCATTGTGGTGGGAACATCGGACATTACTTCATCAGGTTTTATCAATCACTCCCGCAGGATTCTTGCTGGTACAGGCGGAGGGGAGGCTTTCTCTAACGATATACTGCTGCATTCAATGGTTGATTACCTCGCGGGGAACCATTATATACCGGAGATGAAGAGCAAGAGTCTTGACTACAACCCGCTGATTAAAACATCGGATAACACCCGTTTTATGCTTAAAGTTATAAATATAGGGCTTGTGCCTGTTTTTGTAATACTGACAGGATTTATTGTCTGGAGAAGAAGAATCTCAAGAAGAAAACGGATTGAAATGAAATTCGGAGGAGCAGAGAAAGCATGAACAGAAAACTCCTTATAAGTCTTGGAATAGCTGTGGTACTAATCGCTGTAATCATCTTTCAGCGTATGGATTTCACCAGCGGAGTATCTGAACCTGGAAAACTCCAGTCACCGGCTGACCTGATTACAGTGAAAGCTGAAGGGTATTCACTGAAACTTTCAAAAACCGGTGACAAATGGCTCATCAATGAACAGGGGTATCCCGCAGATTCAGATCAGGTTTCTGATATAGAAAAAAAGATAAGTGAGATTAAACTCCTTGATTTGGTGTCAGAAAAAGGTTATTTTGATAAATATGACCTCACTGAAGAGAAAGGTGTTGAAGTTACAGCATCTGCAGGAGGGAAACAGCTCCGTAAGCTTCTAATAGGGAAGCAGGGGCTTACCGGGAATCAGGTATATGTGAGGATCGATGACGCGAAGGAGGTTTATCTCGCGTCGGGGATTACTGCGGCGGAGTTTAAACCTGAAGCGGATACGCTTCGTGACAGGAAAATTTTTGATGTGAAGGGTGATGAACTATTATCCTTTAGTATAAAGTATGCGGGTAAGGAGTACACCTTCACTAAATCTGCAGATAAAAAAGAAGGAGAGGCAGCAAAGACAGAGGAGGGGAAAACACCTGCTCCGGAGAAATTTGTCTGGATTTGCAAAGGTCATGAATCAATGGAACTTAATGAATCGATGATTAACAATATCATCCATTCCTTCGGACCTCTCCGGGCATCAACATTCCCTGAGAAGTCTGATAAAGGGAATGTAATCTGTACAGTTAAGCTCAAGGCAACAGCAGGAGATTATGAGTTTAATGTATACAGCAGGAAGGATAAGGAGATGTATTACGCCTCTTCACCATCCAGCCCGTATCTCTTTACGTTAGGCGGATGGCAGACTGAAAAATATTTTATTAAAAATATTAAGGATTTAGAGAAGAAGTAAGGATAAAATATTCAAATTAAATTTAATAATTCTGACGTCATTTCGAACGTATGTGAGAAATCTCTATTAACACAAAACCATTAATGATTCACTAACAGGAATTTTCCCGGTTTTGAGATTTCTCACCCGAAGAATTGATGCGGGTTCGAAATGACCTATTTAATTTCCAAAACGGGGGTGGCTGTATGGCAGATGAAATGACAAACCTTGAAAATCAGATAATACTGGCCCATGAGTTCCGGCCGGAAGTCATGACTATAATACCTATATCCCAGAGGCCGATATTTCCGGGGATGATGATACCTCTGATACTCACAGGGGACATTATGATTGAAAGTGCCCAGGAGATAATCGACTCCCCTAATAAAATCGGCGGAGTTGTGCTTATAAAGAACCAGCATGACGGAATGGCGAAAACTGAAGATCTATACACCGTTGGAGTTGCTGTAAAGATAATCAAGATAACTCCTGTTGATGAAAGGACAGTCCAGGTTATGCTTAATGCCCTTGGACGTTTTACTTATAAAGATACTATCCAGAACGGCCCTGTAATCAGGTGGAAGGTGGATAATTTTTACGAGGATGAATTCAAGCCCACTGACGAGATGAAAGCATACTCAATGGCGATCATAAGCTCAGTGAAGGACCTCATAAAAACAAACTCACTCTTCCAGGAGGAGCTTAAACTCTTCCTGAACAGGTTCAGTGTCGAAGATCCGGGAAAACTTGCAGACTTTGTTGCTTCCATGACAACTGCCGAATCAGGCGAGATACAGGATGTGCTTGAAACATTTGATGTGCGGCAGCGTGTGAAAAAAGTTCTCATACTCCTGAAAAAGGAAATTGAGCTGAATAAGCTCCAGAAGAAGATTACCCAGCAGATTGAGGAGAGAATTTCCAAACAGCAGAAGGAGTTTTTCCTTAAAGAACAGCTTAAGGAGATAAAGAAGGAGCTTGGCCTTGAGAAGGATGAGAAATCCTCGGAAATTGAAAAATTCGAGGAGAGGATAGCCCAGCTTAAACTCACCGAGGAGGCCGCGAAGAAGATAGATGAGGAGATGAA
>DAISJZ010000103.1:0-8293 GCA_036821145.1 Spirochaetota bacterium
TTCCGGCACTATGGTTGAAATGGGCGATCTTATTTTCGTTCGTTTAAGTAATGGAGTTGCAGTTCTCCGGGTGACTTTCCCGATGCAGACTACGGCAAAGTGTAAACTGCTTCCACAGCATAAAAAGTTAATCAATAGGATTGGAAAAGGTACGGATGTTTACAGGTATTACAGGGGAGTGGAAAAGGGAGGTGATGAAGCAGCAGTTATCCCCGGTAAGGCTTCCGGCGAGATAAAAAGAATTGGCAACCTAAAGTTTGTCTATATTCCCGGCGGGACTTTTTTTATGGGGTCACCGCAAGGTGAAGGGTATGAAGATGAACATCCACAGCATAAAGTAACTTTAGACGGGTTCTGGATCGGAAAGTTTGAAGTTACACAGAAGCAGTTCAAAGAGATTATGGGTTATAATCCAAGCAGTTTCAGCGGGAAACCTGATAATCCGGTGGAACAGGTAAGCTGGCTTGAAGCAAGAGATTTCTGTGATAAATTCAGTGATAAATACGGTGTTACCGCACGTCTACCACTCGAAGCGGAATGGGAGTATGCCGCAAGGGGTGGTACTCAGACAAAATATTACTGGGGAGATGATGCTGATTTTAAAATTATTAATAAATATTCGGTGTATGAAAAGAACAGTCTTGATAAAGGTGAAAAGGATACCGGATATGGTACTCAAAAAGTCGGGAGCAAAGCCCCGAACGGTTTCGGTCTTTATGATATGAGCGGCAATGTCTCTGAGTTCTGCAGGGACTGGTATGATGACTGGGATGGTAAAAATTATTACAGCAAAAGCGTGGGAAAAAATCCATATGGTGCATTGAGCGGCACAATGCGTGTTATTCGCGGAGGATCATGGTGTAACAGAGCGGAGTTTTTGCGTTCTGCAAGCAGGAGCTACTCGGCACCTGCAAACAGTACAGATCAGGACGGCTTCAGGGTTGTGATTGTTCCGGTAAGGTAGCTGAAATAGTTTATATTTTAAAAATGAAGTGTTATCCAATAATATCATTAATAATAACTCCCGCAGCAGTGAGCCCGAAGATTCCAGGCATGAATGAGATGCTCCCCTGCTTTCTCCTTTCACCTTCGGTTTCAGGCTCTGCGAAGCGGTTCAGGTTTTCCGTGGAGTAGACACAGCGCACACCTTTTTCAATCCCCGCGATCCTCAGCTTTCTGCGTATAACTCGGGCGAGAGGGCAGTGTTCTGTTTTACTGATATCAGCTATTTTAACAAGGGATGGATTGAGTCTGCTTCCTGCCCCCATTGATGAAACAAAGGGTATGCCGCGTCTGTGGAGTTCAGTGATGAGCGCAATCTTTGCATCAATTTCATCTATTGCATCTATTGCGTACAGGTTATCAGCAGTTTCAGGGAATATCATTCCAATATTTTCCGGCGTAAGGCGTTCTGTAAATGATGTGATTTTAATTTCAGGATTGATCTCTCTGAACCTTTCAGAAGCAGTTTCTGTTTTTTTTATCCCGATATTTGATGCAAGAGAGAGTATCTGCCTGTTGAGATTTGAGGGAGCGATGGTATCGTAATCCGCAATAATGATCTGTCCTGCACCGGCACGGACAATCGCCTCAGCCGCATGGCCGCCGACTCCGCCTAATCCTATAATCATAACAGTTGCTTTGCGGAGCTTATCAACTCCATCCGCACCTATAAGTATCTCTGTTCTTGACTGGTCCATTATATATCAAGCCCGAAAATTCTGTTAGCGTTTTCTGTTGTGTTCTCAGCGATCTCCTCTTCTGGCCTCCCTGTTATTTGTGAAGCGGCCTTCAGGTTCAAAAGAATATTTGCCGGGACATTCGGTTTCTCCGTACCGGCAGGAGGAATGTCCGGGCTGTCTGTTTCAAGCAGGAAGTGATTCGGATAGATAAGTTTCATTACTTCGCTCCGCTTTCTGCTGAGCTTGTATGTAAGTGTTCCGCCTATTGAAAAGGAGAAACCTTTCCTGATAAGAACTTCAGCAATTTCACTGCTGCCGGAGAAGGCGTGAATAATGCCTCCGTGGTCTGGGACTCCTGTGCGGTTAACCGATTCAATAAGCTCATTGAATGCTCCGCGGCAATGTATGATAACAGGAAGATTCGCATCAACAGCGAACTTCATCTGCTCTTCGAATATTTTTACCTGAAGTTCAAATGGCGGAGATTCGATTTTGCTGTCGAGTCCAATCTCTCCCACTGCAATTGCGCCGTTCCCGGAGGATGCTTCGAGTTTATTTCTTATATCAAGATCTTTTTCAGAAACATACCAGGGATGAACTCCGATGCTGAATTCAACTGATCTGAATTTGTCGGATATTGATTTTGATAAAGGCCATTCGTCCCATGTAACTGAGGATGTGATGAGTTTAACTACACCGGCATTTTCAGCATCAGTTATAATTGTTTCAAGGTTCCCGCTGAACTCCGGCGCTTCGAGGTGGCAGTGTGAATCAACGAGTTTCAAAAATCGAAACCCTCCATATCAAGGAAGTCAGTTACTTCATCCCTGTTTTCAATATATGTTTCTGCATCCCCCATTGATATGAAAAAACGGTTTTTACCTTCAACTTCAAACTCCGATACGAAAGCTCCGTAATGTTTACCGCAGACAAGTATGAGCTCCTTGTCCGGAAAAAGAGTAAAGATATATTTCATGTGGGAGAGTTCACTTTCGGTCATTTCGTTGATCTGCCTGAAGTCCAGTATAATGCTGTCATTCATCATTGTTTTCAGGAATGCCCCGGAGAAGACTTTTTTCCGTTCAGCAATGGCAGTTTCGGATTTCAGTGTGAACCGGAAGTTTATATATGTGGTGAAACCTTTTTTATCAATAATTATGCTTGCGGTTGAATTCTGCTCAAGGTGGTCTCTCTTCATCCTTGCCTGTATAAGTGATGATTTGATCTTGCCGCGGATCAGTGCTTCACTGCAGTTTTTAGCGATGTAGTCAATAACACCAAGCTTCATCGCCAGGAGTATGTCTTCTTTTTTTGTCTTTGTTGAATGCATTATAACCGGAATGTTTTTTGTTACTTCATCTTTTTTAAGTTCTTTAAGGACTTCGTATCCGTCCATATCGGGCATCTCAATATCAAGTATAATGAGGTCAGGGGTTCCGGTGCGGGCAAGTTCGATTCCGTCCTTTCCGTTTCTCGCAGTAATTATGTTATGCTGATCTTTTGCAAGTATATCCGATGTGATCTTCAGCACCATCTTCGAATCATCGATTATCAGTATAAGTCCATTGATATTTTCATCAAAGTTTAGGTCTTTGAGTGCAGGTTTTTCTTTTTTCGTTTCAGGTTTTTTCCCCAAGGGTGCCAGGAGTCTGTTTACATTGCTGAGAACACGTTCATCGGTGAATGGCTTAACCATAAAGCCCGCCGCACCTTTATGAATACCTTCAAGTATTGTGGTTTCCTGGCTTGCTGCACTTATTATAAGGACAACGGCTTTGCTGTCTGCTGCTTTGATCTCTGTCAGTGCTTCTATGCCGTTCATCCCCGGCATATGTATATCCATGGTGACAAGGTCCGGTTTATATGTGCGGTAAGCTTTCAGGGCTTCATCCCCTCTCTCACACTCTGCCACAATTGTATGGCCTGCGGAGGTCAGAATCTCGGTAAGTTTTCTCCTGATGAGTTTGGAGTCATCAACAATCATTATATTAGCCATAGTTCCGCCTTGATGCTATTCTCCGATTATCTTAATCAATGCGCGTTTCGGTCTCCTGCCGTCAAACTCCGCGTAGAAGATCTGTTCCCAGGGACCGAAATCAAGCCTCCCTTCTGTTACAGCAACTACAACCTCCCGCCCCATGACACTTCTTTTAATGTGGGCGTCGCCGTTGTCCTCTCCTGTCCTGTTATGCCTGTAGCGGCTGAGAGGTTCATGTGGCGCGAGGCCTTCAAGAAAATCATCGAAATCCTGTATCAGCCCGCTTTCATTGTCATTAATATAAACGCTTGCTGTGATGTGCATGGCGTTTACAAGGCACAACCCCTCTTTAATTCCGCTTTTTTTAAGTTCCGCTTCAACCTCACGCGTGATATTAATGTATTCACGACGTGACTTTGTATTAAATGTAAGATAAACTGTGTGAGATTTCATCTTTTACCTTCATTTTTTTCTTCAAGAGCCATAGCAATAAGTGTTACAGGGTGAAGAACTTTATACCTCGTGTTCATCTCTATCTGCATTGTGCATGTCTCGCAGTCGGTCACTACAAATTCAGGTTCAGCCTTTTCAATGAGCCTGAAGAGGTTCTGCCCCACGCCCTGCGATATTTCATAGTTCTCGCTTTTAAAACCGTAAGTCCCTGCTATGCCGCAGCATTCGGAGTTCAGCACAACAAGGTCAAGCCCCGGGATCATTTTAAGTACTCCGAGGGTGTAGATAACTCCCCCCATCCTTTCGAGATGACAGGGTGAGTGATATGCAGCCCTTATCCCCACAGGTTTCATCGGGGGGATATTTCCTGCTGTAAATTCATCATATATAAATTTTGTGATGTAATCAAGCCTGTTTATGTATGATGAGTTATCAAGTTCAAGGAAGCTGGGGTATTCATGCATCAGGGCAAAGGAACAGCTCGATGAAGTTGAAACAATCACTGAGTCCCCGGTTTTTCCGAGAGATTCAATGTTGTACTGCGCATTCTTTTTCGCCTTTTCAATATAGCCGTTGGCGATGAGCGGAACCCCGCAGCATTTTTCTTTGACAATATCAACGCCGTAACCGAGAGCATTCATTACTTTAATGAGGTCTTCCCCGAGAGAATGGTTGTTGTAATTCACAAAACATCCGTGAAAGAATACAGCCCTTTTTTGAAATCCTTTCTGACTCTTCTGTAATTTCTTTTTATAGAGTCTGGTGAATGTTCCTCTCTGGTAAGCAGGGAATGATCTCCTGTAGGGAATTTTCAGGAAGAGGTGCATCAGTACTTTCATTATTTTCAGGTTTATAATGAAGTTAGTCAGCCCGCTGAAAATTGTTGCAAGTCCCCCCACAAGATCAGTCCTGCTCATGAAAAAGTCCCGCGGCCTGAACCAGTGTACCTTAACGTATTTCCACTTGGCGTTCTGTATTATCTCTGCGATTTTAACGTCAGAGGGGCAGGCGATCTCACACCTTTTGCAATTGGTGCAGTATTTAAGTGACGCGTCAACCAGTTCCGGGTTTTTTATCCTCAGTCTCTCCGCGTCAGGGCCTGACTGCTTAGGCCCCGGGAACAGGTGAGTTGCCTGGGCTACCGGGCAGTAGATTGTGCACACTGTACATTTTATGCAATGGTCAAAGCTTATATTTTCCAGTTTAATCATTTCTTAATTTCCCTGATTATTCTTTCAGCGCATTTGTATCCTGTGGAGATTGCCACTCCTCCGCCGCAACCCTCTTTAACGGGGTTATAACCTGAGAGCACAGAGCCGGCACAGAAAAGGTTTTTCAATGTTTTTCCGTCCTGCGTTGAAGGGTTCAGATTGCTGTCTGTTTCAACACCGTAACTTAGGAAAGGATGTGACTTTTTATCAAAGAAATTCCAGCTGTACCATCTGTTCCGCTTTGAATCACCCTTAACTTTAAGATTGAAGACAGGTTCACTGATGCTTGAAACTCCTGACTGAAGCCCCCCGCTGAAGAAACTCCCTGATGCAAGTACATAATACTTCGCCTTAATCTCAGATGATGTCCCGCGGCTTCCGGTAATAATGCTTTCAACAATACCTTTATTTATCACGGAAGATTCGATCTTTTCACCTGCAATATATTCACCGCCATGTTTAAAGAAGCTGTTCTTCACAGCATGGTCTATCCGCAGCCCAAGTATTGAAGGTGGCAGAGTCGGTATTTCATAGATAAATTTTCCGGTCATTGCCTCTAATTTATTCCTGATATCTTTATAGTTGTTTATCCCTATAAATGCCGGTAGAGAAACAGCCTCCGCGTCACCCGCTGCTCTTGTAATTTCGTCAGCAATTCTCGGGAGATAGCGCTCAGTTTCAAATATCCTTGCAATGTCAGTTGATCTGAATTCATGCAGGTTCTTCTCCGTGTGGAGATAATAGGGGAGTGAGATGTCACCCATTATAAGTTCACTGTTTTTGAAGAGCGGATGTCTTTTCAAATTCGCCGCTGTCTGTTCAGGGTAGTAATCACGGAAACCTTTAAAGTTCAATATCGCAATCTTCGAGCCGGACTTTATTAAATCCTTACCCCTGCTGCTGAAAACACTTTCCTGTGAAAGGTATGTGGGCTTTACAGCACCGATAGCAGTTACATGAAAATGGTTATAGTCGCTGTTACGGTTAAGAGTGATACCCTCGTCAGAAACCCTTTCAGTAAAGAAATCGAGGCTCTTTCTGATCATCGGAATGCCGACTCTGGAGTAGGGGTGATCCTTTTTTTTTGCAGCAATACTTTTAATGTAGTCAAAGGGCTTTTTAACGATAGTTCCGTTTTCAGTAAATCCCGCAAGGTCAATTGAACCTGATGAAAAGTGGAGAGAGTTCATCCCCCCTGAAATTACAACAGTACGAAGCCCCTCTTCCGCGCACCGGATGCCGCATGTAAGCCCCGCAAGCCCTCCGCCGATTATTACACAATCGTATATCACGTATGTTAACCCTTTTTCTTCTTTTTATTGTTTATGTCAGAGAGCCCGAAGAGCCCCTGGTATATCCAGTATGTAAATTCAGATTCTCTGAGTCCGTCACCCCAGAGAACAGGTCTTATCCCTTTCCATCTCTCCTCAAGAAAGTCATGCAGCAGTTCTACAGAACCTTCCGGAGTTGTCCCGCCATATTCATGAAATAGTCCGGCACCCCTGTAAGCGCAGAGTTCCCCCTGGCAGGGCCCCATTCCAATACGTGTCCTGCGGCGGAGATCCACAAGGTCCTTCACATCGAGCTTTTTGATCGCATATTCGATCTCCCCTTCGGTCACCATTTCACATTCGCAGATGAGCCTGTAGTTCTTCTTCTCGCCGGTCATTATGTTGCGGAGTCTCTGGCCGTGCCTGTAAAATGTTGAGCCCACAACCGAGTCAGGGATACCGCTGAATCTTTTTACTGTCCGCCCGCTGCTGAACCTGCTTTCTGAACCGGGGAGGGGAACTTTGTGAGTTCTGCACTTCTTCTTTACTCCGAGTTTTTTACAGGCAAGGTCAGCTGTCTTCTCTGCCATGAGCCTGTATGTCATAAGCTTTCCGCCGGAGATTGTGATGAGCCCTTCAAGGCCGTCCCGTACTTTGTGATCAATAAGTACTATTCCACGGCTTATATTCCTGCCGTCCGCCTCACCTGAAACAGCGATTAGCGGCCGCACCCCGCAGTAGGCCCGCAGCGCCCTTGTGTTTTTTACATTGGGGATGAGCTTCTCCCCGTCGGAGAGGAGTATATTTATTTCGTCATCGTCAATGGTATAATCATCAATTTTATCGTATGGGATCTCTTTTGAGGTTGTGCCGATGAGTGAAACTGTGTCTCCCGGCACAATTATATCACCGTCCGCAGGGGGCCTGCAGCGGTTTACCACAACTCCGTTTATCCTGTAGTCAATAATGAGCATGGAACCTTTAGAGGGAAACATGGGGAGTTTAATGTCTGCCATGTTACAGACCTCCTGCCCCCATACGCCTGCGGCATTTATAATGAGACGGGCAGAGACTTCGATCTCCTCACCGTTTTTTGAGCGGCATTTTACACCGGTGATTTTATCGCCGCTCTTTTCAATGGAGACAACCTTTGTATGTGTCAGTATAACTGCTCCCCTCTCTTTAGCATCGAGCATGTTGGATGCCGTGAGCCTGAAGGGATCTATTGTGCCGTCAGGAACAGTTATTGCTGAAAGTATACCCGGGTTGAGGTTAGGCTCGATCTGAAGGGCCTTGCGTATGCTGATCTCCTTTGCAGGGATACCAGCGTATTTGCATCCCTCAAGGAGAAGCCTGTGGTAGTTCGGATCATCTTCGGGGAGTGTCACAAAAAGGCCGCCTGTATCTTCAATACAGTGCCAGGCAATTTTACGGAGTGTTTTATTCTCACGAATACATTCGTGTGCTGATTCATGATCCTTTACGGCATAACGTGCTCCTGAATGGAGCAGGCCATGATTGCGTCCTGTTGCACCTGAGGCAATATCATTTTTTTCTATGAGAACACATCGGACTCCTCTCATGGAGAGATCGCGGGCAGTTCCGGCCCCTGTAGCTCCCCCTCCTATAATAATTACATCTGTTTCAATTCTGTTCATTATTCTGATGATCCCCGGGATTTTTGTACGAAATAAGGCT
>DAISJZ010000103.1:8393-12275 GCA_036821145.1 Spirochaetota bacterium
TTCAATTCTGTTCATTATTCTGATGATCCCCGGGATTTTTGTACGAAATAAGGCTGCTGATTGATTTAATATAAAACGTAGCAGGTGGCAGCGGATAGTGTCAAATAATATTCCTTCAGATAGTATTTTATGAGCGATATATAGTTTATTTTCCCGAACAAGGGGCATGGATAATCAACTATTTTTATTGACATACTACCCGGATGAGAATAACAGAAAAGTTCAATCCGGGAATCGGCTAATTCAGAATCGGGGGGTATCAAAAATGGAACAGTTCTTTCAGCTGTCAAAAAACAGAACTGACGTTAAAACGGAAATTCTTGCCGGTATTACAACATTTCTTGCAATGATGTATGTAATAGTGGTAAACCCGGCAATACTTAAAGACGCGGGAATGTCATTCAGCGCGGTTCTTACAGCAACAGTAATGGTCTCTGCATTCAGCAGTATTGCAATGGGTATTTACGCAAAAACTCCAATTGCCCTGGCACCGGGTATGGGTATTAATGCCTTCTTTACCTACGGCATTGTTATAGGTATGGGTGTATCATGGGAAACAGCTCTCGGCGCTGTTTTCTGGTCTGGTATAATATTTATTCTTCTTTCTGTTTTCAACATAAGGACATATATAGTTCATGCGATTCCGAAGCAGCTTCGCTATGCGGTTGCAGCGGGAATCGGTCTTTTTATCACGCTGATAGGACTTAAACAGTCAGGTTTTATAGCACCTAATCCTGCTACCATGGTGGGATTCGGAGGGTTTAATGCTGTAACAGTTACTTTTGTTGCAGGGCTGGCAGCAACTTCTGTTCTCATAGTTAAGAACAGGAAGGGGGCAATGGTTATAGGGATAGTTCTAACGACTCTCATTGCGATCCCCATAGGAAGGTACTGGGGGGGAGATGTTCCTCAGGTGGTATATAAAGGGGTTTTTGCAGCACCTGATTTCAGCCTGCTCTTTAAACTTGATCTCATCGGTTCCCTCAAACTGGCTCTGGTTCCTGTTATATTCACACTCCTTTTTACTGATATGTTTGACAGTATCTCCACATTCATTGGTGTGGCAGAGGCTGCTGACCTTCTTGATGAGGATGGTGAACCGAAAAACGTGAAGGAGTGTCTCATCGTTGATTCAATATCAACAACAATTTCCGGCCTCTTCGGAACAAGCTCAGGCACAAGTTATATTGAGTCTGCTGCCGGGGTAGAGCAGGGGGGGAGAAGCGGTTTAACTGCTGTTGTGGCAGGTCTTCTTTTTCTGCCGTTTATGTTCTGCTCACCTCTTCTTTCTGTTGTCCCGGCAGTGGCCACGGCCCCGATTCTGGTACTGGTGGGAGCATTCATGATGAAGCCTGTGGCGAAGATTAACTGGGATTCAATGGATGATGCTATTCCCGCATTTCTTTCAATAATTCTTATTCCAATGACATATTCAATTACACAGGGGATTGTATGGGGATTCCTCAGCTGGACTCTTATTAAGCTCCTTGAGGGTAAAAGAGGTGATTTGTCTGTCACCCTGATTATTATAGACATACTTGCGATCCTGGCCCTTGTGATATAAAATAAGAAAAAGCCTGCTTTACAGCGGGCTTTTTTGAGCTAAAAAAATTAAACTTATAAATTGACATTTTTTATGTAATACCTGAGTCTGTTCTGCGGTGAAAAATATGCTTCTTGATAATATAAATTATCCTTCAGATCTTAAAAAACTCTCCGTAAAGGAGATGGAACAGCTTGCCGGAGAGATACGGCACTTTATGCTTGATGTTATCTCTGAGAGGGGGGGGCATCTTGCCTCATCTCTGGGTGTGGTTGAGCTGACAATAGCTCTTCATTATGTTTTAAATACCCCTGCGGATAAGATAATCTGGGATGTGGGGCATCAATCTTATTCCCATAAGATCCTCACAGGGCGCAAAGAGCGGTTTAATACGATCCGCAAGCATGGCGGTTTAAGCGGGTTCCCCAAAAGAAATGAGTCCCCTTATGATCCATATGATGTGGGGCACAGCAGCACAAGTATCTCCCTTGCAGCGGGTGAAGCTGCGGGTAGAGATCTCAATGGAGATAAATACAAGATAGTTGCTGTAATAGGTGACGGGTCACTTACAGGGGGGCTTGCATTTGAGGGCCTCAATCACCTGGGGCATATAGGGAAAGATGTTATTGTGATTCTCAATGACAACGAACAGTCCATATCACAGAATGTGGGCGCCCTCTCCTCTTATATGACTGAGATGAGAGCCAGTTTTTTTTATAACAGGTTTCGTAAAAAATCGATGCAGATAATAAAGGGGCTCCCTGTAATAGGAAAGCCTCTGTTTAATTTTATTTTCAGGGCGTTCACTTCTTTTAAAACTTTTATAACACCGGGTCAGCTTTTTGAGAGCCTTGGTCTCCGTTACTTCGGACCTGTTGACGGGCATAATATTAATGAACTTATAAAGATCCTCGACAGGGTAAAGGATATAAACTCCGGCCCGAAGATTGTACACGTTATAACGAAAAAGGGGAGAGGGTTTATCCCTGCTGAGGCTGACCCCTGCAGTTTTCATGGTACCGGGCCATTCGACAGGGATACAGGCTCAAAAAAATCAGGCGCAGGGGGTGAATCATTCTCTTCTGTTGCCGGGAGAACCCTTGCAGCAATAGCAAATAAGGATGACAAGGTTGTTGCTGTAACTGCCGCGATGAAGGAGGGAACCGGACTCACTGAATTCGAAAAAGTTGCCCCGAAACGGCTTTTCGATGTAGGTATTGCTGAACAGCATGCAGTTACATTCTGCGCCGCAATGTCTTCAACAGGGCTTAAGCCTTTTTTACCGGTATACTCAACCTTCTACCAGAGGGCTTATGATCAGGTTATACATGATACTGCAATCATGAACCTCCCTGTACGCTTTCTTATAGACAGGGCCGGTGTTGTTGGTGATGACGGGGAGACCCATCACGGGCTCTTCGATATATCCATGTTCCGTGCAGTTCCCAATATCGAATTATTCGCGCCTTCCAACGGGGAGGAACTTCGTGATCTCCTTTACTATGCATGGAAAAAAAATGACGGGCCTGTTGCAATCAGGTACCCGCGCGGAAGTTCCGGTTCTGTTAATCTCAATGTAGATGAATACAATGAATTTAAACCCGGTAAGATTAAGCTGCTTACAAAGGGTGACGATGCTGCCATTATTGCAGTGGGGGATATGGTCGGTATTGCTCTTGAAACAGCGTCGCTTCTTAAAAAACAGGGTGTTGGTGTGACCGTTGTTAATCTTCTTTCAATAAAACCGCTTGATATCAATGGACTGTCAAAAGTAATTGAAAGATGCGGACGCTACATCACGCTGGAGAACGGTTATGAGAAGGGCGGGGCTGGTGAATATATTTATTCTCTCATAGATCCTTCATTAAGCAGTAAAAGAATTTCCGGCGGGGGGTTTCCTGACAGGTTTATTCACCACGGAACAGCAATGGAACTGTTCAGGGACTGCGGTATGGATCCGGCGTCACTTGCTGATAAGATACAGAAAGCCTGTTCCGGAAAAGGGAAGGTGAAAAAAAAGAAGGCCTGAGGGCCTTCTTTTTTTATTTCGCGAGAAGTTTTCTGCAGCTTTCTTCGCACTCTTCAAGCTGCTTCGCGCATTTAATCCTGGTCATGCCTGGTTTGTCTGCACACCTGTCCATCTCCTCAGAGCATTTTCTGAAACATATCTCTCTGGCTGATTTTTCACCTGCTGCTAAGGCGGAAATTGCAAAAGCTATAGCAGAAAAAAGCATAACAGTTATAAATATGGAAAACTTTTTTTTCATTTTTACCTGCCGGTTTGAAAGTTAAACTGTACGGTATATATAACAGCGGTAAAATCAACCTGTTTTTTATTA
>DAISJZ010000104.1:0-12257 GCA_036821145.1 Spirochaetota bacterium
ATGACGCGGTACTATATTATCGGCAGAAACGCTCTAAAATATAAGTATAATAAATATAGTTTTATGAAAATAATGGTCTACCCCCTTGAGATATATCAGGGATGATGCAGCAGGTTTTAGTAGTTTTTTATAGGCCCGCAATTATGTAAGAGATTATCCGGGGCCTGCTTTCAGCATTGACAAGGGTGAGCAGAGGCTTTTCTGAAGACGCAACGGAGGGGCTTCGGAGAAGCTACGGAGAGCAATTGGAGGATTAGAGGAACTTTTATATATTTCCCCTGCTTTTCTGATGGATTTATTGTACATGTCACCAGTACTGTCAGATTCACTGTCACATTCTTTAGTATGAAGTGCCATATATTCCTTTATATATAGATTGTGAGGATGCATTTCATGATTCCCTGTTCTTATTTTATAGAGATATTTTTCTTCAGGGGGGAGAGATTTCCACGAAGCCATAGCTTCCGCAAAGAGCGATCTGTTTTTCTGCTGGGCCTCTGTACGGGGATTACGCGGAATAACGTAAGTTCTCATATATGAGCGGTTTCCTATGCTGTAAAATACAGCATCCCCCATTCTACCGCCCGGTGTTTTCATGTAAGATGGTGTGCTGATTTTTGCCATAACTCCTCCTGTCATGTTAAGCTAATTCAGGCTTTTAAAGATAGTACGTTGGGATGTGAAAAGATTAAAAATTTTTTCCTGAATCATTTAAACCAATTTAAAAAAGCAGTTGCCATACCGCTTTAATTGTTAAAAGAATTAAGATGAAGTTTTATCAGCTCTCTTTTACCTGATTTAATCACAACAGTTTTTCCGGTAAATTCGCTCAGGTCATACTGAAGAAATTCTTCGCCAGACTCTTTATTCGGATGATATGTATTGTCATACGTCATTTTACATGTTAAAAACATCGTAACGCTTTTTTCTTTATCCATATCTCTCACATGATGAAGGCGAAACTCAGGATAATACAATCCGCCTGTCCTGTACTTTATCCTAAGCGAAACAATACCATCCTGCTCGATGTGCCAGATGAGACTGATTTTTTCTGATTGAGGAATTTCTTTGGTAAATTCTACAGTGGAATACTTCTGTAGAAATTCAGGCATACTGTTTCCAAGATATGACCATGTATTGGAGCTCCTCACGCGTTCTTCCCCTGTATTGCTGTCGTGAGTAAAGCCTGTTGATGCGCTATTCATAACCCATGTTGTCTGCCCCGGCTTTATTGACTCTGCGTCTTTTTTATCAATGAAAACTATATCTTCTGTAAAACTTTTACCCGGGAAATCATTGCCGTAATCATCTCCATGACCGGCGCCTTTTGCCCATTTAATTACCGTAAAAGTAATTTTTCTCTTTGTACTCCCTTCCGTGTATACATCAGCTTTATTAATCTTTACCCATAGCCATGTTTCACCCATCCATGATGCCTGAAGGGACCCGGCGATGAATAAAAAAAGAATGAAATTATAAATTAGCATCTTTCTTCTCATGTTACCTCTGTGCTGTTTTTAATATTCGACAGGTTACAATTTTAATTGGTTCTCATTTTTTATTATAGAACTATTATCTTGATAAAAAGTTAAATTAATGACAGAATTTCAAATTTTCAATAATTATATAGATAGTCTTTTATGGAGCTTTCCTTCTTAAAAATTTTTCAGGAATAATTACTGTATTATTATATAATCGTATCTTTTTTTGGCCCCTGGTGAATTATTTTAAAGCAGTTTTTCCTTAAACAGGATCATTTTATTTTAGCCCAATTCACGTTAACTTGAGGTTAAAAAAACAACAGATATTAATGCCATACAAGAGAACCTTTTGCTATAAAAATAATCAGAGTAAAAGCTGTTAAACCGGAAAGAATGCTGAGAAGCGGGAGCAGTGCGAAACCGTTTGCAGCCCTGTATTTCCTGAATAGATATAAAAAACCTTGAACCTGTAAATAAAAAAAACGAGCGGGATGTAAGACCATAGCGAGAAAAAAAGCATAGGTGAAAACATGAGAGGCCCGCTTATCGCAAAGTCCAGTTTTATAAGCAGAAGGATGAATTGTATATCCGGAAATTTCTGTTTCCGGATATACGGTTTATATTCTATTTTCTCCGGGTAAATTAAGTTTTTTTAATAAGACAGTTTTTCCAGGAATCCGGTTCTGAAAAGTATAGTCGCGGGAAGCAGAAATCTTTAACATGGGTTACGATGTTCTGTCAATCCTTTAATCTTATTAGGAACTACTCCGGTTTAACGGAAATAAAGCCTGTTACAGCCGGGGACAAGGGTTAATCATTGTATTAAACGAGCTTCTTTGCACCTGAATAAACTTCCTCCAGGAACAGACCGCTTCAGAAATTTATTTTAATTTCTTTCCTACCTCAACGGCCTGAAATCCCCCTCTTCATCAAAAGAACCTATGTACTTCAGCCGTGCAAGGTCCTGAATCACCGGTAAATCGCCGGCGATAGGGGTGTCATCATCCATGGAAACGATACCGTTACTATAAACAGTTATGTTGGCATTGAAGATTGCTGCTTCATATAGAATCTCGCTTTCAATAATCCAGTGGCTGCTTCCGTTATCGCTGACATAACCTGCAATACGCGGAGGGAGTATCTGGTTTTTAAGGTCAGCGAGGAATGCTGTGTCAGGGGGTTCGCTCCACTCAATATCATCAGCGGTTTCAAGCACGAGGAACCTCCCACCCTGACCCTGGATATTTGTGCAGAAAAATTTCATATACAGCAGGACATTGCTCTGGTTCAGCTCAATGAACTCATCATTGGTGTTATGAAGCATGTCGGATTCACCGTTTAAAATACGCGCTTCTTCATTACTCATTAAATAGTACGCGTGATTGTCCGGTGTTGCCCTTGTGTTCTTTATTTCGTACCAGTTGTAATCTTTGTAAAAAGGGAGTGAACAGCGGCTTATATGTATCATGGGGTCATCCCTGAACCCGGAATTCTTAATTCCTGCAAGTTCAAAGCACCTTTCTCTTTCTTCACCGCTGAGCCTCTCCCAGCAGCTCCCCTGTACGGGATTGAAAATTCTGTTTGCAAGTATTGACTCCTGCCGGAGTGTTTTTGTCCTGTGTTTTTTTGCCGGTGAACTGGTTTTGCGGTAAACAGGGCGGGTTTGAGCTATACGCTCCTCTTCAGTTTTCATCTCCCCGTAATACGGGTTGTCCATGTAGAGCCCCTGGAATGGCGGGTCCCAGAGATAATTCGGTTTTGCCGCAATTACCGGCTCGTCACCTGCTATATTAAGTATAAGCTCATCAGCTTCAAGGTCCATCACTTCGTGCTCTGTGCCGAAACCGGAAACACAGGATATTGCATGCGCGGCAAGACCTGTTGTGGCGCCGAAATACTGCTGCACACGGCAATTGTTCAGAATAGTTTCCCAGTCATTGGGGTAGAGATTTTTAAGCTGACTTATATCCTGCCAGAATGTCCACACGCGCACACCGTATCCACGCAGCAGGGTGATTGCCTGCCGCAGTTGCGGCAGCGTACCTAACTGGGCAGCTTCATCGATTAAAAGAAGTGTGGGAACAGCGGGCTGTTTTCTCCTTCTT
This sequence comes from Spirochaetota bacterium, assembly GCA_036821145.1. GTDB lineage: Bacteria > Spirochaetota > UBA4802 > UBA4802 > UBA5550 > UBA5550. Next base: position 3,587 of record DAISJZ010000104.1, read on the forward strand.
GTTATTACTGTTATAATGGTTCCTATCCAGAGACGAAGCAGGGAGGAGTGGCTTTCCAGCTTATCAGGGGGGAGCACAAGGTAGACTGATATTGGCGAGCCGTCGTAAATTTTATTCAGGTCAAGGTCGGATGATGATAGATGCTCAGTCATCTGGTCACCTTTCAGAAAGTCAAGGTGATTAATGGCGTACGCGATGTATCCTCCAAGGGTTTCATCCGCCGGATTCTGCAGCATCCCTGTAAGCTGTTTCAGCTCGTAGTTGTCCGATGTCTGCCATTTTTCCGATCGCTCTTTAAGTACCCCTATGGGGCTGTTTATGAGATTTCTCACTGCGGGGAGAGTGGCGTTATCAGAATCGTACATTGTAAGTACATCAATTATGGCAGCGCTGACCAGTGTTCTCCCCATTGTATTCCAGAAATAATCATATCTCACCGCGTTTTCATTCGGGGCTGCAATGAGCGCTGCAAGCGTGGCCACATCCTCAACAAAACGATCTGATGAAGGATCCGCGAGGTCCAGGGGGTTGAACCTGTGACGGGTCTCATCACCTGTTATGTTGAAGGGATCGAGAAGAATAACCTCCTGTCCCAGTTTACGGCGACGCTCTGCTGTAACAGCGTAGTTTTCACCTTTCGGATCAACAACTACCACCGGGCCCGTGTATCGTAGAAGCGCGGGGATTATGCACCCTGTCCCTTTTCCTGCACCTGTTGGCGCAACTGTGGCAATGTGCCCCTCTCCCGTGTCGAGTATCGGTTCAAGAGATACTGCCGGTGAGCTGTTCTCCGGCCCCGCCTTGCGGAACCCGATTATCGATTTGCGGTGGCCCGGTTCGAGAGACCATCCTACAAGTAATCCGTCATCAGGAATTATATCAGGGAGTTTACGCATCCGGAGCCTCTCAGTTTATTAATTTCTTTTATTAAAAACGATGCGGGAAATTCTTATGTCAAGCAGGAATAGAATAACTGAATGTTAATTTATTATTCCGCTGTCAGTATCAATGGCCAATTCACCCATGGGATCAAATTCGACGAGATCTGCTACCTGTTCATAGACATCGGCATTGTCCTTCATCTTCTCTTTCAGCTCAGGATTCTGTTCTCCAACGTTTCTGAAAAAGATTGCAGCGTCCCTCAATAGTTTTACGGCTAAATCGATATGTGTTGCCATTCATTTCTCCCGGTTTTTATAAATCTCTTCATGCATTAAATAAATTACTCGAGTCAGGCGTTTTATTGTTAACATTTATTTTAAGAGTAGTCATTGCGAGGAGCATAAGCGACGAAGCAATCTGTCCATGATAGAAAATATTCAGTATTAGCCGGAACTCTTCCTATCCTTAACAGATTGCCACACTCCCTCCGGTCGTTCGCAATGACATACTTTAATAATTATGATTTTTAAACCAACAATTTCGTCATCAATGTTAAATTTCGCCTTACTCAAATAATTTTTTCAGATATGGATGAATATTCAAGTGTATAATTCATAGTGTCATAAGCATCATGTTTTGTGCTAACTTTTCTGCAGTATGATTTTCATACAGTTAAAAATTTTTACAGCAGCATGGCTTTATACCGGGTATTTGTACTTTAACTGTGTATGCTTCTAAATGATAATCGTTAAGATTATTGTTCGATGTAGTTTAAACGATTAATTACTAAAAGTTCCCCCTTTTTTATGATTACTTTACACAATGTTTTAAAAAAGGATTGAAAATATATATCATGCCATTTGCATAAAGACAATGCGTTGTATTCATTTCAATAATATTTACAGAAGCTTTCCGCATAATAAAAGACTCCGTTCAGAAGAGAGAGAGTTTTTCAGGGAGATGAAGAGATCTCTCTACTCTTGCTCTAATGGCGTACCGGTACTGATGCGAAGTTGTATTAATGGAGTCTTTAAAAAGCTTTCACAAAACAGCAGAACATTAAAATTATTTCATATAAGAACTGAACTATATACATGGATATTCATTAACCAACCGGTATATATTCAGGCGTTGGAGACTGTTGATGGAAATTAAAGAATTTTTTATAGAGTTAAAAGAAAACTACGCGTACCTGATCCCGGTTGCTCTCTTTACTGTTGTATCATTTTTCCATGTTGCCGGCCACTGGGATATTGCCGCGATTGCTGCTGCACAGATTGTTTTTTTTATCTGGGCTGCTGTAATTGCGTGGAGGAGGGAGCTCATGCTCTGGCCTGTTGCTGCACTGGGTATTGTACTGCTCCTGGTAAACTCCGGCTCTTCGCTTTACCGTGAATACAGTTTGAAGGGAGTTACAGAGGCCATTGCTGCGGACGATACCATTAGTGCCAGGGAACTCCTTGAATCTGTTGATTCAGAGGAGACAGTAAAATCGAAGCTATATCTTCATCTCCAGGATCTTGTTAATACAAGGATTGAACAGCAGGAATCGGAACTCGCGGTTAAAGCAAGGGGAGAACTGAAGGGGGATAATCTTGATGAGGCAAAGCGAACAGTGGCAATGATTCTCGATTTGAACAGCGATAATAATGCTGCAGCATCAATGGCTGAGATTATTAAAGGGAGGGAAATTGCCGCAACTGAGAAAAACCTCACCCCGGAAGCTCTGGCAGGTGTGAAAGCTTTGCGGAAAAAAGTTTACCTCTTTATTGCAAAGAAAAAATACAGCGACGCGAGAAACAGTATTGATGATTTTCTGAAAGTTAACAGTGATATAAATAAAGAGAATATCCTGATAACTTCCCTCCTTGAGCAGGTTGATGAAAAAGAGAAGGGGACTGAACTGATTAAACAGAAACAGCTGAATTATAAAAAAACCAATGAAGCACTCTCTCTCTACAGAAAAAAGGAGTATGGTGAATCTGTTGATCTCCTTGAAGAAGTGCTGAGCAGTGACAGTAAAAACCGTGCAGCGCAGAACCTTCTTAAAAAGGCCAGGAAAAAGCTGGAGAAACAGAGGTATGATTTCTGGTCAGATGTTATTCTCTGGGGCCTCTTAATAGCAGGGGCTGTGATTTATATAAGAAGAAGATGGTAGAGAGTCTCTGTGGGGATGATCTGAAATACTGTATTAAATAAAGGTGTTAACAATATGGAATACGATGAAAATAAAACAGAGTCTTTTGATCTGAACAGCGGGAGTGATGATTCCACAGCGGCTTTTGACCTGAACAGTGAGAGCAATAGTTCCACTGAGAGCTTTCAGCTTAACAGCGAGGCAGGGAAGCCCACTGCCGGTTTTGACCTTAACAGCCAGTCACCGGTAAGCGAACCTGCCTGTGATGATTATATGATTGGCGCTGAAATCTGCGGCTATACTGTAACCTCAATCCTCTCATCTGCAACAGGTGAAGCGGAGATCTACCTTGCTAAAAAGGGGAGTGATACTGCAGTTGTAAAATACTACCACTCCAACATGAAACCTAAAACTGAAATACTGGCAAAGATAAAGAATCTCGATCACCCGGATATAATCAGGCTGTATGAATATGGAGAATTCAGAAACAGGTTCTATGAAATAATGGAATACGCACCGGGCGGGACTCTCGCTGATACAGGGCCCGATGGTAAGTATAAATATCTCCCGATATCTGAAGATAAGGTTGTAAAAGTCGTTGCTGAGACCGTGAATGCATTCCACTATTTTCACGAAAAGGGTATTATACACCGCGATATAAAACCTCTGAATCTTTTCTGCAGAAGCATTGATGATATGAACATAATTATAGGTGACTTCGGCATATCCTCTGACCTGGATGTTGAGGGGGGGATGAGCAAGAAGATGACATCAACCGGTTCAAGGACAACTGGGTATGCCGCGCCGGAGCTTTACGGTGTGGCAAAGGATGACAATAAATCAAAGATCCTCATAGGTCCTGAAGTCGATTATTACGCGCTTGGTATAACTGTTTTTGAACTCCTCACAGGTGTGAACATCTTCTCCGGCAGAAGTGAGATGCACATTATGCGTGACACCATACAGGGGCGCATAATTGAAGATATCCTTACCCGCCCTGAGGCGAAAAACATCTCGCCCCGGATGAAGAAACTCATTCAGGGTCTCCTCACTGTGCGTCATGATAAACGCTGGGGATTCACGGAGGTGTCTCAGTGGCTTGCGGGTAAGGATGTTCCGGTTTTTGAAAACGCGCCGCTCAGGGATTTTGATCCGCTGAAATTCGGAAACAGGACATTAAACTCAATGGAGGAGGTTGCTGCTGCCATTGACTCAGACAGGGAGCTTGCCAAAAAGGTACTGATGCGTGCGGAGCTTGAGAAGTGGGCTTCCCGGTCCGGATTTGACAGGCTCAGTGATGATATTACTGCTATCAGGGAGTCGGACATTGATGATGACCTCAAGGTCTCCACACTGCTGTATCTCCTTGAACCGAACCTCCCCTGCAGAATTGATGATAAAACAAAACTGAAAAAGATAAATGATTTTATCGACATTTTAAGAAGAGATCCTGAAACAATGGCCTCCCTTATACTGGAGGAGAAGAAATCCGATCTGTACCCATGGCTTGATACCATTGATAAGGAGATAACCCCTCTTATAAGGGAACAGGTTGCCAATTATAAAAAAGAAGGCGATAAGACAAAAAGAATTTCGATTGTAAGCAATATCTATCTCTCATTTGCCGGTGATAAAATTAAGCCCTTTGCTGATGATGATTATGAGATGTCGGGAGTTAATGATTTAATAAAAATCCCTAAGGGCTCCAGGGAGAAAGCGCTAAAGGAACTGATGAACAGAAATTCTATTCTCTATATCTGGCTCAGGAGGCAGGAGGTTCCGGAAAGTTTTGAAATGGACTGGGGCTCCATGGACAAGACCTGGAGTAACCTCATGGAGATTCTGTCAGGGAATGTTGAATATATACGTGAGCGGAAGATAAAGGAGGCCTTAAGGATTACAGGTAAACTCCGCAGGGTTGTAGTTGCGGCAGGTGCGGCTTCTCTTCTCAGTATTGCTGTTTCACTCTTTCTTCTTACAGGGTTGATGTTTTCTCTATACAGCTTCCCGGGATTTTCACCGGATGCGAGGATTCCGGTCCCGCAGAAATGGTCCAATATTTATGAAACAGAAACAGTCTCTTCGAAAAGGACACTGGTAAATGGAAACCTGGTGCTGATTGAGCCTGCGCTGTCAAAGGCTGATATCAGCAAACTGAAAGACCAGGATATGATCAATGTTAAATATTATTCAGGGGGGAAGAGTAACACAGGATTTATGAGGAAAAAAGATCTCTATATAACATACTTCAGTTATAACCATCTTTTCTTTTTTATCCCCGCTCTTATGCTCTGCATTTTCTCCCTCGGGAGTGTAGCAGCAATATTCATTAAAAATAATACTTATAATTTTTATTATGATTATAAACCTGTAGTCACAGCAGCAGGAATAATTTCTACGGCCGGGGTCTCTGCTCTCTTTATGGTTCCGCTCTTTATCTATTATGAGAAATGGGTGGAGGAAAAGATTAAAAGTGATAAGGCTGTTTCTTTTATAAAAAGCGGTAAGTTCACTGCGGCAGGGGGTGAAGTTAAAACGGAGAATTATAAAAATGGAGACAGCTATTTCGGTGAGTTTAAAAACAGTAAACGTCACGGGCACGGCACCTATAATTTTTCCGATGGGGATAAGTACACCGGTGAGTGGAAAGATAATAACAGGCACGGCCACGGCGTGTATACTTACTCTGAAGGGGGGAAGTATGACGGCGAATGGATCAATAATGAGATGGATGGTTACGGCATATTACACTACGCTGATGGAAGCGTATATAAAGGTGGATGGAAATCCGGGGTAGCTCACGGCAAATGCGTCCTTACCTATGCTGACGGGAGCAGGTATGAGGGTGAGGTCAGGGATGGCCAAAAGAATGGTCATGGAACACTGACTTATGCTGACGGAACTGTGCAAAAGGGTGAATGGAAGGATGGTGAATTTATGGGGTCGGATACTGGTCCGTCCACAAAGGGGAAAAGGTAAATTGAAGGACGGAGTATTCACAGGGTAAGTCTGCGGAGAAATCAGGCTGCAGGGAGTTTTGCATAACAGGGAATCATGGAGTTTGGTAATGTCTGAAGAGAATTACAGGGAGAGAAGAGAGGAACAGCAGAAGAGGTTTAGTGAGACTGCGGAGGGGAGGATATGCCGGTCCTGTTCACATATCAATGATGCTGAAGCAATGTTCTGTGAAGAGTGCGGTGCCGGATTTGACAGTATAGAAAAACCGTGTCCTGTATGCGGAGAGATGAACAGCGGTGTGTACTGTGTGTTCTGCGGGTCCAATACCGCGGGCTTTACCTGCGTGAAATGCAACACTCTTCAGTATACCGATTTCTGCCTGAACTGCGGTACCCCCCTTTCAGACATGGCGCGTGAAATGGAGAAAGAAAATGAAGAGCCCGCTGAACTGCAGGTTATGTCTGAGCAGGAGGCCCATGCAATTATACAGGAGCTTAATGATTCACTGACCCCTGAAATGCAGAAGGAGTTCGAAAAGAAAAGGCAGAGGCTCATCCTCCTTAAAGAGAGAGAGTATTTTGATGAGAGGGAGAAGAGGATAGAGGATTATAAATCATCCCGCGGCATTAAAGTGAAGATGCTTTCTGCTGAAGATATGGAACAGGTTAAGAAAACCGTTGAACGACTGCGGGGTTTTGTCGCAGAAGAGAGCGAGCGCGTTGATGAAGTTGTGAAAGTCAGGGAGGAGACCGCGCGAAAGGAAGAGGAGGAGCGGCAGAGGCTTGAAAAGGAACGCAGGGAGAGGGAAATATATAATAACAGGATTGCAGGTATATGGATATCAACAGACCCCCGCTGGATTGAAACAATGAAGCTCACGCTTTCCGGGAATTCTCTTACAGGGAGCAGCCACTGGAAAACGTGGGGGGGCGGATACAGGGAGTGTGTCTTTACCCTTGCAGGTAAATGGGATGGTAATAATTTTCAGTTTCATAGTACACAGATCAGGAATATTTCAGGTGAGTCAGGACATTTCAGTTTCTGCGGAACTGTTAATGCTTCAGGGACAGTACTGAACGGGTACTTTATAGATAATTCAAAAGAAAGAAAACAGCAGATATTTGTTAAACAGTAGCGGTGATAATTTTACAGGGGAAAATTTAAAACATGTCAGAAGTAAAATTTCAGGAGAGATGGCAGGAGAGGGAAAAACAGAATGAAGACCGTGCAGAAGGGCGTGTCTGCCGCTCATGTTCCCATGTTAATGACGCTGATGCAATGTTCTGTGAAGAGTGCGGAAACGGATTTGAAAGTACGGAGAAGGCCTGCCCTGTATGCGGAGAGATGAACAGCGGAGTGTACTGCTCATTCTGCGGCGCATGCATTGAAGGATATACCTGCGGTGTATGCAATACTCTTCAGTATTCCGATTTCTGCGCGAACTGCGGCGAACCTCTCACTGATATGGCGCGGGATTTTACCCTGGAGTGTGAGTCAGGCTTTGAAGCTGCGGAGATGTCTGAGCAGGAGGCTGCTTCAATTTTGCAGGAGCTGAATACTTCCCTGACCCCTGAGATTCTGAGGGAAAGCGGGAAAAGAAGAGAGAGGATAATACTTCTTCGTGAACGGGACTACTTTAATGAAAGGGAAAAAAGAATAGAAGAAAGTAAAACTGATGTCGGGCGAAAGGTAAAAATAATTACACCTGATGAGATGAAGATCATTAAAGAGTCAATTGTCAGATTGAGAGAATCGGGTAAAAAAGAGGCGGAGCGTATTGAAAAAGACCAGCTTGAAGCTCAACGTCTTGAAAAAGAGAAAACAGAAGCGGAACGTATTGAAAGTGAAAAGATCAGGGGAATCAGCGGTGTATGGATTAATACAAGCGGAAAATTCAGCGGCATTCTGAAGATAACTGTTTCAGGAAAGAATATCTCAGGGACTCTTCACTGGATTCAGCGTGAACTGGAAAGAATTGAAACTGTTTCCGGAACAATAAAGAACAACCGTATATCAATTAAAACTGTCAGGATGAAAACTGTCTGGATCCTGCCGGGCTATCATAATGTTCCTTTCAGGTACAGTGCTGTTTTAAATAACAGCGGAAACCAGATGAACGGGTATATGAATTCAGCGGAATACTGGAGTGAAATTTTCATCAGGCAGGAGTAAAGTCCATGAAGGTCATGCTTTTAGAATCAGTATAATGTTTAATCAGTAATAATTCCTAAAAGAATTATCAGTATCAAAAACTCTAAAAAATTAATTATGCATAAAATTATTATAATCATAAAATTTTGTCATTCCGGTTTCACCCCAAGGGTACTTCTTCGCTGCGCTCAGGGCGTGCACACTTCAGTTCGTGCAAATACCGGAATCTCATAGATTAATATTATGAGATACCGGCATTTCGTTATCACTCCAGCCGGTATGACAGAAATTTATACTAATAGCTTTGCACTATATCAGTTTACGATTGAATTAGAACATCAACGTGTCATTTCGAAGAAGCGTCAGCGACTGAGAAATCTGTCTTTTAACAATATTTTTTTAGATTTCTCACATACGTTCGAAATGACATTGTACTAATCATTTCGTGAAGTGCTATAATAACTATATTTAGGAATAAACATTGATGTTTAATAGAAATTTATTCAGTTTAATATAACGGGGTAGAAATGGATACACAGGGAC
>DAISJZ010000105.1:0-10423 GCA_036821145.1 Spirochaetota bacterium
CCTGTTGAAGATGAAGGGAGGCTTCACGATCCGCTTCTCCGGGAGAATTTCATAGAAAGGGTCTTTGCGTACCGCCGGTGGCAGGAGCTGACAGAGTCTGATTTTTCTGTACATGGGCTTATGCAGTTCCATGCCGCGCATAAACTCCTCCTCATGGCGCATTCAAATGTACATTACAGGGAATGCGGAAGTATCGCCGCCTCCGCAGCAAAAACAAACCTGCGGGAAGTAAGTGGCAGATATTTCAATTCATTCATGGAGGGGATGAAAAAACCGGCAACTATAAGTAAAAACTGCAACGTACTTCAGCATATACTGGGCTATTTCAAAAAAAACCTCACGGCAGAGGAGAAAGCTGAATCTCTGGAGCTTATAGAACACTACAGGAAAGGGCTTATCCCGCTCATTGTGCCTGTTACTCTCATGAATCACTATGTCCGGAAATATGATGAACAATACCTGAAGGAGCAATATTTTCTTCACCCGCACCCCATGGAGCTGAAACTCCGTAACCACGCCTGAAAAAAATTTAAAAAAATACAAAAAAATCTCATTTAGCATTTGACTATTTTCTAAAATTATTATATATTAAATATATACTTAATAAGGGGTACCAATATGAAACATTCAACTGAAAAGCATGAAAAAATAAAAGATAAAGAAGATATTAAGACACTTGATAAATGTCTCAGCGCGCCTCATCCAGAGATGGCAAGGAATAATGAATCAGATGAGCCCTGCGAAGAAGAATAAAAATGAACTAATTGCTCGTAAAAACCTCCTTAATTGAACGTATTGAAAAGCCGTGAAAACGGCTTTTTTTTTGCATCAGGCTGCCACGGCATAAAAAGATAAAACAATTGACAGCTCCCTGAGCCCCCTGTATTGAAATATGAACATAATTAAAGCCGGAGAAGCTATGGACATTTTTACACTTGCAAACGGGCCCTTCATGGTTAATTCATATCTTGTTGTAAACGGGAATAAAGCTGTAATAATCGATCCCGGTTCAGGAATAAAACCTTTTCTCATAAAAATTGAATCTGAAAAACTTGAACTTGAAGCAATAATTGCAACCCACGGACATATTGACCATATTGATGGCGTAAATGCAGTTAAAAAGAAGTTCAACGTACCATTTTATGTGAATGATATGGATACTGACCTTATACAGACTGTGAGTATGCAGGCAAGGATGTTCGGAGTCCCAGATCCGGGTGATATAAGCGGGGACAGAAACCTCCCATCCTCCGGAGAGATTGAAATTGCAGGGTTAAAATTAGGGCTGATGCATACACCGGGCCACTCTAAGGGCTCTGTTTCAATTCTGATAGATAACGTTCTATTTTCAGGGGATACCCTGTTCAACTACTCAATTGGCAGAACCGACCTTCCCGGGGGGAGCTATGAGGAGCTTATAAATTCAATTAGAAGTAAAATCTTAATACTCCCTGATTCTACGAGGGTCCTTTCAGGTCATGGTCCTGAAACAACTGTGGGCCGCGAGAAGAAGATGAACCCCTTTCTCTCCTGAATTAACAAAGAGAAAGGGCTCCTGCCGTATATCAGCCGAAACTTTTTATTGCATCATCAACTGTCGCGAACAGCTTTATAACGGATGTTACTTTTGTAAGTTCGAGAACCTTCTTCACGTCATCATTGGGGCAGGCAAGCTTAAGCTGGGATTTTAAAATCTGATTTATATTCAGGAATATCCCTATACCTGTACTGGTTATAACCTTCACCTCAGAAAGGTCAAGGACCATCTTCTTGATACCCCTCTCAACTATGGCATGCTGAATCTTCTCTTTAAGATCCGGTACATCAAGGGTGTGAACCTCTTTCATGACGATCTTAATGATAAAAAGCCCGTTTCCCTTCTCTTCAAGGTTGATCATATTCATTCCTCTAAAGCGTGTTATATGGTTAAAATTAGAACCTGATTTTATTATCAGTCAATCAATTTTTATTCAGCTTTTTTATTAACACTCCTGTATATACTTTCAGTAATAAAAACTGGATAACTATTTTTGTAAAAATAATTTTATATAATCCCGCCGTCTTCGGCGGCGGGATTAATAGAGCTTTTCCTGACTGAAATAGTTAAACAATAAATACTGTTTATAACGGTTAATATAGACTTGACGAATAAACAATTATCAATACTATTTACAAAATTCAGGATTTTCAGAATCCGTTAATGTCTTGACCTGAAAAACTACATACATCAGATATGGTGACATGAGCCTGCTTGATAGTTTAAAGAAAAATAACATCCTCGTAAAGCCCTCTGCCAAAAACAGGTGGGATATGATCGAGGAGATGGTTGATCTTGCCGCAAAGAATAAGGATATTCCTGCGGAGGATGCAGGGGCAATTAAAAATGCCCTTATTGAAAGAGAGAAATCGATGAGCACCGGCATCGGAAATGGTGTCGCTATACCTCACTGTTCCACTACAAAAGTGAATGAAATCACAACAGTTATGGCCCTGAGTCCCAAGGGGATCAATTTTGAAGCAATTGATAATGAACCTGTAAAGATTATCATCCTTCTTATAGTGCCGAAAGATAAGCTTACGCAGCATATTAAAACTCTTGCTAATATAGCCAAAATGATGAGTGACGTCAAACTGAGAGAGGAGATCCTCTCCCTGAAAACGCCTGACGCCATACTTAAAACCCTTAAAAACTACACACTCCCCTGAGAGAAATGGACCAGTTCTCAAGACTTCTGGATACAGGAAAGATTCCCGGTGAAGAGGCGGATCAGGACGCATCGCTCCGCCCCTCTACACTTAATGAATTCATCGGCCAGAAAAAAATTACAGAGAACCTCAAGGTGTTCATTGAATCCGCGAGGATGAGGAAAAAATCCCTTGATCATATACTCCTCTCCGGGCCTCCGGGGCTTGGTAAGACAACTTTAGCTTTTATTATCGCGCAGGAACTTGGCGTTAATCTCAAGGCAACATCAGCTCCAATTATTGATAAAGCAGGTGACCTTGCATCTATACTCACAGGGCTTGAGGAGAATGATGTCCTCTTCATTGATGAGATCCACAGGCTCTCCCCTGCGATAGAGGAGATTCTCTACCCCGCAATGGAGGACAGGTCAATTGACATTATTATCGGTCAGGGGGTTGGAGCGAAGAGCATAAAGCTTAACCTTGCGCCCTTTACACTTGTGGGAGCAACAACCCGCACAGGGCTCCTCACTTCAGCCCTTCGCGACAGGTTCGGGATACCGCTCCGCCTCAACTACTATGAGCCTGAGGAACTGAAGACCATAGCTCTCCGCACGGCGGGGATCATGGGTATAGCAATGGATGATGATGCGGCCCTTGAAATTGCAAAAAGATCACGCCGCACTCCGAGGATTGTGAACAGAATTGTCAGGCGGGTGGCGGACTTCTCTGTTGTGATGAAAAAAGAACGCGTTGACCTTGAAATAACAAGGTACGCATTAGATCGCCTTGACATAGACGAACTGGGCCTTGATGAAATGGACAGGAGAATCCTCCACTCCATCATTGAAAAATACAGCGGCGGACCTGTCGGGCTCAAAACAATAGCAATATCAGTGGGTGAAGAGACAGACACACTTGAGGATTACTATGAACCGTTTCTTGTTCAGAGCGGACTTCTTAAACGTACCCCTCGCGGACGAATGGCAACTATGAGCGCATACAGGCACCTGGATATAAAATTCAACTCATCTCTTCAGGAGGAGCAACAGGCCCTCTTTGAAGAGTAGGCTTATTTCACTGTAACATAAACCTGCCGCGATCTCGGCCCGTCAAATTCGCAGAAATAAATTCCCTGCCACGTTCCGAGCCTGAGCCTGCCATCCTCAACTATAACAAACTCCGAACACCCCACAAGCGATGATTTTAAATGCGCGGAAGAATTTCCCTCAACATGAGCAAACTTCACCGCATCAAAATTAAGATGAGCAAGCCCTTTTAAAAAATCAATCCGCACATCGGGATCGGCATTTTCATTTATCGTTATAGCAGCAGTTGTGTGAGGTGTGAATATATAACAGATCCCCTCTTCCACTCCTGATCCCGTTACAGCAGATTCAATTTCTGCTGTAATATCAATAAGCTGTTCCCTGTGATCGGTCCTGACCGGAATAATATGAAGAGCCATTACTTCTCCTGGAACTTCCCGTTCACAAATTTTCCTTTTTGAGCCTCACTGCCGTCAGGCCTGTAAAGAGCGCCATTCCCGTGAGGTCTCCCGTCTTTAAAATCTCCGACATATTTAATCTTATTCGGCTGAGTATATTCACCTTTACCGTTATATTTATGGTTTTTAAAATTACCTTCATATACAGCGCCATTCTTTGATGTATGTTTCCCTTTACCATTAAGAAGATCATTAAGAAACTCTCCTTCAAAAACCTCTCCATTTGCGAAAGTAACTTTCCCTTTCCCGTTGAGCTTTCCGTTTTTGAAATCACCCACATACATATTCCCTTTTTCGTCAGTAAATGACCCCGGGCCGCTCATGATACTATCAATAAAATTCCCCTCATAATGAGACCCTTTTTTAAATACAGCTTTCCCTTTTCCGTTTATCTTCCCGTTTTTAAAGCTGCCGCTGAATATATCACCATTTACATCTGTAAATGATCCGGTGCCATTAGGTTTTCCGTTAATAAAATTTCCTTTATAAATACTGCCGTTTTTATAATTAAAGACACCCTCTCCATTAAAGGTATCATTTTCAAATGTTCCTGTATACTTCTCTCCTGATGAGTAAAAAAATTCCCCTTTCCCCTCTTTTTTACCCTTTTTAAACCCGCCTGTATATTTATCCCCTGATTTAGAAACAATTGTTCCCTGTCCATCCAGGAGATTATCCTTATAAAAACCTTCGGCTATTTCACCGTTCTTATAATTCACCTTCCCTTTGCCATTCAGCTTGCCGTCAGTAAATTCACCCTCATACCTGTCACCCTTCTGGTCAGTGTAAACTCCCTTACCGGTCATTTTACCGCTTTTAAATTCACCTTCATACACCGCTTTGTTAGAGAAAAGAAACTTACCCTTACCATTAGTGCAGTCACCCTCTGTGCATTGGGCATAGAGATTTACGGATGAAAAAATTAAAGCCGCTGCAGTTAAAAAATATAACACCTTCATGATTTTTACTCCTTCGTTTATTATTTCTGTTTTTTTATAAATGCTGGATTTAACTAAAAAGCCAGAAATGTCTTTGCGAGGAGCTTAAGCGACGAAGCAATCTGTTCCTGACAGTAAATATTCAGTATTAACCATAATTGTTTCTATACTTAACAGATTGCCACACTCCCTCCGGTCGTTCGCAATGACATACTTTAAATAATTATGATACTTGAACCAGAAATATTATTTTCAATGTTAAATTTCGCCTAACTCAAGTAATTAAATTATCCTGTAAAATCACAACTCAATAATAATATAACTATTTTCTCTCCTGGTATTATATTTTTTAATGTTCTTTTTCGCTGATCCTGAAATGACTGAACCATTGAGATCAAAAAAAGACTTCCCCACACTGCAGCACTGCACTCCATCTCCTGAAGGATCAAGTCTTCTCCCTCCGTGAGTACACCTGTTTCTGTAGGCATGAAACTCGCCGTCTGTGCCATGAAGAAGGAGAATCCGCTCCGGAAGTTCTTTTCCTTCAATCCTCACACCTTTTCCGGAAACTGAAAGTTCGGGAAGTTTCCCCGGGTCAACTCTGACGCTCTTCCCCTCCAGAGTCCAGCTCCCCTCTGCCGCGATCCCTGTTGCTGATATACCTAAAATCCTCTGAAAAAAAGTACGTTCGCTCATCAATCTCCTCCTGTAGTAATCAGATAACCAGGTTACCTGAATCAGACGTTTTTAATTAATATGAGTTATTATTTGTCATGCCGGTTTCCTGCAAGGAATACCGGCATCTCATAGTATAAGTTTAAAATTTGTCGTATAAGATTCCGCTCTTTTGAAACAGAGACACCCTCTATTATTATACTATGCAGATACTACTTTGTGACAATCCGGAATTGAATCATACCTTATATTATAATTGACTGTTTAAGCTGAATTTCTTCCGGCATTAATTATACCATAAGAAGCCCTTATTATCATCCGTTTATATTTTTCACGGAGCTGACTGTCCTCCTCCCGTTCCACGTCCTTGAACCTGTCTGTCATACAGAGTGCGTACTGCTGTATAACACAGAGAGGAAGAATCATACTCTCTCTCAGTTCAACCGAGTAAAGATCCTTCGGGTTCCCCTCCATGAGAAACTCAGACCCTGATACAGTGAGAAGATTTCTGCATGCAAGCTTGTACTCACCCAAAAGCGTATGCCATAAATCAGCATACTCTCTGTCATCTTTCATGTAGGATGTCAGGCTGAAGTTGGTTTTTTTCAGAACCATCATACTGTTCTGGACAAGTGTCCTGAAGAAAAGCGATCCCCTGTAAAGCTGCTGAAGCCCGGCACTCCCACCTTCACGGATAATCATCTCCAGCGCATGTCCAAGCCCGTAATAGCCCGGAACATTCTGCTTGTTCAGGTTCCATGCCCCCACAAAGGGAATTGCCCTGAGATCTTTCAGTGTAACCGATCCCGGGCTCCTTCTTTTGTCAGGCCTGCTGCCGATATTTGCCATTCCATAATACGGCATGGCGCTGCGGTTTACAAGATAAGGTACAAACTTCTCATTGCTTCGCAGTTTTATGTATGCGTGGTAACTTGCTGAAGAAATCTGTTCCATAAGAGCCCTGGACTCCGGAGGAAAATCTTCGTTATACCTGCTGTAAAGCCTGTTCTTAAGACTGGCGCTCACAAGCTGTTCCATGTTATACCTTGCAGACATCACTGTGCCGAAGTTTGAACTCACTGTCTGCCCCTGTACTGTAAGGTGAATCCTCCTGTTTTCAATGCTCTTCCCGTGAGCGGTATAATAATTATGTGTTTTACCGCCACCTCTCGCTGCAGGGCCGCCGCGCCCGTCAAAAAAAGTCAGCTCAATACCGGCTTCCGCAGAAACCGCAGTTAAAGCTTCCTTTGCTTTATATATGGACCAGTTTGCAGTAAAATACCCTCCATCTTTTGTGCCGTCTGAAAAACCGAGCATAACAGTCTGTCTCTTTCCTCTTCTCTTCAGGTGTTCATAATAAACAGGATTACCGTAAAGACTCTGCATGACAGAAGCTGCGCTCTCAAGGTCCTTAATTGTTTCAAAAAGCGGAATGAAATCAACCGTAACTTCATCAGGATTCCATCCGGCAGAGAGAAAGAGGAAGAGAAGCTCAATAACATCAGCTTCACTGCCGCAGTTGCTTATTATATACCTGTTGCACCCTTTTTCACCATTTAGAGACTGTATTTCCCTGATGGTTTTTATACATTGAAGTGTCTCCGTCACCTCTTCATTTTTACCGCTGTATTCTGTTCCGGAAAGCAGCACTTCATTTAAAAACCGTGCTCTCTCCTCTTCAGGGAGAGATGAGTATTCTTTATATTTACCAAGGCCAAGAAGTATCTCCTTAACAGCCCCCCTGTGGACAGAGCTGTCCTGCCGGATATCCAGGGAAGCAAAATGATAGCGGAAGATGGAAACAGTAGTTATAAGCCGTTCTATATCCTTCAGATAGATGCTGTTATAGTTATCTTTGACAATCCCCTTGAGTTCTCTCAGGGCAGAGAGGAGTTCCTCAACGGAAACCTCCGGTTTCCCCTCTGAGTAGATGCTTTTCAAAAGGGAGAACTCAATAATCCTCAGTTTTTCGTGCACCCCCCTGAATGTAAGTTTCCGTTTTAATGCCCTTATCTCCTCGTAGTATTTATTAAGAATGGAGGAGCGGAGCCTGTTTGCCACCTTAAGTGTAATCTCCGCTGTGACAAAGGGATTGCCGTCCCTGTCCCCCCCGGGCCAGAAACCCATCTCCACAAGGGATGTATTAATACTTTCGCCGGTATAATCAGGAAGGCTGTTCTGAACAGATTCCTGTATATTAAGAATGGCATCATAAAAAACATTTTCAAGATACCATATAAGGCTCAAAGCTTCATCATAAGGCGTGGGCTTTCTTTTATTAAAAAAAGGGGTATAGGCAAGCTGCTCAATGATACCGCTTATACGTGTGAGGTCATCCCCCCTGATGGCCGTATTCAGATCATTTATGATTCCGAGAATTGTGCCGGGGTAGAACTGCGTTGGGTGGGCTGTAAGTACCAGCCTGATATTATTTCCGGAGATACACTCCATTAAATCTTCACCCCTTTCATCCGCCAGGGCATTACCTATAACGCTTTCAAGGGAGTTAGGGCCCCTGAGATTATTTATTTTTTCAAAAGAGGCATCTTCAACCGCGTCAAAGAGAACAACCTCCCTTTCAATATATTTAATAATCTGAAACAGCGAAGATATTACACTCTCTTCATCATGATTATGAAAAAAACCTGAAATAATATCCTCAGGAGTACTGCCATCTTCAATGGCATTCCGGACATATTCATTAAACTCAACAAGTATCTTCCCTGTACTCCTCTTCCCATCCTCAAGCGGAAGGCCGAGAAATACGCTGTTTAAAAACTGAAATTTTTTCTGCACAAAATCAGTGAAGTTCTGCTTTAATACGTTTCTGTTCATTGCTGTTGTCAGTATTCCCTGTAATTCTTATCTAATCTGTCTGAGCCCTGAATATAATTTTAAGATAGTATCTCTTTATTCCTCACCCCTCTGTTTTTCAATAAAAATTTTACCATCGAGACTGATTACCCGCCTCGAAGCTTCGTTGATTGTCTACGGTAATACGGATTGAATCATTATTATAACTGGTTCCGGATAACTTTTCCGGTTTAAATAATTGTTGCTGAAATGCTTTTAATCTGATTTTTATACACCATGAAACAGTCTGAATTTAAACTGCAGCGACTTGATGACTTCGCAGCAGCTATGGAAAATGAGATTAAAGACAACCCGTTTCTGCGATCACCCTTTGGCCTGAGCCGGGAAGGGGAGTGTATCAGCACCTGGGAGATGAGCTTCAGGAGGCTTGGCCTTTTCAGGGGAACAGGGGGATGCAACATTTTCGGCAAAGAGGAGATGATCATTATAACTGTGCACCCTACATCTTCAGGGATACACCCCCTTGCTGATGACGGACAGTTCGGATGGACAGGGAAGATCAATGAGTTTGTGGCAGAGATGGCCGCAGGGTGGGCCTTTGAAATTATCTGGGATAAGGAACTGAAAGATTTTCTGGAGAAAAACAGGCCGGAGGTTACTTTCACCTACTCAGACAGCAGCGGCCCGGGAAGCATTACTGTAAAATACAACGGCAGCTGCTGGATTATAAACGGATAGTGAAAACCTGGTATCAGTTCTCCCTGTAGTAGAAGTCAACATCAAAGCCGCCGAATGATGATGAGAATGACATATTCACGTTATCGTATAGAGCCTTGATTGAAATAGGATCATCATTAAACTCAGGGGGGGAGAGAATCAGATCATGCTCAGCATACTGCATCAGGTTGGCAAAGGTACCTGTAATGAGGTTAGCAAGCTCCCCTGCAACATCAGCGCTTATACTTTTTGTTATCCTCGCTTTAGGATCCCCCATAAAATGTCTTGATATCTGTGTCAGTGTGGTCTGCGGCATATTGATAAGAAGTTCACCCTTCAGAGTACCCATTATCTCTATGGCAATCTGCGGGTCTTTATCTGACGCCTGGGTCTCAAAAACCTCAGTAACCCCGGTATCATTAAGAAATTTTTTAAATATGTGGTTAACCGATTTTGTCAGAATTTTTGAATAAGCTTCGTAATTGCTCATGGGTGCTCCGTAAACCTGGTAATTGATAATTAATATAATAAAAATCAGCCGGAAAGTTACAGCTGAAATGTATTATGTCATATATACAGGGGATTTTTCTGACGGTCAATTATAATTTTTCAAACTTATTTGTGAAAACTATCCATATACTTCTTCAAAGCCTCATAATTACAACCTACTACTATGGAGAGATACGCTGTAAGCACAAGCCCCAGAACAATGCTCAGCGGCAGGGTGTACTGTGAGCCGAACTGCTCCTCCAGCCAGATAAATGAATCGCTGAAATTAATAAGCAGAATGCTGAAGAATATTACAATGCCTGAAAGAACCCATTTAGCCCCGGAAACTTTTCTGCCGTGGGAGAGGCTCTCCCTCTCTATTTTATTAATTATTGACAGGCTCAATGCACGGTCTGCACGGAATGGGGCTTCATCCGCAAATATATCAAGGGCCGCAGTCAGAGCGGCAACCTCCTCTCTGCACCTTCTGCAGAAAAGAATATGCAATCTCAGGAGAAAAGGGATATTCCTGTAATCATCAAGCTCCATGAACTTTTCTACAGCCCTGTCACATTTCATAGCATTCCTCCGCGAGGGT
>DAISJZ010000105.1:10523-12240 GCA_036821145.1 Spirochaetota bacterium
GAATAGACCCCTTTCTGAATCATCTCCCTCTTGAGTTTGAAGCTGAAGAAGAGATAAAAAAGGATAACGGTGCACCCCATAACGATTCCAACGATGGGTATTATACTTACAATAATCTGTGCTGCAACTGAAGGCATAAGTCTCTCCCTGTGTTTTACTTTAAAATAGTATAAAATCAATGTTCATTATTACAAACAATAAATTCTCACTGCGGTTGCATTTTTTTGCAACCGCAGCGCATTAATCCATGTTTTACATTTTATAGCAAATAACGAATCATTTAAAGCATTGCGAGTGGTCATCCGGGAGTGAAGCAATCTGTTTATGACTCAAATAGTAGCTTTTAACAATAAATTGTTTATAATCTGAACAGATTGCCACGTCGCTATCGCTCCTCGCAATGACCCGAAAGGACTAATTCAATCGTCAGCTGCTATAATTTAACTTTTTTATAGATGGAGAAGTAATCATGGTATTCTTGAAGAAAGAGAAAGTGTCAGCCTATACCCACGGCGCAGCCATACCTGTGATGATTGCCGGAACCGCAATCATTGCTTATATGTCAAGGGGGGATGCTGCTCTGCAGGCTGTTTCACTCATATACGGAATATCAGCCATTCTCCTCTTTACAGCAAGCTTCCTCTATCATTCAAATAAAAAGTCGGAGAATGACACATCAATCTGGAGAAAACTTGACCACTCAGCAATATTTCTTCTCATTGCCGGCACATACACACCGATGTGCTACCTCTACCTTGACGGGTGGATGCGATGGGGTATACTCATCGCTCAATGGTCACTGGTTTTCTCAGGTATAATATTCAAGCTCTTCTTCATTAAAGCGCCCCGAATAATAGGAACTGCAATCTATCTAATCATGGGATGGATAGTGGTGATCCCCATAAGCAGGCTGGTATCTGTTATGCCCGGAGATGTCCTTTTTTTCCTCACAGCCGGGGGGCTTTCCTATACAGCCGGAGCTGTTATCTACGCCATCAAGCGCCCGAACCCGATTCCTGACAGGTTCGGTTTTCATGAAATCTTTCATATATTTATCATTGCAGGGGCTGCTTTTCACCTGGTGATGGTTGTGGTGGGAATTGAAAACTTTTCAGGTGTCATGTAGCAGTATTACATGAATCATCTGAAAATAAAAGTTTACGATTGAGCTGAAACATTAAATAATCTTAAAAAAACCGCCGGCAATAATTCTATAAAAAATTCAGTTCAGGCAGCTGGAATACCAGTATTCATACCTTCCACATTTTTTCTGATTTCCGCATTCGAGAAAATGATTATTTGCAGGCCTATTGCAAAGTTTCTTTATAATTAAAGAAAAATATTGAGAACTGGGGCTGACTAAAAGTAATTTCTTTGTCATACCGGCTGAAGTGACAACGGAATGCCGGTATCTCATACAGCTGATTTAATCAGGAGATTCAGGTATTTGGCCAGCTTTATCAGAACACCCTGCTTACTCCACGAATTGAAATGTAGCATGCCCTAATCGCAACGAAGAAATACCCTTGTGGTAAAACCGGATGACAAAAACAGTAAAATATAATTGTTTCTACAACCCCTTTATAAGCCTCGCTGAATCCCTGCTTTTTTTAAAAAAAATTATTTTTTTTAACTTTTTTTGGTTTTCCAATACTATTTTTATTGACAATTGGTTTACCAATTAATATATGGTAAACCATAAAATAAATGTTAAAGT
>DAISJZ010000106.1:0-2536 GCA_036821145.1 Spirochaetota bacterium
GGCATAGATTACTCCTCCATGGAGATACTTGAGATCCGCGGTGCGAAGATCTTTATCGGGGTAACTGCGCTTACGTCAGCAATAGGTTTTATCTTTCAGGCTCTTGCGGGTCACGGTTTGCGGATACTACTCCCCACAGTGTTTTTGTATACTCTTGCGGTTTTTTTTGCCTACAGGCTTTACAGGAGGAGAAAAAGACGCGCTGATATCAGGTTTTACGCGGTAGCAGTTGCTGTAATAATGTTTCTCATTCCTGTTATTGCAAGGTTTAACTACGGATTCAATATAAACTGGCTCTACGCGGCGCAGTGTAACCATATAAACTGGCTCCTTGCGGCAAACCTCATTGCTTTCCAGTTTCTTTATAATAAACGTTTATATCGGATAATGATCTTTTCGGTTCTGCTGAGTATTATCTTTTTTTATCTGTTCGCCTGGCATATGGGAGTGCCGATGCCCTTTTACACTTATACAGATGGAGTGGTGAACCATGGCGTTATGAGCTCCCGTGAAATATACAGTATACTGATGATTTCCATTGTGGCTTATCTTTCTTACCAGAATATCCCTGAAATTGAGCAGTTTGATCTTCTTACAAGGCAGCAGGCTGAAATTATTAAAGAACAGGCGGAGGAGGAGGCCCGTAAGGCTGAGGAGATCCATAGCCAGTACGAGGAACTTGAAGCGCAGTATGAAGAGATAGAGAGTATGAACCAGGAGATGGCTGCGGTTCAGAGCGAAATTATGGAGATAAACAGCTCTCTTCACCGTGAGAAGGACAAACTTTCGGCAACCATAAAAAGTATAACGCAGGGGATTATTGAAGTTGATACTTCATTCAGCATAAAACTAATCAATGACAGGGCGGCTGCAATACTGCGGCTTGATCCGGACAGGGCTCTCGGGAAAAATCTGCAGGATATACTGAAGCTGAAGCTTCCCGGCAGTATTCCGGTAAACCTGTCAGACAGGGATTTTCTGAACGGCATTGTTTATTATGATCTTTATAACTCTGCTGTAATGGAGTTCCCGGATGAAAAAAGGGATATCACATTAAGGGCTGCTCCATTGCGGATTGAGTGGGGAGCGGTTTACGGCCATGTTTTAATTATAGATGATGTAACTGAACTTAAAAAGATGAAAGAGCATATCATAAACTCATCCAAGCTGGAATCCTTAGGGATCTTTGCCGGAGGGATTGCCCATGATATAAATAATTTTTTTACAGGGATGTTGGGATGTATAGCCCTGGGTAAAAAATCTCTTTCAGGGCCTGAAAGCAGTGCAATAAAATATCTTGATGATGCGGAATCTACAGCACTTAAAGCGCGCGGTCTTGCCGAACAGCTCCTCACATTTGCTAAAGGCGGGGAGCCTGTTAAACGTATTATTTCATTGACTGATATGCTGAATCTGTCAGCAGATTTTATTCTCAGCGGCACAAGGATAACATGCAGCAGAACATTTGCTCCTGACCTGAAGTTTATTGAAGCGGATGAAACACAGGTTTCGCAGGTGGTAAATAATATTCTTCTTAATGCAGTTCAGGCGATGCAGGGGGGAGGGGAGATAAAAATTTCTGCTGCGAATATAATTCTCGGCCGGGAGAATCCTTATAGTCTGCCCGAGGGGGAGTTTGTTGAGGTCACCATTGAAGACCAGGGTCCGGGTATTGATGGAGATGTTCTGACCAGAATTTTTGATCCCTTCTTTACAACTAAGAGTGATGGTTCCGGATTGGGGCTCTCCGTTGCCTATTCTGTTGTGAGAAAACATGGCGGAGGAATTTCCGCTTTCAACAGCAGCACCGGGGCTGTTTTCAGATTTGTGCTTCCTGCTGCAAATGTGGAACCTGCTTTGTCCGAAAACAGGTGTATCGATGAAACCTGTTTTTCCGGTAAAGTTCTGCTGATGGATGATGATGAGATGATCCGCATGGTTGGGGAGGAACTGCTCAGTTCTTTCGGATTTGATGTTGTCTCTGCCGCAGAAGGCGAAAGCGCTGTTGAGCTTTTCAGGAAGGAGATTGAGTCCGGGGGCTCGTTTAAATTTGTGGTGCTTGACCTTACTATAAAGGGCGGGGCAGGGGGGCTTGAAACTTTCCGGGAGATGCGTAAAATTGATCCCGGAGTCACAGGTATTGTCTCAAGCGGCTATTCCCATGATCCGGTAATGTCGAATTTCATGGATTACGGATTTACAGCAGTACTTAAAAAGCCTTATAATTTTGATGAACTTAGAGATATAATTTCGCGTATAGCCTCATCATAGAAATTTCAGCACTATTCTATACAGCGGAATTTTTTCTATCCTCTTTCTCCATTACCTCGTAATACTCTTTCCAGGTTTCTTCAATCTCACGGGCCTGTTCCTCGTCGAGTTTCTCTATAACAAATCCTGCGTGTACAAGGACTTTATCATTCTCTTTGAGATCGGGCATCATCGCGTAATTAACTGTGGTTTCAACTCCATTGGCTGATGCTATGGCATAGTTCCCTTCAAATCTTGTTATTGTCATAGGTATTGCAAGGCACAT
>DAISJZ010000106.1:2636-12131 GCA_036821145.1 Spirochaetota bacterium
CTATGGCATAGTTCCCTTCAAATCTTGTTATTGTCATAGGTATTGCAAGGCACATATTGTTCTCCTTCTAATAATTGTTGCGATGTCATTTCGAACCCTCTTCAATTCTTCGGGTGAGAAATCTCTTTTCTATTTTACATCCAGTCATCACTTAGATCTTTCCATTCAGAATTAATTGTGTTTATTAAATTCTCTTTTTTTTCTCTACGCCATTTCTTGATTTCTTTTTCTCTTAGAATAGCGCTTTTAATGTTTTCAGTTTCTTCAAAATATATGAGTTTGTTTACATTATATTTTTCTGTAAAACCTTCAATAAGTTTATTTTTGTGTTCATAAAGTCTTCTATGTAAATTATTGGTTACCCCAATATAGAGAACTTTGTTGTTTTTGTTTGCTAATATGTATACATAAAATTTGGAATTATTATTCATATGTGACTATAGCAATTTATAATTAAATAAATATAGCAACCTCTTATATCAAAAAAACTATAGCGACTGAGAAACCTATTTTAAAATTAAATTAGAGATTTCTCACATTCGTTCGAAATGACATCAGATTAAACTGTCATTGCAAACTATCTTTATTCTTCCGGGTGAAAAATCTGTTTTTCAATATACGATAACGTTCCCGGAACTTTTTCTCAGCAGATCCTCGGCAGCTG
This sequence comes from Spirochaetota bacterium, assembly GCA_036821145.1. Taxonomy (GTDB): domain Bacteria; phylum Spirochaetota; class UBA4802; order UBA4802; family UBA5550; genus UBA5550. The sequence goes on from DAISJZ010000106.1 coordinate 3,301, forward strand.
TTCCTCTATTAGTAACGGAAGGAGCCTCTTCCCTCCGATAAATGTCTCCACATAGACTTTGCCGGGATAGACTGAATCTATTTCACCAATAATTGCAGCATTTTTTCCGTATTCAGAATTTTTCAGCTCCGTGGTTATACCCTCTGCTGATGCGGCATCTGCAATTATTATAATCTTTCCTTCATTGGCAACATAGAGAGGATCAAGGCCCAGTAATCCGCAGATCCCCTTTACCTCCTCTGCAACAGGTATATCCTCTTCAATGAGCTTCGCGGAGAAATTCATGCCCGCAGTGATTTCGTTCATTACTGAGGCAACTCCCCCCCTGGTGGCATCCCGCATAAATTTAATGCTCTCAGGGAATTTATCTGTTATAGTTTCTATCATCCTGTTAAGTGGGGCGCAGTCAGATTTCAGAGCGCTTGAAAAACTCAGGTTATTACGCAGGGACATTATCGTTATCCCGTGATCCCCGGCAGTTCCGCTAAGTATTATTTTATCGCCCTTCTCAATCGGTTTACGCTGAACCGGTTTCCTGAAAACTCCTATACCTGATGTATTAATATAAATCCTGTCACCTTTTCCATTTGGAACAACTTTTGTGTCCCCGGTTACAATTTTTATGCCGGAATAATCAGCAGACTCCTTCATGGATATCAGAATTTTTTCAAATTCATCAAATCCGAATCCCTCTTCAAGGATCAGGGCGCATGAAATATATTCCGGTGTGGCTCCCATAACCGCAAGGTCATTCACTGTTCCGTTTACAGCAAGTTTTCCGATATCTCCGCCGGGGAAGAATATCGGTGTTACAGTGTATGAGTCTGTGGTGAAGGCGATTTTTCCGCTTCCGATATCAAGCACTGCGGAATCATCTATCTGTATAGAGTCCCTGCCGAGAATCTCCTTAATCATGCCGGAGATCATGTCATTCATCAGTTTTCCGCCGCTTCCGTGGCCCGGGAGTATCTTTTTGGTCATTATCTTCTCCAGTATTTGAAATAAGCTGAGCATGGCCCTTCCGAAGAGACCATGCATGGGCCCACGGCATTTTCGGGGGTGCATACTTTTCCGAAAAGCGGGCATTCAGGAGGAGTTATCACTCCGCGCAGGAGGTCGCCGCACCGGCAGCCGGGATGTTCCTTTACAGGGGGAGGAGTTGCGGGGAACTTCTGCTCAGCATTATAGGCGGCATACTGTTCCTTTATTTTTAATCCGCTCTCCGGGATCTCTCCAATCCCTCTCCACACTGATGATGTTATATCAAAAACCTGCTGAATGATTTTTTTTGCATGCACATTGCCGTTTTCTTTAACAACCAGGGGGTATCCGTTTTTTACAGCCTTTTCGTTTTTTTCAAGGAGGTCAATCAGTGATAAAACGCCTGTTATAAGGTCATAGGCTTCAAAGCCGGCGATTACTCCGGGCTTGCCGTATTTAGTCGCTATAAAATCCCATGGCTCTCTTCCGATTATCGCGCTTACATGCCCGGGAACAATAAATCCGTCGATCCTCACTTCGTCAGCGTTAATAAGAGCTTCAACCGCAGGTGGTGTCAGCTTGTTGCAGGAAAGCAGCGAGAAATTTCTGATCCCCTGCTTTTCCGCCTCCATGATTGCGATAGCTTCAGATGGGGCGGTTGTCTCAAAACCTACGCTCAAAAATATTACTTCCCGTTCCGGATTGTCAGCGGCAAGTTTTATGGCATCAAGGGGTGAGTAGACAATCCTCACATCCATGCCCTCAGCTTTCTCTTTTGCCAGGGAGCTGTATGATGAGGGAACTTTAATCATGTCGCCGAAAGTCGCAAGAATTACGTTATAATCTTTCGCTATAGTTATCGCAAGGTCAAGGAAAGAGTTCGGGGTTACACAGACAGGACATCCCGGCCCGTCTATAAGTGTGAGCCCTTCGGGGAAAAGATCCTTTACTCCTGTCCTGAAAAATTCAGCAGTGTGAGTTCCGCAAACTTCCATGATCCGGAGTTCATTCTTCAGTTTCCTTTTTTTAAGCAGTTCCGCCAGTTTTTTTACAAGGTCTTTATTCATTGATTCTGTTCCCTGTTATTTTCAGTTCATTATTCATTTTAAGGTAATTTGCTCTTACCTGCTTTGCTCTAAAACCGGAATAGAAGATTGCTGCATTTTTAATTGAATGAACATATATTCATCCTTTAAAAAAAAGTTGATTTAAAATAGACCGGTGATAGATGCTGTCATAGTTAAATAGCCTGCTTATTTTATGTCAATAATAATGATTATTATGCATTTTAATTATTAAGTTAAGTTTCCCTTTAAAACTCTTTCTTTTTTAAATAGTCTCGGTATCTGTAGTGCTGATTTTATATATGTAAACTTCTGGAGGATTATACTTTATATGCCGAATTACCGGTTTTCAAGGGAGGCCTTTGTTAATTTTTTTGCAGTATTGATATTCCCTTTTTGTATCATATCACTGGAGGCGATCCTTTTTCATCTTCTGATGATTGTTTCAAATTATCTTCATGCGACAACAATCATCTCCATAGCCATGTTCGGTATAGCCTTCGGGGGGCTTATCAGTTTTTACATGCTCAGGCTGAACAGGATTATTGTGCTTTCCGTCTGGTCACTGGTGTTTTTTGTCTCCATCGGCCTTTCATATTTCAGCATAGTGCGTCTTGATAATTTTACTTTCCCGTGGCTTCTTATTATACCTTTTGTTGCCGGGTCGGTAATTGTCTCCTCTGTTTTTTCCAGGGCTGATTCACACAAGATATATTTTGTTGATTTAACAGCTTCCGCAGCCGGTGTAATATACCCGATAATCGCGGTATCAATGTTTAAATCAGAGAGTACTCTACTGATACTCTCAGTACTTCCCCTTGTGTTTTTAATTATCCAGATGTCTGTTGCAAAAAAAATGATTATAAAGATTGCAGGAGTTTTAATACCGGCAGCAGGTATCGGGTTCGTTTTGTGGCTCCTTAATATAAATTTAAGTATCCCCCGGGAGATTAATGCTGATGATTATAACAGTAAGGTTCTTCCATACGTAACAAGTCCTGTTTCTAAAAAAATACTTGATGAAGTATATAAAGACGATCTGGTCCCCGGCAAAATGATTCTCAAAACCGATGAGCCCTGCAAAGAACTAATGGCAAAAAATATAATTAATAAAACAGAATATTATCCTTTTGTGATGGATTTGAGTGTTAATTATAAACCGTTGCTGGCATCCGAAAAAAACCTTAAAATTTATACTGACAGACTCGCTGAATACACTTTTCTTTTTTCGGAGGATAATCTCATCGGCCGGGTTGAGTATATTACCAAAACGGATGCGGATTTTTACTATATCAATAATGGTGCGTTTTATGACCGGGTACATTATGGTGACAGAGGCGATCCGCAGGATATAAGGTTTCCGGCCTATATGCGGGATGCCAATGTGTTTATAATGGGTGCATCTGCAGACGGCATAGTGAATTCCCTTAAATGGCTTCCCGGGAAAACACGCATAACAGGTGTTGAATTTAATCCGGTAATTCATAAAACAATGATGTCGGGATTATACTATGAATTATCGGGCCGGGCTTATAAGGATACTGAAATATTCCGGACAGAGGGGCGGGCATACCTCAAGGCAACTGATGAAACATATGATATGATTACCCATATGAATAATCACGCGGAACATGGAGCTGTGTGTACACTTGCACCGGAATACCTGCATACTGTTGAAGGGATAAAGGAGATGCTCTCTAAACTTACTGATCGAGGGCTTCTTGTATATGAAGAGGTGTTATGGAGTACACGTTCTGAATGGGCTTTCTATAAATTCATTAACACCATTACTGCAGCTCTTCGGGAAACAGGTGTTGAAAATCCGGAAAATCATATTATTGTATATAAATGGGATTACTGGAATTATGATAAGCCTGGAGTAAGATCCGTTTTTATAAAGCGTGTTCCCTTCACTGATGAGGAAACAGCAATTAATATGAAGATTCTCATGGAACATCTCCTGAAGAAACCGTCACCTCTTGTGTCAGAGAGGAATATTCTTGCCTTTCCGGGTGAGAACATTAATGGCTTTGTAAATGATATTATCAGGGGGCAAATCAAATCTCCGCCTGTGCAGCTCCCGGATTTCTACTGGATTGATGATTTTGAAAAAGACATTCTCCGTCATATTGATAACTATAGCGACAGGGAGTTTGTTAATTCACTATATAATATTTATCCCGGACAGCAGATAACTAAGGGTTTTGATTTTGTAAGCACTGTATGGAATTATAAAAACGGTAAATATATTCTGAAAAAAAATATTTCGGAACCTGATAAAATCCGTTATATGGCGCTTCTGGATAAAACTGATTACTGCTATGATATGGATATATCACCTGTCCGTGATAATATGCCTTTCCCCTTTAATGTTTATAAGGAAAAGAAAGAGGTAATCAGGCTTCTTAAAACTGTGGGGCTGCTCTCTCTTATTATTTTTATACCTGTTATGATACTGATTGTCGTCAGGTATTCATCTCATAAGCTTGCTCTTTTCAATCACACACTCTTTTTTATTTCTGTGGGCTTCGGTTATATGCTTGTGGAGATTGTACTGATGCAGTTTATGCAGAGGTTTATCGGTATACCAACGTACTCTGTGATTATTACCCTTGGAGCACTTCTTTTTTTCAGCGGAGTAGGGAGCCTTGCAAGCGGTGGATGGCGAAAGAAGTGGGTTCATGCGGTTGTTTTTGCAATTCCCGCAGTAATTTTAATGTATAATCTTTGCCTTGATTATTATTTTCAATATTTCGCAGCATCCTCATTTAATGTGCGGCTTGCTGCAGGAATTGCCGTAATGGTCCCGCTCTCAGTAATGATGGGAATACCGTTTCCAAAGGCTATGGAAAAAATAAAGAAGGATATTACAAAGGAGTATGCGACATTAATGTATGCTATAAGCGGCGCTGCCGGAACTATTGCAACGACCCTGGCTCTGTTCCTTAATGTATCATATGGTTTTTCCTTTACGTTTATAATCGGCATGTGTGCCTATATAACCGGGGCGCTCCTTCTGCTGGTAATACTCAAAGAGGAAGTTTAAGGCTGAAAAAATTATTAAGCATAAAATGTCGGAAAATAAAAGTCTGACTGAAGAGGAGAAATATGGCAAAACAGAAAGTAATGAAAAGTGATATTGAGATAGCTCACGAAGCTAATATGATTCACATCAGGGAGATCGGGGCAAAGCTCGGGTTGACAGAGGATGATATTGAATATTACGGCAAGCATAAAGCCAAGATAAGCCTTGATGTTCTGAAAAATAAACCGCTGAAGGGGAAGCTGATTCTTGTAACTGCGATAACCCCTACTCCGGCAGGTGAAGGGAAATCAACAACAACAATCGGCCTTGCCCAGGCAATGAATCAGATAGGTAAGCACTGCACAATCGCTTTAAGGGAGCCGTCCCTCGGCCCGTGTTTCGGTGTTAAGGGGGGTGCCGCAGGGGGAGGACATTCTCAGGTTGTACCTATGGAGGATATAAACCTGCATTTTACTGGCGACATACATGCAATTGGCGCTGCTCATAATCTCCTTGCCGCTGGGATTGATAATCATATGAAGCATGGCAATGAACTTGATATTGACCCTACCAAAATATACTGGAAAAGGGTTGTTGATATAAATGACAGGGCGCTTCGCCATATTGTTGTTGGTCTCGGCGGCCATGCTCATGGCATACCTCGTGAAGGGGGATTCATGATCACTGTGGCATCTGAGGTTATGGCAATACTCTGTCTTTCTGAAAGCATTGCTGATTTAAAGAAAAGACTGGGCCATATAATTATCGGTGAAAACAGAAAAGGTGAGCCTGTATCAGTGGCTGACCTTGGACTTCAGGGTTCAATGGCCGCTCTTCTTAAAGATGCGATCAAGCCTAATCTTGTGCAGACCCTTGAGAATACACCTGCAATAATACATGGCGGCCCTTTTGCCAATATAGCTCATGGATGCAATTCTGTTCTTGCGACTAAAATGGCAATGGCCCTTTCAGAATATGTTGTCACAGAGGCGGGATTCGGAGCAGATCTCGGCGCGGAAAAGTTTCTGGATATAAAGTGCAGGTACGCAGGGATTAAGCCTGACTGCGTTGTACTTGTTGCAACAGCAAGGGCTCTCAAGATGCATGGAGGGGTTGCCAAACAGTACCTTAAGGGTGAGAATGTAGGTGCTGTTAAATCAGGGCTTGCAAATCTTAAAAAGCATATTGAAAATATTAGAAAGTTCGGCCTTCCGGTTGTGGTTGCTGTCAACAGGTTCCCTGACGACACGCAGGAGGAGCTTGATACTATTATTGAATTTTGTGCATCAATGAAAGCTGAGTGTTCTCTTTCTGAAGTATGGGAAAAAGGGGGAGAGGGCGGAATTGATATGGCGCAGAAGGTTGTAGCGATTATTGATAAAAAGAAGAAATCCAATTTCAGGTTTCTGTATGATACAGATATGTCAATAAAAGCAAAAATATCCACTGTAGCCGTAGAAATTTATGGAGCTGATGGTGTGCTTTACTCCAAGCAGGCTCTCAGGATGATCGATTATCTCACAGAAAAAGGGTACGGTAACCTACCTATATGTATGGCAAAAACACAATATTCATTATCGGATGATGCCACACTGATGAACCGTCCGACAGGATTTAAAATTTCAGTCGGCGACGTGACTCTTTCTGCCGGTGCCGGTTTTCTTGTTGTGCATACAGGTGATATCATGATTATGCCCGGACTTCCGAAGAAACCGGCTGCCCTTTCAATTGACATTACTGATGATGGTAAAATTACCGGTTTATTCTGATTTTTCTCTGCCTCAAGTTTCATCTCCTGCAAGTACAAGAAACCTGCGAAGTCTTAAAGACCGCAGGTTTCTTATAAAAACTTCAAGTTTATATTAAGATTCATAAAAAAAATTAAAAAAACATAAAAATTTTTTATCTGAAAAACTAATAAAATTTTTATGTTTTAATTATAATTAAACCTCAGGTTAAGTCGCAGTATCATTTTGATTAACGATTCTGAGAGAATGCTGTTCATTTATAAAGATATTATAATATTTATAAGATTTATGTGAATTATTGAGAATAATGTTCTTTAAATAATGCCGGTATTCATATAAACATTATGCCGACTCTATTACGTAGTCAAAATGGCAAAACTATTCTCGAAAAAACCGGATAACCGGCAGTTATTGACAAAAAACAGTCCGGACTTAATGTAACGGCATATATATAAAAAATTTAAACATTTATGAATCTGGAGGTTTTTTGAATGAAGGTTTTTAAAACACTTTTCCCTGCGATGGTTCTTGTAACTTTAGCAGCAGGAAATCTTTTCGCAAGTCACTACGATTATCTCACAGACTTAAGTGCTGAGTGGATTGCAGGCCCGAACAGACTTGCAGTAACTGACAGCGCAGATGCTGCTGCATACAACCCTGCAGGTACAGCATTTATGAAAGATGGTCTCTATGTCAACGTTTCAAATCAGACAATCCTTAATTATTACGGTGCTGAAGTAGACAGCGCTTATCCCGGTCCAACAGATTATGAATCACATAAGGCAAGTCCCCTCGTGCCTAACGGATATCTTGTATATAAACAGGATAACTGGGCAGCTTTTGGTGCGGTGAATATTCTCTGCGGAGGCGGAAGTTTGTCTTATGCTAATGGGTTACCTTCTGTAAATGAAGCAGTAAGAATGGCCGCGACAAGCGGACTATACGGCAATACTTCCGGTAGTCTTGGTGAAAATATCATAGGTAGTACTACGGCGATTTTTACAAATGCTGAAATGGCTTTAATGGCTGCAGGTACACCAGATGGAGCAATGTTAACTAAATTAACAAGTTCGAAACTTGCTGGTGGAATTAATGTTGATCAAAAGTCAATGGGTATTGCTCCTTCTGTAGGTGGTTCATACAGGCTTAGTGATATGGTATCAGTATCTCTTGGTGCAAGATATATAAGCATGATGAAGAGAAGTATTGCTACATTCGTAAGGGGTGGCAACAATGGTATTGATGTCAAACTCCTTGATGTAGAGTTAACAGCTGACGGACTTGCAGGTATAGTGGGAACTGATATAAAACCAACCGAGAATCTCAATATAGGTATATCTCTTGAAAGCCCCACAAAGCTTGAATATACAGTTGATGTTAAAACTGATCTTTCCTATCAGCAAAGAGTCTCAAAAGCTAATGGAAACACTGACGGTGGTAAATTCAGGTTTGACCTCCCAGCAAAGTTAAACCTTGGAGCAGAGTATAATGTAACTGATAATTTTAAGGTTATGGTTTCAGGTATTTATTATTTTTCCAAATGGATGAAAATGGAGAAACTTGACTCAGCCGGTAACAGGGTAAATCTTACAGAAAAGACTCACTCCTATGAGATTGGCACAGGATTTGAGTGGAAATTCATGCAGAATGTTGCATGGACAGGTGGAGTCGTATGGGATTACATCAACCAGCCGGAAAATCAGACAAGTGATGCACTTTATAAAAATGAATGTATTAATATTGGTACCGGTTTTTCAATATACCCCAATGATAAAACCAAGTTTACTGTAGGTTTTATGAGGAATATATATCCTGATCTTGAAAGGAAAAATGGAGCTGTTGTTAATAATGGAATACCGACAGGTATACCAACAATTACTCCTGAAACCAAATATGACATGAAGTACCACAAAGAATCATGGGTTGTCGCAGTGGGTATGCAGTATAATTTCATGTAATTTTAAGTCACAAAATATATTATCAAAGGCATCCTTTCAGGATGCCTTTTTTTAT
>DAISJZ010000107.1:0-8018 GCA_036821145.1 Spirochaetota bacterium
ATTCAGTCATATATGATTCCGGATGAAACTGAATTCCGAAAATCTTTTTACTTTTATGTTTTATCCCCTGTATTACTCCGTCCGACGAAAAAGCCTCTATATCCAGTGTTTCCGGAAAGCTCTCTTTCTCAGCACAGAGCGAATGATAGCGTACTGCCCTGAATTTCTGAGGTACGCCATGAAACAGCCCTTCACCGGTATGTGAAATTGTATCCTGCTTGCCATGAATAATACCTGGAGCACGTACAATTTTTCCTCCGAAACTCTGAACAATAGCCTGCATACCAAGACAAATTCCCAGAAGAGGCAGGCCCGGATTTTTTTCTATTACATCAAGAGTTATCCCTGCATTATCCGGATTGGACGGGCCCGGAGATATTATTACTGCATTGTATCTTTTGAAATCAATTGAATTGAAATCATGATCATTGCGGATAACCTCTACCTCCTCTCCAAGCCTTTCCAGAGAATGAACCACATTATATGTGAATGAATCGTAATTATCTACAAGTAAAATCATTTCAAACCTCTATACCGCGTATCCCATACTTGTTGTCAATGCCCTGAGTTTATGGTTTATCTCATTGAGCTCATTCTGAGGAACGCTGTCAAATACAACCCCTGCGCCCCCCTGTGTGAAAACCTCATCACCGTCAAAATATGCTGTACGGAGAGTTATACATGTATCGCATGACCTGTTATAACCGAAGTATCCCACAGCCCCTGCATAAGCCCATCTCTCATGTTCTTCGAGGTCGTCTATAATCTCTATTGCACGGACTTTTGGTGCACCTGATACAGTACCTGCGGGGAAAGTCTCCCGGAATGCATCAACAGCAGTGAGCCCGTCCCGCATAGTCCCTTTAACGCTGGATACAATATGCATTACATGTGAGAAATCCTCAACCTTCATAAACTCCGCAACTGAAACTGTACCTTTCGCTGCAATACGGCTCAGATCATTTCTCGCAAGATCTACCAGCATGAGGTGCTCAGCACGCTCCTTCTGATCCCGCAGCAGATTTTTCCGGCCGAGCTTCCTGTCATTTCTTTTCTCAGGTATTGGCGCTGTGCCTGCTATAGGTTTCAGAAGCATCCTGTTGCCTTTCATCCGGAGATGAGTTTCAGGAGAGCAGCCGGTAATGAACCTCTCCCCGAATTTAAGGAAGTACATATACGGAGAAGGATTAACATCCCTGAGTTTCAGATAAAAGCTGAAAGGGTTTATTCTGTTTTTCACAGACATCCTGCGGCTTATTACACCCTGGATTATCTCGCCTGAACAGATCCCCTCTTTAACAGCACCGACCTTTTGCAGAAATGAACTGTCTGAATCACTGTATTCCATTCTAATATCAACGGGCCTTGAAGGGAGAAAGCTGATTTTTGAGCTGCTGATCAGGTTTATAATAAAATCCTCAATTTCATCAAGCCTTTCTGAAGCCCTTTGCACTTCAGTGTTAAGCTCACCTCTGTCAGTATAGACCGGAGTTGAAGCGAAAAATTTTCTCAGCACATTGTCGTACACAATGAAATCATCTATCAGAAGAAGTTCAGCCACGGGCCGGAGATTCCCTGATTTAATTTTTCTTCTCAGGATACCTGTATGGTTTACAGCTTCATAACTTATATAGCCGGTAAACCCTCCATTAAAATCTCCAAATCCCTCTATATCCGGCGAACTGTATTTTGCACTCTCCCTTTTAAGGAAGGTGAACAGATCCTCCTCTGTTCTTGATTCAATACCGCTATGACTGACAATGACATGATCACTATAAGCAGTTACCGATGACACAGGGTTAAAACAGAGATATGAAAATCTCCCCGCCCTGCTGGTACTGTCAGAACTTTCCAGGAAAATAAAGTTCTCCTCATCTTTTAATGAACTGATAATTGAAAGAAAATCGAACATGCTTATATTCATCTCTCTGTAGAGAGGAATCCTGCTATATTTCTCACTGAGTTTTTTAAGTCTGTTTAAATCCGGAAACATTTTACCTCCAATAATAAAAAACGGCTGCATCAGTCCCGCAGCCGTTGATATTGTGATATTTCAGGGAAGCGGGAGCCCCTCTTCCCTTTATTTTAAAATCAGGAAACGGGGAAAATTATTTCTATTCCCTGCCGCCACCAGTATATTATATTATTTATTAAATTCATCACTAACACCGATATGTTTCTATTTATAGAAACATATCGTAAATGTCAACACAATATTTAAAAAATTTTATTTATTACCAGTATTTATTATTTAACGTATTTTATACAATAAATACTCCATTACTCCCGCCGCCGAAGGCGGCGGGAGTATATAATTCATTTCTTTACACTAAAAAGTATCTTCAGGAATTATTAATGTTTTATAATTAAAAAGAGGCGCTCATTTTGTGAAGATAGTTTTCCACTTCGTTAAATACAGCAGTTACGTTATCATCCCGGGGAAGCTCTGATTTTAAACGTGATATATACTCTCTTGCAATGATTCTTTCAAACGATGGCTTAAAATTAAGGTCAAAGACCCATCCGGCCTGCAGCACCTTAAAATCATTAAGGTTTTGCACATGCGCCATATTCACTATCCGGTGATTCATTATTTCATGAAAAACTTCAGGCGAAATCCCGGCCGTATCAGGGAGATCGAGTTCAATTGTTTTATTCTTCACCAGTTCTCTTTCTGAATAATAATCAAGCACTACTTTCCAGATATCAAGCTTATCCGCATCACGTAAAAGTTTTGCGAAATAAAGAACCCTGTGGTTTTCATTTTCGGGGAGAGATTGCCTGTTATGATAAAGAATGCTTTTTAAAATAATATTTTCAGATTCTGAATCAAAACTGCTGAGAAGATTCTGTTCCTGTATTATTCTAACGCCCAGTTCAGCATGATTTACAGAATGTCTGTCCGAAAAAGTCCTGAATTTATCATATTGTTCAAATCTCCCTGTGTCATGCAGAATAGCAGTTATTTCAGCAAGAGCTGTATCATCTTCTGACATACCGCTTTTTTCTGCAAGATATACAATTTCATCCCGTACCCTTAAAGAATGATTCTTTTTCAGTTCAATATTTTTCTGTAGTTCTTCAGAATCAAGAATAAATGATTTCGTATATTTTTCAAACCATTCTTCTATCATATTCAGTTTCTTCTGCAATTATATGCCTCATAAACAGTTCATATTTCATATTTATATAATATCAATGGTTAATAACCTCAATATAATGCAATAAAAAAAGCCCCTTGTTTTAAAAGAGGCTTTTTGTAATTTTTCAGGATTAAAGAGTTTTATGTGATATTAATAATTATCAGACCTATTACAGCTAAAATCCCTGAAAAGAAAAAAGTCAGTTTCATCCTGTCAGTTTTACGCTTCATTCGGGTCATATTGAACACAATTCCCGCGATGCTCAGCAATATAAGAAAAATAAGAAATGCGTAAATAGCGTTGGACATCCATGCTGTTGAAGTAGCTTTTAACGAAGGCCTGCTTACTGACATCCCCTTTGACGTAGGATTTGATATTATAAGAAATAAAAAAATTGTAATCAGGATGCCCCATGAAATCCCTGATATCCAGTTTATGACTTTTACTACAAAATCGGGTCCTCTTCTTCTGTTTTTCATAAACTGCTCCCTTTAAATATTAATTATACTCTTAATTAGTGATTTATATACAAAATTTAATCAATACTTTTTGCAAAAAAAATAAAAAAAAGTATTTATCTCACAGGGAGTGTAAAAAAGAAATTAACATATTCTCCGACTACTGATTCCGCCCACATTTTACCATTATGCTTCTCGATTATTTTTTTACAGATATAAAGACCGAGTCCTGACCCTTTTACCCCCTCTGTACCCTTCTGCCTTAATCTTCCGAATTTACTGAATAGTTTTGTCTCTATATCCTCTTTAGAAATACCTACACCTTCATTATATATGGAGAACAACGCGTTACCATCCTGCCCGGATACAGATACTTTTATCTGTGTGTTCTCTCTTCCATACTTTATCGCGTTATTCACAAGATTTGTTACAACTATCTGAAGAAGATTAGGATCACCCTGTATAACCGGGTGCATTTTAAAATCAGTGACCAGTTCCATATTCTTCATGTTTGAGGAATATTCCGGTATATCAATTACGTTTTTTATAACATCATCAACTAAATTTACTTTCTGTTTAAGAGCTTCAATATCATCAAGCTCCATTTTGGATAAGTCAATGTAGCTCCTGATAATATCCTCAAGGTACTGGCAGTTTCTGATGATTGTTTCAAGAATCTCTTTCTGTTTCGGTTCGAGGTTTCCGAAATATCCTTTCGCCAGGGTCTGGGCTGTGGTATGAACAACGGCAACCGGGCTTTTCAGTTCATGCGACACAATTGCCATGAGGTCCAGCATTGTTGTCTCGTTCCCTTCTCCAGATTTTATGGCATTCTGAACAACATCCCTGAATTCTTCAGGAGTGAAAGGTTTGGGTATATAATCAAAAGCGCCCATTTTAAGAGCTTCACGGGCGGTTTCTGCTGTTGCATAACCCGTGAAAATGACAACGGTGAGATCGAGTTTACGATCCTTGACATTCCTCAGGACATCCATACCGCTCATCCCGGGCATCATAAGATCGGTAATGACCAGGTCATATTTTTCCTGATCAATTTTTGCAAGGCCTTCCTCTCCGGAATAGGCTGTGTCTATCTTATATGTATCATTACGGAGTATTCTTATGCAGCTTTTAAGGACTATGTCTTCATCATCAATGATTAAGATTTTTTTTTCCATTTGGGGCCCTTTCACCGTTTCTCATTATAAAGAGTATGGTTGATAAAATCAATGATTACACTAATTTTATCAACCAAAATAATTTTTTTTGGCTTATATGTACCTGTTGATCTTCTCAATAAGCTCATCTATATCTATAGGTTTTGTGAGAAAATCATTGATACTGGGCAAAAAACTCTGTTCTGCATTAAGCGAAAAACGTGAATTTGTCACCTGGTTTATCGCTGTAAGCATTATAATAGGGACATCCTTAACTTCTTTATACTTTGAAGTATCCCTTTTGCTGCGGATCTGATACACAGCTTCAAAACCCGCGGTATCAGTCTCCATCATTACGTCAAATATCACGAGATCGGGCTTCTCAGAGAGAACTTTTTTAAGCCCCTCTGCAGCACTATAGGCTTCAACAACATAAAAGTTATTATATACGAGCGCCTGTGACAGAGTAGTGACAAGATCTTTGTCATCGTCCACCAGAAGTATTTTTTTTGCTACCATCTCTTACCTCCCCATCAGTCCTGAATCAGCTGATAAATTGTATTTCTCTCTTCCCAGGCCTTGTTTCTTTCATAAACATCTATCGGGAACTCCATCTGCTTGAGTTCCACAGGGGCAACCTGTTTATCAACAAGTCCAAGAGCGAGAGCTACGGCATAGATTATAGCCTCAGGTCTTGGAGGACAGCCCGGTATGAAATAGTTCACAGGAACAACTCCAGCCGCACCGCCTGTCACATTATAGGAGTCGAACCAGCAGCCGCCGCCAGTGGCGCATGAACCAACACCGAAAACAAGTTTCGGGTTGGGCAGCGCGTCATATGCTTTCTTCACAAGAGGCAGTGTAGGCCTTGTAACAGCCCCGGAAAGGAGCATTACATCAGCATGTCGGGGAGAAGCAACAAGCTTCATGCCGAATCTTTCAACGTCATAATACGGAGTCAGTACGTTGAGTATCTCAATATCACATCCGTTACACGCACCGGTGTTGCAGTGATAGAGCCATAGTGATTTACCGAATAGTTTTTTTGACAGATTTTCAAACATACCTATTCTCCTATCTTTGAAGGTCTTTTATATTCAGCAGTCTTTTTCAGCATTTCAGGGTCAAACCTGTCTGTTGTTTTTCTGATAAAAGCCCTTGCTTCAATATTATCATATCTGTAACCCTGGAGATCCATCCTGTCGATCATGTTGACATTCTCCATATCGTAGCATCTTCCGCATCTCTGACATGTGAGCATAAAGAGTTCCATGCTTTCATTGAGATCCTGTCTGTCGTCAGTTGCAAGCTCATACCTGTCAGTCATGGTAATCGCGTTTTCAGGGCACACATCGGCGCATCTTCCGCAATATGTACATCTTGAACCGTCATATACCATTACACGGATCTCCTGACAGATATCACGCACCAGTATTGTTCTTGCCGGACAGTGATTTGCACATCCGCCGCATCCGATACATTTCTCGTGATCCCAGTATGGCGCCCCCCTGAAATTTTCCGGAACAGGCCTCTTCTCGAACGGATAGTTCAGAGTGACCACGCCCGGTTTTATAACCATTAAAACCTGTTTGATTTTACTTGTAAGCCACATAATCGCCTCCTATCCGTTATATGCCGTACACAGAGAGTCCAACCGCGCTGAGCGCCAGAACTATCAGTACCGCATAATATTTTACAGCCTGGTCTATCCTTAACCTGGGGTTTGTAGCACCCACAAGGGCTATAACAACATAAACCAGTGCTATCTCACAAAGTTGAATCGCTATATCGAGAGCGTATACACCTGTGTAAAGAAATGGTACAAAGACCATTACAAAGAGTGACGCATAGAACATCTGTTTCAGCATCATTGAATATTTAAAGAGAGCGTAGTTTGGCCCGCTGTATTCAATGAATGGACCTTCAAGTATCTCCTGCTCAGCTTCAGCTATATCAAATGGCTGTTTACCCACAAATGCCTGGAGTGCCATGAGATAAAGCACCATCATAAGCAGCACTGCCCATGAATACCCGGTGTTCATTACACTGAAAATAGTTGCATCGATACCGAGGCTTTTCACCTTTACTGCTCCGACAAAAAACGTCATTGCAAGTACCGGCTCAACCATAATCATTGTAACCATCTCCCGACTCGCGCCCATCATTGCAAAAGTATTCCTGCTTGATAGAGCTCCGAGAAGTATTGATACTCCACCCATTGTAAGGAGATAGATTATTGTGATTACATCAGCGTACTGTGTCAGAAAATTTGCTGTATACCCCAGCGGCACAAAACAGATTACCGAAAGGATTGCAGCGAATGACATAAGCGGAGCAAGCTTAAAAACCCAGTTCCCCACTATAAAGTTCTCTTTACCAAGAAGCTTTATTAAATCATAATAAGGCTGTATTACAGGGGGGCCCTGTCTTGACTGCACCTTTGCCGTAAGCTTTCTCACTATCCCTTCGAATAGAGGGGCGAAAGCAAGGAATATTATTATATTAACAACAATGTATACTATATCCATAATCTACCTTCCTCACATGTTCCCGCGTGATATAAATTCAATTTCAGACTTACTCATAACCCGTTTCCTGCCGGAAGTTATGTTCACAACTTCCACCCTGTCTGTGCATGAAAAACAGGGGTCAATGCTTCCGACAATAATCGGAAAATCCGCGAACTGATCATTAAGGAGCATCGCAGGTATAGCCTGGAGATTCGGGTAGGTCGGGGCGCGGACACGCCACCTGTCAGGCCTGTTCTCCTCACCTGTTATTACAAAGTGCACTGATTCACCCCTTGGAGCTTCAACAACAGAGATCCCGTGTTTAAGCGGAGGTATTTCCTCGCTCAGTTCAGTGAGTATTTCACCTTTCGGCATTTTTGCTATAATCTGACGTATAAGACTTATTGATTCATAGATTTCAAGAAGCCGGACTACAAGCGTTCCCCAGACATCGCAGGTATCTACTACCGGTACGTTGAACTGGAGTTCGCTGTAGGCGGCATACGGATGGTCCCTTCTTACATCAATGTCGATTCCTCTTGCCCGCGCAACAGGACCGACCAGACTCCATTTGATAGCCTCTTCTTTTGAAAGATAACCTACACCTTTTGTCCTTTTGTGTAATGCAGTGTCACCCGTAATTGATTTATGTATTATTTTTACTTCCTCTTCAACTTTTGCACAGACTTTCAGAATATCCTCACCGATTTCCGGAGTAATATCTCTTCTGACTCCGCCGACAATTACCAT
>DAISJZ010000107.1:8118-11840 GCA_036821145.1 Spirochaetota bacterium
GAGCTACAACTTCATTTGAAATCTCTCTCACCTTTTCAGCTTTAATATTTATAAAAAGCCTTGTGGGGAGCGGAGAAGCATGCCCTGTAATACTTGCGCCGAATTTATCCTGTAATGTTTTTAAAACTTTTTCCAATGAGTTCATATCCAACCTCTCACCTATTTTTCCATTCCATCACTTCTTCACGTTTCCGCCGGTCCACCAGAGGAAACCCTTCAGTGACGCGAACATGCTTCTATCCGGATACCTGTTAAGGTTATTCAGTTCAGCATAACCGCAGAGCCAGGTTGGAGCTTCTCTCTCCTCTGAACCGCCGGAGCTTTTAAAAAGTTTTGCTATTACAAAAGCAATGGCTACAACAATCAGTATAACAACAGGAACTGCCGCAGATGAAACTGCTGATGTCATGGCAGGGACCTTAAATGTAATACCATTCATTGAACTGAATATATGATTATTAAGTTCCGCATGCCTGAACGCAGATGTCAGAGTTGATATACTGGAATTACGGAACACTTCAATTATTACATTATAATATACGAATGGGAGAAGTCCCTGAATTATGCAAAGCGCAGTAAGAACTACTTTTGGCGCAAGCATCATAAAAGGCACTTCTTTAATATCTTTTTCAACTGTCCATTCTGTACCTGTCGAGGTAAATGTCATTCCGAAGAATTTCACATAACAGGATAAAGTAACTGCGCTTGTGAAGAGTGCGATAATACCGAAAATCACAAGAAAAGTCACTCCGCTCCCTGCAAGAACAGTTGATGAAATAATTGTCCACTTGCTCGCGAATCCGCTGAATGGAGGAACACCGGCAATTGAAAGAGAAGCAATACCTGCAACAACTGCAGTTACCGGCATAAAATTGATCAGTCCGCCTAACTTATTCAGATCCTTTGTACCGGTGGTATAAAGCACACTTCCGCTCACAAGGAAGAGAAGTCCCTTGAATACCGCGTGATTAATCACATGGTAGAGTGCCCCGATTATTACTACAAGTGCAAGAAGTTTCATGTACTGGCTCTCAGTGTTGAAAAGCACAAGTGCTGCTCCGATTGCAAATATAATATATCCAAGCTGACCGATTGAACTGTAAGCAAGAAGCCTCTTGGAATCACTCTGTTTCATAGACTGTACTGTGCCGACGAAGAGCGTTACAACACCGAATGTGGCAATTATAGAACCCCAGATAAAACCGTTGAAATGTACACCTTCACCGTGAGGTATCATCCAGAAGAATGTCCTCATTATCCCATATATACCGGTCTTCAGCATAACCCCGGAAAGAAGTGCGCTTATAGGTGACGGCGCTATTGAGTGAGCATCCGGCAGCCAGAGCTGTCCGAAGGGGAACATACCTGCCTTGAAACCGAAACCCACAAGGATTAGCCCGTACACTGCATACATCATTACAGGCGAAGTATGCCCGAGATTATTTGTTATAGCATGGAGTGAATCACCAATAGCTGAACCACTTACAAGGAAAGTTGCTCCCACTATAAGAGCCCATGCAAGTTCCATAAGTACAAGATATTTGTTTGCTCCATATACAACATTCTTCTCCCTGAATTCAAATTTTATCAGGAAGTATGACGCTATTGTCATAAGCTGCCATGCGATGGTAAAACCTATTGTAAGGTCATCAACTGTCAGCAGGGCAATCATGCCGAGAATAAAAACCGGCAGATTAAAATAAAATCCGCTCAGACTATAATCATGGTAGTGGTCCATATACTCTATGGAGTAGAATGAACTCATAACAGCCATAAAAGAAACAATTGCGATAAAAAAAGCGGAAAAGCTGTCCACAAGGAAATAAATTCCAACAGGTCCGAAGGAAATTATTGTAGAACCCTGTGGAGCAGCTTTAAAAATAACCGCATAACTTATATGAAGGAGAAATATAGCTGCAATTGTTACCATTATAAAATTTATCCAGCCCGCCATTTTCCTTTTTGCTCCTGCCGCTATGGGAGAAACAACCGCAGATGCGGCAAGGATGGCCATTGCTGTAAACAGGTTTCCGTAAATGTCAGTATTCATTTACCAACTCCTTTTTCACAATTTAACGCATCAATGATAAGCTTTATTAAAACATCAGCGGTCTCTCTCACTGTCTGTGAAAGATCTGCGCCGAAATCCGTATTATCAACAACAACTCCAAGTAAATAAGTAACCTTATTATGCTCGCTGAAAATTCTGCCTGACATTTTGAGAGCCAGCTTGTGAGTAGAGAGAGTCCCGCCAAGCTCTTCAAATTCATCTTCAAGTCTTCCGAAAATTATAGAACCTGTTTCCGCATCCGCCTTAACTGCATCAATAACAACAACGCTATCGCAATCAAGTTCAGCAATTTTGAAGACATAGGCTTCTATAACATCTTCAACATTATAGATACCCTCCCTGTCACCCACAGCTTTCTTCACTGATTCTATTATGTACAATCCCACAGCGTCATCGCTTTTAAGGAAATTGCCCATGCCGACCAGACAGCAGTTATGGCTGACAGTATTCTTTATGTCTGACAGTAGAGTATTCATCAGATCTCTTCACCCAGAGTTTTAATCTGTTTATATGTATAAACAGGACCGTCTGTACACACAAGGGTTCTGCCTATAGCACAATGCTGACATTTCCCTATTCCGCACTTCATATGCCTTTCAAGAGTTGACAGGATATTATCCTCCCTTAACCCCCTCTTCATAAGTTCACCGATTACGGAATTAAACATTATCGGAGGGCCGCAGACAAATGCCACGGTGTTGTCAACAGGGACATTGGCCTTATCAAGAAGTGTGTGAACAAAACCTGTTTCACCTTTCCAGTCATCTGTTGCCTGATCCACTGTAACATAACACTCAAAACCCGGGATTTTCAGCCACTCTTCAATGTTATACTGGTACATCAGATCCTGGGGAGTCCTTGCGCCGAGAAGAACTATAATCCTTCCGAAATCCTCCCTGTGCTGAAGCGCATGCACAATGGATGACCGCAGCGGGATGAGCCCGATACCGCCGGCAACATATATAAGGTTTTTCCCTTTAAGTTCAGCAAAGGGGAACCCGTTACCGAAGGGCCCTCTTATCCCGACTTTGTCACCCGGCTCAAGTTCAAACAGTGCTGATGTCACTTTACCGACTCTTTTGATTGAAAGATGGAACCTGTCATTCTCCGGCGCGCCCGGGAGTGAAAATGCAGCCTCGCCCGCTCCGAAGATTGTGAGCATTACAATCTGTCCTGACTTCCATTTAAAATTTTTCTGAACTTCGGGATTATCGAATTTAATATAGAATGTTCTGACATCCTGTATCTCTTCTTTTATCTCTTCAATTGTTGCTATTTCAGGTAATGTTACTATTTTATTATCCATATTGCTCATGATAATCACCTACTCTGTTATTTCCCGTCTGATGTATGTAACAACATTCGGCAAACCTATATCGCCGGGGCATACCCACTGGCATCTTCCGCAACCGACACATCCCGGCCTCAGGTATTTCTTTGACTGAGAATATGAAAGCTTGCAGAAAAACCTTTTATTTCTTCTGTCTTCAACAGGGTGACGCGGATTATGATCGCCTGCCATTTTAGTATAGCCTTCAAATGAGCATGAATCCCACTCCCTCAGCCTGTCAGTTGATCCGTCAAACCTGTTGTGATCCTCTATATTAAAACATGAACATGTGGGGCAGACAAATGAACAGGCTCCGCATTC
>DAISJZ010000108.1:0-11263 GCA_036821145.1 Spirochaetota bacterium
TTTTTTATATATGATCTTTCCTGTACTGGCTGGGGGATATTCCCACCATTTTCGAGAATGTTGTAACAAAGGTAACATATGAATTGAATCCCACTGCCACGCTTACTGAGAGAATAGTCCGTTCAGGTTCATCAACAAGGAGCTGTTTTGCTTCATTAATCCTGTACTCATTGACGAATGTATTGAAATTTTTTTTAATCTTTTCATTAAGGATCTGTGAGAGCTGATGGGTTGTCACGCCGAGTTCATTCGCCACTGATTTAAGGCTTATATCCTCGTCAGCGAATGCCTTCTCAAGCTCCATGATTTCATAGAGCCTCTCCATCACCGAATCTATATCAACCCCCCTGATATATGATTTAGCGTATTTCGCTTTATGAATTACAATCCTCAACATCCTGTTGTAATCCGCATGTCTCTGCGATACAATATATACACTGTAGATAAAGACATTACCAATTGCCATATTTATCTTTACGAATTCTATTGAAATAAAATCTCCAAGGAAAGAGATGAATACATTCATGCACATCAGTAGGGCAAAAGTATAACCTATACGAAGCAGGGCTATTCCTTCAGAGGGGATACCCTTCTTCCAGAGACCATAATAATTTACAAGCATTACAGCAATTGACAGCGACAGATAAAGCTTGGCCGCACTCATGAGAAAATAGATCCCCTTCCAGTAACCCGGGATATTCAGGAATTCCCGGTCAGTATACACTATGGGTCTGATGTATCCTGCCAGTTCCGGACCCGCCGAAGGGAACAATCCATATATACAATAAAACAATGAAGCTGCTGCCGGAATGAACATTATAAAATACTTACTCTTTAACGTATACCTGAAGGACAGAAGCCAGATATAACGCATAATAAGGAGCGGTGTAAAAAGGAATGCAACAGGTATGAGTATTATAATCATCCAGTAAAGATGAGGATACAATGCTGAAGTATAAAGCGACACCATGAGGACGAATAATCCCTGTCCCCAGAAAGACAGGATAAACAGGTAATTAATCTTTTCTTTCTTCTGCTGCTGAAAAATCTGTCCAAGGCCTATTATTACGAGGAAAAAAAATCCGAAATACATCAGAAAATTAACCAGGAATTCCATCAGCCCGCCTTGATGTTCTTTTTTATACCTTTTGATAAAATAATTTAACTTATATCAGATAACAACAAACAAAAAAATAAATGCAATACTATCTGCAAAGACGGCCGTAAACTTCAATCATCTGCTCCACCGCGCTCTCCCAGTTAAAAAGCTTTTCAATTCTCTCGAGCCCGGCCTTCGAAAACCTCTTCATCATCTTTTCGTCATTTATGAGAGTATCTATAGCTTCAGCAAGGGCTTCATGGTCACGGGCAGGGACAACTATCCCGGCGTCACCCACAACCTCAGGGAGCGCTCCCCCGTCACTGGAGACAACAGGCACTCCGCAGGCCATTGCCTCGCCTGCGGGGAACCCGAATCCCTCATACACAGATGGAACTATTGCTATGGCTGACTGTGAATATAGCTTAACAAGGTCTTCAGTGGAGGCAGTACCCGCGAAATGTATTTTTTTCCTAAGTCCCAATTTATCAATAAGTCTGTTGGTCACAAGCCGGTGCGGAGCTCCGCCATCAACAACAACAACCCGCACATCGGATTTAACAAGGGTCATAGCCTTAAGAAGATATACAAATCCCTTCTTTCCATCCTCGATATTCCCCACAAAGATAATGTCTCTTTTATTCTTCTTCACTTTAAGGGGTTTAAATATATTCCGGTCAATGCCGTTGTACACAACAGTCTGCAGGTTCAGAGGCACACCGAAATCAGCATTGTTCATCTTTTTTGAATCTTCAGACACGGTTATTATATGGTCCAGCCTCTTTGAAACGATTGTCTGCATCAGTGTTGGGTAGAACATAACCCCGCGGAACTTCCTGTAAAAGGATGGAGCACGCTCTATTACATTCCGGAGGTCAACAGTTAACGGATGATGGATCGTGGCTACTACAGGTATACCCAGCGCCTTCATCAGCAGAAGGCCGTAATTCAGAGACTGGTTATCATGAATAATATCAAATTTATATTCAGCATGAAGTTTACGCAGAAGGAAAAAAGCTCTATAGCCGAAGGAGCTTATCTCCGGGAAAGCACCGAGCCTGCTGTGAAGCCATTCATAAGCATTGATCGGATTAAATATATCAAATGGTGATTCACGGTTTATTATATTGAACTTCTTTTTCACATAGTATTCGTTATTGGGAATGAAATGAGTAATAACGCCTTTCATCTCACCCGGTGACGGCGGCCCCACAACAGCATGCACTTCATGCCCCTGGCGAACCAGCTCCTCAGCAATATATTTCAGGTATATCCCCTGGCCGCCGGAATAGGGGTTGCCCCTGTAGCACAAAAGGCATATCTTCACTTTCAGTTCCTCAGCTCTTTCAGATCTTTTTCATAAATTTTTTTCATTGTAATAACTTTACCGGGATCAAGGTGTTTCACAATTTTTGCCGGATTACCTATAACAACAACATTGGGAGGTACATCCTTTCTTACAACAGAACCCGCCCCCACAATAGAATTCTCCCCTATCCTCACACCTTTACATATAATGGCTGAATCTCCGATCCACACTCCCCTTTCAAGTATTACAGGGGCAGTCTTTCCGGGAGATGATGTGCGATCATATATATCATGCCAGTCAGCATCCATAATATAACAGAAGTTTGCAAGCATACAGTCATCACCGATAATAATTTCATTGGCGCTGCTTACCCTTACACCGTTCATCACAAGAACATTGTCCCCTATCTTTATACTCCCCTCAGTACCTCCGAAAGCCACTGTTGTCAATGTAGTCCTGCATCCGTCAGCTCCCACCATTACAACATTTTTCCCGATATGAATATTAGGGCCGTACACCACAACATTCCACACTCCCCATACCATAGGGCGGCCCCCGATTGACGCGAATCGCTTTATAAATGAACGCCTATAGATAAATTCGCTTTTAAACATAAAATAATACCGTTTGAAAAAAGAGGGCCTGTCATTTTCATTAAACATATTATAGTCCGGGAGAAGTTTTTCGATTATTTTAGTAATAGACAAAAGCAATGAAATATTTGTTTAATAACTTGTAAACCATTTTATAGGGGGATATATGCGCCTGAAAAGAGCCGTCATATTGATGATATTTCTTCTAATTCTGCCCTTTATTCCGGGAAATTCAATCAACCTTTTCTCAGAACCTGAAAGCATCGTAATAGAGGATTTCAACAAATCAGGGGATTCCTTTTTTAAAGAGTGGAAAAACATGGAGTCATCTGATAATCCCTGGGAGGAATACTATATTCTTTCAGAAAACGGAAAAAAATTTCTGCGCGCCTCTACGGAGAAAAATCCGGCTCTTTCAATTCAGATCGGAAAAGTTGTTAATAATAAATGGAATATATTCAATTATCCTGTAATTACCTGGGAGTGGAGAGTTCATCGGATTCCTGCAAATGGAAATGAAGCACGGTCAAGCAGAAGGGATTCAGCTGCAGGGATATATGTATTATTTCAACGAAAAAAGATCCCCCTCGTAGGCTGGAAACATCAGCCGATGAACTGGATCAAATATGTATGGAGTTCAACTCTCCCGGTGGGCACTGTCATACCAAGAAAAAAAGTTCAGTCTGGAGTAACACTGTATGACGGGAGATATATTGTAGTTGCATCAGGAGTGAGAGACCTGGGCAAATGGATATCTTTTAAAAGAAATGTTGTTTCTGATTATAAAAAATATTTCGGGAAAGCGCCATCGGCCAATCCTGTGATGGTGGCATTACTTACAGACTCAGATAAAACAAAAAGCCGTGCTGTTGCAGATTATGCCAACATAGTTGTACGCAAAAATTAATCAATTCTAATCTTTTCACCAAGAAACTTAGGCTGTTCACCGGTGAGGTTAACATCAATGAATGCTTTCAATCTTGCGAAGACTTCACGAAACCTCACAGGAATTCCATCAGCATCTTCCCAGTCCATGGCATTATACCCTGTTACATCAATTCCCCATTTCCGGCCGATATAAACTGCTCTTTCATTATGAAATTTCTGTGATATTACAGTAATAGAACTCTGATCAAAAATCTCCCGCGCTCTCACTACAGAGTCCAGAGTCCTGAATCCCGCGAAATCGGGATGGATCTTATCAGCAGGTATACCCCTTTCTTTAAGCCCCTGAAGCATCGCCCTGGGCTCGTTATAGTTTTTCATGCTGTTATCACCGCTTGCTATAATACAATCGATCTTACCTGCTTTATACAAGTCAGCCGCGGCATCAAGCCGTTTCGCAAAGAAAGGGTTTATCCCCCCCTCAGCCCTGTACTTACTTGTTCCAAGCAGGAGACCGCACTTATTAAAAGGAAGCTCCTCCAGCCTGTCTGTAATATATGCTGATGAGTAGGAACTTATATACCCGTCAATAAACATCAGCACCGTAACTGAGGCGAGAATAAAAAAGAAAACAGAGGCTGTTAAACTCTTTCCGCGACGCATGGAAACCTATAGAATCATTTTTTTAATTATATCAATCTGCTTCGATACTGAATCAGTTGATGTGCTCCCCATTGACAGCTTCCGCTCTGTAGCTTTCTCAGGATCCAGTATCTCTTTTATCTCTTCATCAATCAGTGGAGAAAACACTCTCAGTTCATCATGTGAAAGATTGAAAAAATCCCTCTTTTCAGTCTCACAATATCTAACAATCTTCCCGGATATCTCATGTGACTCCCTGAATGGAACGCCCTTTTTAACAAGGTAATCAGCAAGGTCCGTTGCCGTTGAGAAATTTCTGTAGACCCCCTCTTTCATGCGTTCCCTGTTTATCTCCATTGATGAGATCATTTCAATCATACCTTCAAGTGAAAGTTTAACTGTATCAATTGAATCAAAGAGGGGCTCTTTGTCCTCCTGCATATCCCTGTTGTATGTCATGGGGAGGCCTTTAAGTATTGTGAGGAGAGCCACAAGGTTGCCGTAAAGCCTCCCGGATTTTCCCCGGATAAGCTCAGCAACATCGGGATTTCTTTTCTGCGGCATTATTGACGATCCTGTTGTTACTGTATCCGCAAGCCTTATAAAGTTGAACTCAGCAGTAGACCAGAGCACAAGCTCTTCGCAGAACCTTGAAAGATGGGTTCCCAGCACTGCCGCAAAATAAAGAAAATCAAGAGCGAAGTCCCTGTCACTCACTGCATCCATGGAGTTCATCACTATATCATTGAACTTCAGTTCATTTTTCAAAAACTCCCTGTCGTTCATATAATTCACGCCTGAAAGCGCTCCGGAACCGAGAGGTAGACTGCTGCAGGCCTCAACTGCCGCAGCAAGTCTTTTCCTGTCACGCAGAAGCTGCCACGCATATGCCAGCATGTGATGGCTGAAACGCACAGGCTGGGCCACCTGCATGTGCGTATAACCCGGCATAATTACATCGATATTCTTTTCAGCAAGAACAACAACTTCATTCAGAAACCTTACGAGTAAAGTATCAATCTCCGATGCCTGATCAATTATATACATCCTTATGTCAACTGCAACCTGGTCATTGCGGGATCTCCCTGTGTGGAGCCGCTTTCCCGCATCACCAATCCTTTCTGTGAGCGCAGCCTCTATATTCATGTGAATATCTTCGCGGGAGGAGAGGAACTCAAATTCACCTTCATCGATCTCCCCCCTGATCTTTTCCAAACCTTTAATAATATCATTCAACTCACCTGAACTGAGTATACCCATCTTCTCCAGCATCCTGGCGTGAGCAATTGAACCGCGGATGTCCTGCCTGTACATCCGTGAATCAAAATGTACTGATTTGGATATCCGCTCTGTTATATCGGATGAACCCCGGTCAAATCTCCCGCCCCAGAGTTTCTTTTCTTTTTTTTCTGTCATAGATTTTATAATACTCCGAAATCATACCGAATTTTTAATAATTAAAACTGACTAAAGCGGTTTACGAAATGATTAGGGTAATGTCATTTCGAACGTATGTGAGAAATCTAAAAAATTATAGTTAAAAGATAGATTTCTCAGTCGCTGACGCTTCTTCGAAATGACAATTTGATGTTCTAATTCAATCGTAATCTGCTATAATTGAGTTTTATAAATGTCACATCCCCCGGTAATATTCGCAGCAACAGCCCCCGCACCCCCGGAGGGGGCAAGGATTCTGCTTTGCCCCCTCCGGGGGTGCGGGGGCCTGGATTCAGATGGGCTACTGTTTCATGCCCATCTGCGAGTATTCTCCAATATGCTATTTTTTCAATAAGAATTTGCGGGAAACTGAATTTTAAATGTCATTGATTGGGGATTATCAACTGACAACTCTCTTAAGCAGGAGATCAATATACTGCTCAAGGTTCTCCATAAGTTCCTTTATTTCATATTCCAGGATATCCGCAAGACTGATCATATCATTGCTTTCCATGATCTCAAGTGTTTCGTTAAGCATTGTCTGAAGTTCACGGTTTTTCTCATCAAGAGATATATCGTCAATTACAATCTCCGCCAGGTTGACGTCAAATACAGGGGCTATCTGGTAACATGTTCTTGTGTACCCGAACATAAAATCTATAAACTGAAAAAGCTGGTCCATCCCCTGACTGTCATTCCCTGTCTGGTATGAAACCGCTGCTTTTTCAAGAATCTCCTTCTGCTGAGGAAGCTGTTTCTGTATCTCCTTTAATGAAACAATAAGAACGTCAGGGGAATCTATGCTCTCAATTACAAGCCGCTTCATCTCCTCGCTTACAAGAAATATCCCGAGGATCTCTCTCAGGTTCAGAAAAAGTGAATCATCAA
Source organism: Spirochaetota bacterium (assembly GCA_036821145.1). Classification (GTDB taxonomy): domain Bacteria; phylum Spirochaetota; class UBA4802; order UBA4802; family UBA5550; genus UBA5550. Next base: position 6,854 of record DAISJZ010000108.1, read on the forward strand.
TATCCACCTCTCCATCCTCTTTCATCTCGGAAAGAAAAGTCACCACATTATGTTTCATTTTTTCAAGAAGGCCAAGGTACTCAGCAGCAGTTGCATCCCTGAACTTCACCTCTTTCATATCGATCCGGAGAAGAGCTGAAACAGTTGCAAAAACCTCCTGCAGCCACTCCATGCCGGAGATAACATCTTCAAGTTCATCACTGTCCATTGGTTCATCTTCAAGATGGTGTAAAAAGTCCATAACCCTTTCACAGTATACGATTGCTTCATTCACAGTATCATAAACGACATCCGCCCTGGACTGGACCAGGCAGTTAATCATTTTTATATTTTCAACAGCAGTTTCAGGAACTTCATCAACATTGTAATGTTCACCATCAATATCAACACCGATGAATATCAGATTCTTCTGATTTATCCAGTCACCAATAGCAATGACCACATCCTTCGCTGTTTTTTCATTTTCAAGCATTATCTCAACCGGATAATTATTAATTCTAACTTCCATTTATTCCTCCAGAAATTACGGGAACTGTAGTAAAATCATTCCCGCGCTTGCAGGAAATCCCCTGATTATACTGATCGATTAAAAAAAACTACTGCTCACTCTGGCCGCCACCGCCGCCCATCTGATTTTTCATCCAGCTCTGCTGGGCTTTCGCGCCGGAAATTGATCTTTCCATTACAGCAAATTTCTTGCGCAGTTTTTCCTCAAACTGTTTGATGTGGAGTTCCTGTCTTGTAATTCTTTCATTTGCCATTTTTATTGAATTATCTTCAAAGTCAATTTTTGATTCAATAATATTTTTCCCTGAAGAGATATACGGATTAAGAGTTTTAACAAGTGTGTATGCCATCCCGTTATCAGTCTTATTATCACCGTCAATGTCAGAACCGAAAAACTCCTTCACCCCGTCAGGGTTCTCCACGATTACTCTTCTCAGTTCATCCTCTTCAACTATAAGTTTACCCTCTTTAATAGACTCCCAGCTTGAATTAACCCTCCCTGTTGAGACCCCCATCTGATTAAACATCTTAACAGGCTTCTCCACCCTGGCAGGGTAACTTGCGCCTATTGTAGTCTTTAAAGAATTCTCAAGCCTGACTAATGCCATATCACCCATAAAAAGTCCGCTCTCCTGAAGCTTCTCTGACTCGCCCGGTTTTTCAACCTTTACAGCTTTAGTGAGAGCTTTGTGAAGCTCCAGATACTTATTATATGTTTCAACAAAATCTTTTATCTTCTGTACAGGTTTATCAAGATCCGGTGAGACTTTCAGTTCAACAGGATACTCTGATTTTCTTTTAAGGTTAAGAGTAACTCCTTTTATTACATCATTGAGCCCTTCATTCCTATCCCTTTCTATTTCAAGCCCCTCTACCTTAAGCTTTGCATTTTCAGCATTTGCAATTGTATTCTTTAATTCAAAATCACCCTTAGCTTTTATCGGGGTGGATAATACCGGCTCAATGAACACGGCACTTCCGTCACTGCAGTAAAGCACAAGCTTAAGGGCCTGTTTCCCTTCAAAATCGCGCCCAACAGGTATCTCCTGGTTTTTAGCAGCATCTTTTTCTATGGGATAAATTTTCTCTAAACGCTTGCCGTCTTCTGATGAAATAATACCGATTCCCAGCGCGGAATCAAATTTTTTCTCCTCTTTCTTTGAAAGAGGCCTTATTCTGGAAATATTGTAGCTTTTGAGTTTAATACCTTTTACATTAATTTCATCTTCAGGCCCGGTTTCCACTTTCAGCGGAACTTTCTCCTCCTCCTCTTTTGAGTATGTAAAGCTGAACTTAAGTATTGTCTCTTTTTTTATATCAGCTTTAAAGGGGAGTTCATACTCCTGCCACAGTTCACCTTTTACAGTAACCTCTTTACCCTCTTTACCAACATCTATTGTTCCGTCCTGATCTTCCGGCTTTTTATCACCGGAATATGAGGAGAAAAACTTCCTGTCGAATACAACAGGGAAGTCATCCTTACTCTTGATCTTTTCCCCATTAATTAGCCCCGCAGCCTTGAGAAGCTCTTCAGAACCTTTAACTCCGATCTCCCCTTTTTTACCGGGAACCTTTGATGTTAAAGATATAACATATTTCGTGCCGTCTGTACTTATATAATCCGTTGCAACAATTTCATCCGCCTCTTCACGGATTGCCTCATTTAAAGATTTCAGGCCTCCCCCTCTGAAATTAATCTTCTTTTCAATTCCGTTTACAGTAATACTGAATTTACCGGAAGGGAGTTTCTTTTCATATTCAATAGCGTCTGTTGTAATTTTATGATAGGACGCCAGCTGGAGGACTTCTACTCTGTTTGAACCGGAATCTGCCTGTTTTGAAGCTGTGGCTTCAATTACTGTGGTATCGGAGGATACAGCTTTTTTCTCATCATAAGAGGCCCTGAATCCATAGAGATCCCGCGCCTTCCCTTCAAGTTCCTTAAGCTGTGAACTGAGCTTTTTGAGAGCTTCTTTTTTCTGGTTATTAAGATATTTCCCTCTCTGAAGCTGTTTTATCGGTTGAGATTCAACCTCTACCAGTTTATTTATTATGGAATCAGTATCAACTCCTGATGCCATTCCACCCATTGTAACAGGCATATTGTCCTCCGGTTAAATCTTAAAGAGCCCTGAATTACTCAATAAAGACATAATTCCCTTTATGATTAACTTATCGGTATAATTTGAAAAAACAATAAGCATAAAGTCACATCTAAAAAAAATAATTATCGGATTATTTTATTCATTTTTTGAAGAGATAATACTTCTACGGGCGGAAAAATTGATTTTTTTCGCAAATTTTTACCCCGGCTGGCACCGGTTATTTAAAAACAGGAATCAGGTAATTATTTTACCTTGATTCATCAACAAAAAGACCCATATACTCCTGAAAATGCTCAAGAAGCCTGATAGAGTATTTTGAAGGGATCTCACTTACAACCTCATTGGTATCCCTGTTTATCAGCTTGATGATTATCCTGTTTGTTTTATCATCAAGATCAAACCTGACCTTTTCATTAAAATTACCTGCGAGCTTATTTAGCTCTGATACAGCCATTTTTATATCCTCAGGTTTAACTGCCTCTTTCTCAGGCTGTATACTGTCAGCCCTTTCAGTAACCGCAACCCTCCCTGATTGATTACTGTTAATCTGCCCAGTCATCTTACTGTTAAAATTCTCAACAATATTCATGACGTTCATAATGTACCTCCGTGTATCCTTTTAGGACTTAATCCTCCCTCCATTTTAAAAAGTTTACCCTCCCCGGTTTCCCGGGCCGGAGAGGGCTGTCTCAAGCCGCACTGCCCGGCCGTTAGACATAGAAGACCCTCATTCAACCAGTTTCATAATAAGCTGAGGCTTGAAATTCGCCTGAGCCAACATCGCAGTACCAGTCTGAACAAGAATCTGATCCCTTGTAAAATTAACCATCTCAGCTGCCATATCAACATCCCGAATCCTTGAGTCTGCGGCCATCATGTTCTCGTAAGAGAGTGAAAGAGCCCTGATAGTGTTCTCGAGCCTGTTGTAATAGGCACCGAGATCTGCTCTCTGCCGGTTCAGTTTTTCAAGAGCTGAATCGACATAACCTATCATGGAGTTTGCCTGCCCGACTGTGGAAATTGATCTCTTCTTATCCCCTTCCACTAAGCTCAGGGCCTTAGCACTCATGGTGGTAATGTAGACCCGGATCCTCTGGTTGCTGTTTGCGCCCACCTGGAAGAACATGCTGGCAGTCTTACTCTTCCTTGAAAAAGCTCCTGTCAGCATCTTCAGCCTGTTAAACTCCGCAGATGTCGAAATCCTGTCGATCTCATCTATAAGCTGAGAAACCTCAACCTGTATCTGTGTCCTGTCGCTGTTGGAATAAATTCCGTTGGCTGACTGAACTGCGAGCGACCTGATACGCTGCATAATATCGTTAAGCTGCTGAAAAGACCCTTCCGCCACCTGGATGAAAGAGATCCCGTTCTGCGAGTTCTTCTCGGCCTGGATGAGACCATTAATCTGGGTTCTCATCTTTTCTGAAACAGCAAGCCCCGAAGCGTCATCGCCTGCGCGGTTGATCATTTCACCTGACGCGAGCTTTTCAATAGACTTGTCCAATCTTGCAGCTACATTCTGCATCTGCCTGTTCGCAAATATGGCACTCATGTTATGATTGATTCTCATTTTAACCCTCCCTTGGTTTTTTTTTCGAACTGTCTCTTTTATTTTTGTACAGCTCGAGTTTTTCAGCCGCGCCATCATGCCGCAGCTGGAGCTCATATGAGCCCGAAGGTTTTCTCCTTATTACGCTGCCGGACTGCCCATAATCCTGGCAACTTGTGACTACCGGAAATCTCCGGCAGCCCGTAATGCCCTCCCGACATTACGGGTTGCCGGAAAAACCGGCAAGTT
>DAISJZ010000109.1:0-11247 GCA_036821145.1 Spirochaetota bacterium
TAAAGCCGAAGTGGTGAAACTGGTAGACGCACCGGACTCAAAATCCGGCGGGGGCAACCTCATGAGGGTTCGAGTCCCTCCTTCGGCAGATAACAAACGAGGATGCATAAAAATTTATCCAATTTTATGCATGTAGAAACAATAATAAAAAAAAGCAACTGGTTGTAACCTGTTGCTTTTTTTTATTATATTCAAAGCGCAGAGCCCATGATCGGCGGGCTTTTTTAATTTTCGGGTAAATTGGTGAGATTATAGAGGAAGCTCTGGCCTTAAAATAGTTTCAATATTTTTTAAATGAGATTTTCAGCCGGATACAACTTTACCCCTCTGCTGTCAACCTGGGTACCCATGAACTCTCTGAGAAGCTGTCCATATACACCTTCTGCTTTACCGGAAAATCCATCTTCACGCTGTTTTCCACTGTGGCGCTGACGAATCTGTTCTTTTCTTCCACCCTGATATAAACGAACACTTTCCTTTTTTGATCTGTATGCATTCATCGAACTCTCACTTGTTTTTTAATTTATAAGCGGCAGAGTGAATAACCGCAGAGAGGACAGTAGAAACACCCTGACTCAGGAATCAGCCTCCCCCCGCAGTCAGGACATATATTTGTTGATTTATTCTTATTTATACTATTCATACAATTACCGTTACACAAATATATAGTATATATTTGTGTAGTATAAGTCAACCGGTTTTTTTATTTTTTATTAAATTTTTTTTAAAATATTTGATACAGGGAGACCCGGATATATTTTAGGTAAAAAGCTTGCAGAGTATCATTAAAACAGTGTGTAACTACGGACGCTGCAAAGTACTCTGATTAAACAGTTTTATAATTTTTAGAGGTTATTAAATGACAAAACCATCCGCAGAACATGAAAAGGCTTTTGAAGAGATTCTCAAGATGAATCCAGAGGAGGCCCAGCAGAAACCGGAATCAGCGGGTGATCATCCCGGGACTAAGGTCCATGAATCTGAAATCAATTTCAATATACTCCCCGAGGAACTTGAAGAATACCTTAACAGGTACGTTGTAGGTCAGGAATCCACTGTTGAGGTAATCGCAACCAAGGTCTGCACACACTTCAACAGAATGAAGATAGAAAAAACTGTCCCTGAAGATCAGAAAATTATCGGAAACATCAAGAGCAACATGCTCCTCATCGGGCCCACCGGTGTCGGGAAAACTTATATTATCAAACTCATTGCTAAAAAGATCGGTGTACCTTTTGTAAAAGCTGACGCTACCAAATTCAGTGAAACAGGCTATGTTGGCGGTGATGTTGAAGACCTTGTACGGGAACTTGTTCACGAATCTGATGGAGATGTAACCAGGGCGGAATACGGAATTATATACATAGATGAGATAGACAAAATCGCATCTTCAGGAAATATGCACGGCCCTGATGTATCCAGAACCGGGGTACAGAGAAATCTCCTTAAACTTATGGAGGATTCCGACGTAGATTTAAAAACTCCGCACGACCTCGCTTCACAGGTTGAAGCCGCTATGGAAGCCCAGAGAACGGGTAAAGTTTCCAGAAAAAAAATCAGCACAAAGAATATCCTTTTTATTGTATCAGGCGCTTTTGCCGGGCTTAATGAAATAATAGGGAAAAGACTCAACATGCAGAGCATCGGGTTCGAAAAAAGCAAAGTTTCCACACAGGAGAATCGCGAGATACTGAAAAACCTCAAAACCGAAGACCTTATTCAGTTCGGGTTTGAATCAGAGTTTGTAGGACGTCTGCCGGTGTATATTGTGCTCAATGAACTCGATGTAAACGGTCTTTATAAAATCCTTAAAAACAGGTACAGCACTGTTGTTCTTGGCAAAAAGATGGATTTCAAAGCTTACGGCATAGACCTGGACTTCACAGATGAAGCCCTCCTGGAACTTGCCTCAAGAGCTTACAACGAAAAAACCGGGGCAAGAGGGCTTCTAAGTGTATTCGAAAAAGTTCTTATTAAATTCGAGAAGAAGCTCCCTTCAACCGGTGTTAAAAAACTGACTGTTGACATGGAGCTTATAAACAATCCTGAAAATGTACTTGAGAAACTTGTTGTTGATGATGGGATAAAAAAATTCCAGAAGGAATTCCTCGTTGACCATGGCATATATCTGAATTTCGATGATAATGCTTTTACAAAAATTTCTGACAAATCGAAATCACAGAATAAAAAAGTGAGAGACCTCTGCGATGAACTCTTCCGCGATTATTTTCACGGTATACGCCTCATGAAACTGGAAAGCTTTACTGTCCCCGGCGAGGCAGTGGATAACCCCAAGGGATTTCTCGATGACTATATAAAAAATAACTACGTGAAAGATTAAGCCATACATCTGGCTTAATCTGTATCAATCCCCCTGAACTTTTTCAGCTCATCAAGAAGAAACTCTCTTCTCTTCATCTGGAGTTTCCCCACATAAGTATCTTTGACTTTCTTAGGTTCAGGGAATGTGTCGATCATTTCAAAAGTAAGCCTGTTGGGCTCCTTCTTTTTACGCATATCTATTATCTCTTCAGGCGGAGGTAGTATTATAGCATAGAGAGAATACGGCGTCTGTATCAGAGAGTGGCCGCGGCTGAGATACGCCTCTGAGAAACCCCCGTCTATATTAATAGCTCTGCCGTCCGGAGTGGCAATCTTCTGTCCCTTGCTTACATCAATGGGTGTATGCCCGAATACAATCCTCTCTACATTGAACTCATCCATAAGCCTGCTTATGAAATCAGGGTTCTGGATATTTCTGCCCCAGTACAGGGTTTTCTCTTTATGAGTCGCCTTATCTTTGTAGAAATACCGCTCAAAGGTCTTCATGGCATCCTTGCCGAAGAGCGGGGATTTTGAACCGCACCAGAGGTAAAACATCATCGCAAGCTGGAAAGGCTGCTGCTCCTTCCCTTCGAGATAGTTGGAACCTATATCTTTTATGGTAATCTCTATATGATCAAGGAGCTCCTTACCCTTCTTGCCATACAGTTCCTCAAAATATCCCTCTTCAGTACTGGGCACAAGTGCATGTATATTCATTATATAGTTGTTTATGTGATAGAGTTTACCCTCAATGAAAAGGTACTCCATGAGTCTCCTGATCTGTTTACTGGTTACAAACTGTTCCACAAGATCATTGATCACTTCACTCTCCTCGTCAGTAAGGCGCAGGGGATCATCAAGGATCAGTGTAGGGTAATGCGCATCAGTAAGTCCTGATGTCTGCCCTGATTTTATCAGCTCCGCAAGCTTCTCAAGGTTAAGGCGGGAGTCCATATCAAGCTGCGGATATTTTTTTATAGTCTCCTCCTCCAGCTTGAACTGGATCATCGCAAGGGTTTTCTCCATCTTCCTGGAGACTTCAAGCTTAGCCTTAAAATTTCCTGTTATCTTTCCGGGATAGAGTTTTTCCGCGAGAGCGGTGAGCTTTGAAATATCTATGCCGAGTCTTTTCAGAAAATCGAGATTATCGTACCTTACGCTGATCCTCAGAGCTTCAGCAATAAGCGACTTGTTCCCCGCGGCAGCCCCCATCCAGAGAATATCATGGTTCCCCCAGACAAATTTTACAAAAGGCTTAAGGTCTTTCTGCGAAAGGATGCGTAGTATCTTGTCAGGCTCATCCCCCCTGTCAAAGACATCCCCAAGAACAATAAGCTGCCCCAATATCACCTGCTTTACAATCTTCGAGAGAGAGGATATAACCTTGTCAGCAACCATCGCATTTTCATAAACAATATTCGGTACAGGAAAATTCAGTATCAGATTTTCGAGAAGGAGCTTAACATCACGGTTAAAACTCCCCCGGATCTGGTCAAAATCCTGTATATTCTGCACCTTATAGCGTATTATATTCACCAGTGCTGAGATTACATCCTGCCTCTCCATATTAAAATCTTCAGCTTCAATATATTTCTCTTTTTTAATAATTCTGTCAAGGTGCTCAAGTTTCTCATTGGAGAAAGTCTTGGGGAGAGCTTCATAAGCCGTACGCCAGACAAGGCCGAAACGCCCCTTGAGAATTGACACAAATCGTTCGCCCGCACCATGGGGATCACTGATCCAGAGAGTTGTATCGATATTCATCTCCAGTCTGGACTCAATTTCAGCCAGTTCCCGGATAATTTCATGATATGAAGCAATGCTCTGCTGTTCCGGCATATCTCCCCCTGAATAAATGAATAATATAAGTAAATCTTTCTTATTTAAATCGTAATTGTCAATTTATTTTAGCCTCCCCCTCTGTCACGATTCCACAGGATCATCGCATCGCTTCAAGACATCTCCCCCGTAAATCAGGGAGAATCAGGATTAAAATAAAAATTTTTGCATTAAAATATTAAGTATACAAAATAAACAAATAAAACAATTTGACCATTTTTGTTAATTAAAAAAACAGCTATGCCGATAATTATAAAAACGATCCAGGAGGGTATCATGAGTAACAAAGAGATCGATCATCTGTTTAACAGCGGTATGGACCATATGAGAAGGGGAAATTTTAAAGAAGCGGAAGCTCTTTTCGAAAAAGCAAAGGTCATGACCGAGCAGATGCAGAAAAAATAAATTAAAGCCGGCTCAACTGAAGCCGGCTTAATTTTTTACTGCAGATTTTTAACTATTAAATCACCCATTTCAGCAGTACCCACCTGCTTTTTGCCGGGGGACATGATATCACCTGTTCTGTATCCCTGTTCAAGCACCTTTTCAATCGCCTTGAATATTGCATCATAAGCTTCGTTCATTCCGAAACTGTATTTCAGCATCATTGCTGCAGAAAGGATCTGCGCTATAGGATTGGCAATACCTTTCCCTGCTATATCAGGTGCAGACCCCCCTGAAGGTTCATAGAGACCGAAAGTTCCATCGGATAGTGATGCTGACGGGAGCATCCCCAGAGATCCTGTAATCATTGATGCTTCATCAGAAAGGATATCACCGAACATGTTATCGCAGAGCATAACATCAAACTGTCGGGGATTGCGCACAAGCTGCATAGCCGCATTATCAACATAGAGGTGATTCAATGATACTTCAGGATAATCTTTTGCGATCTCCTCAACCACCTCTCTCCAGAGGAGTGATGTTGAAAGAACATTCGCTTTATCTATAGATGTTACTTTTTTACCACGCTTCATCGCTGTTTCAAATGCGACTTTTGTAATTCTTACAATCTCATCCCTTGAATAGATCAGTGTATCAAAACCTTTATCATGATCATACCCTTTGGGCTGACCAAAATAGATTCCGCCTGTTAGCTCCCTGATTATCATTATGTCAAAGCCGTTGCCGATGATTTCAGATTTTAAAGGGGATGCGTCCTTAAGTTCTTTGAAAACTATAGCAGGGCGGAGATTCGCGTAAAGATTGAATTTTTTGCGCAGAGGAAGAAGGGCTCCTCTTTCGGGCTGCTGCTCAGGGGGGAGTTTCTCCCACTTAGGCCCGCCAACCGATCCGAAAAGTACCGCATCAGCCTCCTGACATGTTTTTACGGTGGATTCCGGGAGAGCCTCACCATGGTTGTCAATAGCTGCTCCGCCTACGTCCGCATGCTTATAAGAAAATTCAACTTTGTATATTGCTGAAATCTTATCAAGAACCTTGATTGCCTCCGCAATTATCTCCGGCCCGATACCGTCTCCGGCCAGTACTGCTACTTTTTTTACAGTCATATTATGCTCCAATAATTATTTTCAGATTAAAGTGAAATTTTACGTAAAAGTTTAAACTGATTTTATCCGTCAGAGCCGACTGACATGTCAAATAAAAATCTCCTGCCAAAGTAGATATAAAGCTTTTTTATTAATCTTCAGGGAACCCGTTATTTTTTTTAAATTTAAATAGTTTATTGCATAAAAAACGGTTATATAATAAATATCTGTCACAAAGTCATAATTTAAAAAACATTCCGCAAGGAGTAATTAATGATGAAAAAGAGAGCATTACTGCATTTTCCTGCAATTACCGTTTCACTTATGTTGCTTTTATTCAGTTTCATACTAATTAGCGACAGCTCAGAAAAAGCCTATGCACAACGTACAACAAAAGCTGATATTCTTAAAAGATTTGAGCAGGACAAAAAAAATGTGGTTAGAAGTCCTGAAGAGATGAAATCTATGATGAATGATATTCTTGGAGATATAAAGAAAAAAAATCTGAAATTCAGGGTTGAACTGAATGAAATGATGAAATATAAAATTTCAGAAATCACAGGGAGCAAGCCACCCTCAGAAGATGAAATTAAAAGAAAAGAGGACGCCCGAAGAAAAAAAGAGGAGTTCGAGCGCAGGCAGGCTGAGAAGAAGCGGCAGGAGGAGCTAAGACGCCAGGAGGAGGAACGCAAACGCCGCGAGAAGGAGATCGAAAAAGAGCGTGACCGCAAACGCCAGGAAGAGATGAGACGACAGGAGGAGGAACGCCGCAAACGGGAGGAGCAAAACCGCCGTGATTCAGACAACAGGGCGGCTATGCTTGACAGGAATGTCCCTCTTTCAATAGCACCTTCAATTACAGTTGCTGCTTTCAACTGGAGAGATGCAAGCCAGATGACAACAGTTCAGTACCAGGGGATTTGCGGAAGCTGCTGGGCTTTTACCTCTGCTGCAGTTTACGAAGGTAACTACAAAATGAAAAACGACAGAGTTCTCGATGTTTCCGAGCAGTTTATACTTGATTGCGCCGCTGACAGAAACGGCAGGGATGCAGGGAGCTGTGACGGCGGCTGGTACGGCGGTGTCTTTGATTATCTCATGACAAAGGGCGCTCTGCTTGAAAAGGAGAAACCATACCAGGGGAAACAGGGTTTCTGCGGGGCTGCCGGCAACTCAAAATATAAAGTAGTAAAATGGGGATATTTACGAAGAGACGCCGGTATACCTTCTGTTAAAGAGATGAAGGAGGCTCTGGCAAAATATGGAGCAATAGCAGCCTGCGTAAAAGTAACACCTGCTTTCCAGGCATACAAAAGCGGCGTGTTTGATGAACACGCGTCTGTTTCCGCCCCCAATGATGTTAACCATGCCATCACAATTGTCGGCTGGGATGACAACAAACAGGCCTACCTTGTTAAAAATTCATGGGGCCCGGGATGGGGTGAAAAAGGTTACGTATGGGTAGAATACGGATGCAACAATATAGGCTATGGCGCAGCATGGGCTGTGGTGGCTTCTGAATAAGCGGGGTGATATTATGCAGATCAGAAATAAACTGGTTTTAATGATATTCTCTGTTGCAATAGTAACGGGCTGTGCTTCAAAGCCCGTTACTATAATGGTAAAGGATTCCGGAGATTCCTCTGTAAAAACAAAGGCCGGGAAAACTGCGGCAATTCAGCTTAAGTCACAATTAAGTACAGGCTACAGCTGGAAGGTTATGGAGATGCCTGATACTCTGGCCCTTGTTAAAGAGAATGTTATCTCTGACGCGAAGACCCTGGACATCACCGGTGGTTATGAAATTCAGGAATTCATATTCAAGGCATCAAAAACCGGCGGAGTTGTAATCTTTAAATATGGTGAACACTGGAAAAAGAAGCCGGTATATGTAAATACAGCAAAAATTACAATAGAGGTTGAATAGAGGGGATCAGCGAAGCTCTTCCATCGCGCGAAATACCTCATCATACTTATTTGAAGCATTCCAGAACAGGTAACCGTATGCCCCTGAATCATTGGCAGCCTTTACCTGTTCAAGAATATACTCCGCATTATATCTTGATACTCTCCACGAAAACGCCTGAAGCCAGGGGCGCACTAAAGCCTTTTTTCCCGCCAGTTCAATAACCTTTTTACATCCGCTAAATATAAAATGATACGGATGATCACCCGGCTTTGCAAATCCGTCAAAATGATCATTAAAATGAGAGGGGTAGAGCATCGGTGATATAATATCGCAGTTTGCAGCGAGAAGTTCGATCTGCTGTCCCAGCTTCTGTATGTCAACATCCTTACCCCATGCTGTCACACCGAATATATCTATTGAAAGAAACGCATCATAAGATGCCACCTCCCTGTGGGCACGTTTCAGAAAACCGGTTATTTCATCAACCCTGCTCCTTTTCCCATCCGGCCAGGCGAATATGGCGTCATCCTGATCTCCGGCCGTAGGGAAGCGGATATAATCAAACTGAATCTCATCAACACCGGAAGCAGCAAGTTCTGCGGCAAGGGCTATGTTGTAATCCTGAACCTTTTTATTTGTGGGATCGCACCAGAGTTCCTTTGTACCGTGATTCCACCCTCTGCCGGTTCTCCCGGATCTTATCCTTGACGAGGGGTCCATCTCATAAAGCAGGTGGTCTCTGAATACGGAAATTCTTGCAATCATATATATTCCGTTCTTTCTGCACTGCCGGACAAGCATTGGCAGATTATCTATTGCACCATCCCTGTTAAGGCCTAATTCTTTCACCTCGCGAACCCTGCTGTTTTTTAAATGAACAATACCCGTAATATCCTTAACATCAAAAACAATGGAGTTTATACCTATACTTTTAAAATAGGGAAGCCTTGAGAGAAAAGAGGGACTCCCCGCCCTGTCACCTGAAAAATAGAGCCCCCTGGTGAATTTTATTTCAGGTGTACGGCCTGCAAAAACGTCATTGCTGAAGTAATGGAGAGGAGTGGAGATCACAACAATCTCCCCCCTGTTTACAATATTGCCTGTGACTCTGTTGAAATTTAAAAACGCCTTTCTGTAATCGTGAAGTTTATAGAACTCTGTGTATTCAATGGAATTCAGCAGAAGTTCCGGCAGCCTGATATTTTTAGGCGCCCTGTAAAGAAGAGTACTGCCGAAATGAAAATATCCAGCAGGGAGTTCAGCATAAGTTTTTACATATGCCCTGTACTTATCACCGCTGATAAGACTTACTCCGCCGCCACTGCTGCCATAAAGATTGAATATCCTTATGGCCATTGACCTGATATAATCGCTGATATAGACAGCTTTTGAATAAGAGGCTGCGGTAATAAACACAGCTAATAAAACAGCAACCCCCGCTGATAAAAAATACTTTACCCTTTCTGCCATATACCATCCGCTTTTTAATAGACTTGCTGAGAATCAGACAATTTTAAAACATGTTCTTATTAAAAATGAATTAATAATACAGTAAAGAAAAAAATAATTGAATATTGCCCCCCTTTAAACAAAATTATAGGGAGGAGTCACCAGGCGGAATAGATATATATGTTTGAAAAAACAATCACACTGACCGGAAGGAAAGGTCTCGGAATCTATAAGGGGATGATCGACTTCAGGGATTTTGTTAAATCGATCTTCACATCCTTTAAATCGCTCAGATATCTGAGGTTCAGGTCTATATACACGATAATCATAAACCAGACACGCTTCACGGGTGTTGACGCCCTTGCAATTGTGATGATCATAGCGCTGCTGCTGGGCGGAACAGTAATTATACAGGCACTCACATCCCTTCCGAAATTCGGAGTAGAAGGGTTCCTCGGCAACATTCTTGTTATTATTATAGCAAGGGAACTGGGGCCCCTTGCCACTGCCCTTATCGTAATAGCAAGATCCGGTTCTGCTATAGCCACTGAAATAGCTGTACAGAAATGGTCACGTGAAATACTTTCAATGGAACTCATGGGAATTGATACAAAACTCTACATAGTTTTTCCCAGGATTGTTGCTTCAACTTTGTCAATACTGGGACTCATTATAATTTTTGATGTTGTTGCTTTTATAGGGGGCTACATTATTGCACGTACTGTTGTATATATACCTATGGACGTTTTCGGGCAGACCCTTATTGATGCTTTTACTTTTAAGGATATAATTGCCGCCCTTATAAAGAGTGTAATGTTCGGCATTACAATACCTCTGATCTGCTGCTATTACGGACTTAAACCGAATTCAAAATTTGAAATCCCGATATATGTTTCAAAAGCCGTTATACGGACACTCTTTATCGCTATTATTGTCAATGGCGCAGTTTCAACCATATTTTATCTTGTGTGAGGCCCCGTTTGAGCGATGCAATTCTTGAACTGAAAAACGTTACATACAGAAGAGATTCCATAACTCTTCTTGATAATGTTTCTTTTTCTCTTACCAGGGGTGATAATATAACAATATTCGGGCCTGAGGGTTCGGGAATCTCATCTCTTTTTGATATTATTATCCGGGCAAATGCTGATTTTGAAGGTGACGTTTTTTATAAAGGGGAGAGCATAAAATCTCTCGGCTATTTTGAACTTATGAATTACAAAAAAGAGGTGGGATACATACACGGTGATTACGGGCTCATGAGCAACCTTACCGTTGAGCAGAATATATCCCTCCCCCTTGATTACCATTCCTCAATGTCAGCCTCTGAGATAAAAGCTCATGTGGGGAGGATTATCTATGACCTGAACCTTGATCATTGCAGAAAACTCCGCCCATTTGACCTCACAAGGTCAGAGATACTTAAAGCTGCATTCGGAAGAGCAATTGCACACGACCCGGATCTGCTCTATATTGAGCATGCCTTTGAAGATCAGTGCTATCTCAATATTAAATCCCTTATCGATGTGCTTACCGGAAGATCAATGCGCCCTGATAAATCTCTTGTTATGATTACATATTACCCGCAAAATTTTATTGATATTTCTGATGAGTTTATTATGTTTTTCAATGGCAGGGTTGTTTTCACAGGCAGGAAAGAGGATTTCATGAATTCCGGTAATCCCTACCTTGTACAGTACAGGACTAATTCAATAGAAGGGCCGATGATTATTTTATGAAAAAATTTCTATCATTCAAAAATCCCAACGAATTCAGGGTTGGAGTATTTATTCTTGTGCCTCTGATAATACTGCTGCTTTTCATTATACTAAAACTGGGATATTCTCTTTCAGGATCAACTATCGATGTCTACCTGAAGATAGACAATATATCAGCAATTAAAAAAGGGACCGCAATTAAACTTAAAGGCTATGACATAGGGAGAGTTGTTGAATTAACACCGGTTTACAAACCGTCTCTTCACTTCCTGGCTACCATGAGACTTAAAAAGGATATCGAACTGCAGGAGGACTGTACTGCCCTTATTCTTAACCAGAACATAATCGGTGATACTGTAGTTGAAATGAGGAACCCGGAGACAAAAAGTTATCCCCTGAGAAACGGTGATGTTATTGAAGGGCTCGAATACGTAAATCTCGAGGCTGTGCTCACTGACGTCCACAAACTTCTGAACAACATCAATGACACCGTTGGTGTTGTGAAAAATATTTCGAT
>DAISJZ010000110.1:0-1810 GCA_036821145.1 Spirochaetota bacterium
GCATCACCTGTTTCAAGTATTGTCATATTGGGGAGAGCCCGCATCACAGCCACATCCTCTATTGCCTGGTGTGTAGCGCCGCCCGGTGTCATTATACCGGGGAGAAATCCGAACATCTTCACAGGGAGATTGGGGTATGCAACAGACATCGCTATCTGGTCAAAGGCCCTCCTGTAAATAAAAACAGCGAAAGTATGTATAAAAGGGACAAAACCCTCTCGCGCAAGTCCACCTGCGAATGAAAGCATGTTCTGTTCCGCAATACCCATAGAGAAAAACCTCTCCGGATAAGCACTTCTGAAAAGATCTATTTCAGTTGAACTTGTAAGGTCAGCCGAAAGCACAACTACTTCAGGCTTATCCTTTCCCCATTCAACAAGGTTTTTAGCGTGAACCCTGCTGAGAAGACCGTTACTCTCTTTTATCTCAGGGGGAGCCACCTCAATTCCCCCTGCTGACGCCAGTTCCTGTTTTTCTTCAAAACTGCCGAACCTGACATAGTGATATTTCGGCGCTCTCTTCTGAAGAATTTCAAGGCACCTGTGGGGATTAGTGTCACAGAGGATACATGTGGGCCTCTCCGGATCACGCTCCATTGTTCCGAGTTTTACAAGTTCGTCTATATTATGCCCGTCAATCCTGAATGTCCTGATATTGAATGCCTCAAGGCGTTTATGCAGGGGCTCGATGTTCATTACATCTGTCATCTTCCCGTCGCACTGGTATCCGTTTATATCCACATAAATAAGTATATTATTCAGCTTATGAAATGCCGCTGCCTGGAGAGCCTCCCATGTCTGCCCTATCTGAAACTCCCCGTCAGACATGAAGAGCACAGAGCGTCCGCTCTCCCCTTTAAGCTTTCGTGCCATTGCAATACCGAACCCCTGGCTTATACCCTGCCCAAGGGAACCTGACATGATCTCCATGCCGGGTGAATGTTCCGCACCGATCATCTCAACAGTGCTGCCGTCTTTATTAAACTCAGTGAGTCCCTGTTCATCCATACGCCCCGCTTCTATAAGCGCGGCATACAGCACAAGGGAATACTGTGACGGGGAGAGAAAAAACCTGTCGAAGTCCGGGGATTTAGCCCCGTGAAAGAATGATCCGTTTTTATAATCCTTATTCTGCGGCCCTGGAACTCCGCTGAATTTTTCAGGGAGGAGAGGTTCGGAAAGAGATTCAATATTAAGCACCGCACCATATAAAGAGGCAAGTATTTCAGCGGCGGAACATGCCTGGCTGAGATATCCCCCGTCATTATTAATAGTATGGTGAAGGACGCGCCTCCTGATGCCTTCAGCCATTCTTTCTATATCTGGTTTATTGTAATTCAAGATTTTGCTCCCAATGATTTTTTTTAAGGCGGGCAGCTTGCACAGAAAGACCTGTACATCTCGGTAGAAAGATACCTGTCCCCTCGATCAGGGAAGAGTACAACCACTGTAGATCCCCTCTTTAAATCTTTTGCGGCCTGCATTGCTCCCCACAACGCTGCGCCGCTTGATATGCCGCAGAATATACCCTCTACAAGGGCAAGGTCCCGCACTGTTTCAAAGGCATCCTCATCCTTGCACATAATTTTTGCATCAAGGAGTTCAGGCTTATATATTTCAGGAACTATCGATTCACTCATATTCTTAAGCCCCTGGATACGGTGATTGATCGTCGGCTCAATCCCCACGACCTTTGTCCGCGGATTAAACTCTCTGAAGTATCTCGAGCACCCCATCAGTGTACCGGTTGTACCCATACCTGCAACAAAGAGATCAGTCTCCCCCTTTGTGTCGCGGACAATTTCAGGAGC
>DAISJZ010000110.1:1910-11196 GCA_036821145.1 Spirochaetota bacterium
TCCATGAATACTGCCTGTTCTTTACGGGATTTCTCCTTATCCGTTTTTTCATCTCTCCCGTTATTAATTAAAGAATCATCCTTTTTAACTCTGATATTATCAGTTAATTTTTCTTTAACCTGTTCAGGTATCTGTACCTTATCTTCAGCCCGCAATTTCTTTTTCAACGGATTTCTCCCGCCTGAGGCCCGTTTGATAAACCCCCATTTTCCGTTAACTTTCACAGCTGCCGCTTTTTCAGAAAATGGCAGCGCAGACTCAAACTGAGGATCGATTATATACCCTCCCCTGCTGTTTATATAGCCGAAACCTGACTCCCCTTTTACAGGTGCGGAACCGGATCTGAAATCTCCCGCCTCAGCATAAACTGCCTTAACAACCATAACACCTTTTCTATTAATATAACCCCATGCGCCATTTATCCTGACAGCAGCAACGCCTTCACTGAAGATGGAAGCATTTTCATATACCGGCCTGATTACAATTTTCCCTTTTTTATTAATGAATCCGTATTTCCCGTCAATCTTCACAGCTGCTACACCCTCGTTAAAGGAGAGAGCGTCTTCATAAAGAGGAGCTATTACCGGTCTGCCGCCGTCAGTCAGGTAACCGTATTTTCCGTTTATTCTTATCACAGCAACCCCTTCACCGAAATAACGCCTGACGTCCTCCTTGACATCAGTAATCCGCACACCTTTACGATTTATATACGAAGGTACGCCATTGCTTATTACCCTGGCTTTTCCTCTATAAAAATCATCTGCTTTATCATATTCCGGCTTTATTACAAATATCCCTCTGCTGTTTACATAACCATACTTCCCTCCAGTCATTACCGCAGCAACCCCTTCACTGAATGACTCAGCACTTTCAAATACCGGTTTAATAATCCACCGGAACTGTTCCGCAGCAGCACGCTGCGGAGATACTGTAATCATTAAAACGGTTATTATAAAAAAAACCTTAATCAGCATTACAGTTCCTGCTTTGTCAGTCAAGGTATGCAGTATTCTCCTCCTCTTTGCATTAATACATTTGCCGTGATTCTGAATTACTTTATCAGATTTTCACTTCTTCAGCACGGATATACAAATATAATAACTGAATAGCCGGAAATCATCTTTTCTTATGAGTATAGCATACTCTATAGCGCTCTTTTTCATTATTTACTCAAACATTGATAAAATTTTTATTCAATCCTTATTTTTTCTTTTTTTGAATTGATAATTATGATTATATACATACAACTGTCATCCGATTCTGATCAAAAATTAAAACTCTCAGCTGAAAATCCCGCAGAGTGCTCTCTCCCAGATATTCCGCTGAGAAGTCAGCATTCAAAACTAATATACCGGATTACCACTATGAAAAAAATAATCAGATATTTCGCTGAACAGTCACTCCTTGTAAATATAATATCCATTGCAATAGTTATTTCCGGTCTGCTGTTCATGTTCACTGCCAAAAAAGAAGCGTTCCCCCGTGTGGATTTTGACTGGGTTATTATCAATACAATCTATCCCGGTTCTACTGCCGAGGATGTTGAGAAGCATATCACGATCCCCATTGAAACAAAAATGAAAGAGATAGACGGAATTGAGGAAATTCACGGAACATCTCTCGAAGCCCGTTCTTCAATAGCAATACAGATCGACCCTGACACAAGGGACAAAAATAAAACCATCAATGATATAAAGGACGCGCTGGATAAGGTAACTGATCTCCCGGAAGATGCAGAGGATCCTGAGTTTACCGAGCTTAATACTGCCATGACCCCTGTAATGGAATTATCTCTCCTTAATATAAATGATATAAAAAACGACAGCGATGAATTCGAACTGCGGAAGTATGCCAAGATGCTGGAAGACCGTCTCCTTGAAATAAACGGCGTTGGTAAAGTCGATAAGAAAGGGTACCGTGAAAGAGAGATGATCGTTGAAGTAAACCCTGATAAACTCAATACTCTTCATGTGGCAATAAACGAGGTAATCAGCGCTCTCTCCAAAAAAAATCTGAACTTCCCGGGCGGAATAATAAAAACTCCAAAAGGTGAATTCCTTATCCGCACAATCGGAGAGGTAAAAAACACTGATGATATTAATAAAGTATTAATCAGGGCTAATGACACCGGTTACTGGGTAAGGGTCGGCGACCTGGCAAAGGTAAAGGACTCCTTTGAAGAAGAGGATATCATAAACAAAACACTTGGAGAAAAATCGATCACACTGACAGTTGTTAAAAAAGAATCTGCAGACATTATCGACACTGTTGATGATGTCCGCACTGAACTTGCACGATTCA
The DNA here is from genome assembly GCA_036821145.1 of Spirochaetota bacterium. Lineage (GTDB taxonomy): Bacteria > Spirochaetota > UBA4802 > UBA4802 > UBA5550 > UBA5550. The sequence continues at coordinate 4,212 of DAISJZ010000110.1, forward strand.
AAAAACTTCTGCCTGAACAGTATGAAATCTCTGAGTTTAATGACATGTCATATTATGTCAAAAGACGTCTTGATGTTCTTGTCAATAACGGAATTGTAGGTTTTTCACTGGTGGTTGTTGTTCTGTTTATAACATTAGGCTGGAGAATCGCTCTTGTTACAGCTCTTGGTATCCCCTTCTCGATGTTCATGACATTCATCTGGATGGGGTATACCGATCTGAGCATAAACCTTATGTCGATGTTCGGGCTTATACTTGTGCTTGGTATGCTTGTTGACGATGCCATTGTTGTTGCGGAAAATATATACCGTCACATTGAAGAGGGAGATACTGTTAAAAACGCCGTGCTTGACGGCACAATGGAGGTCATCGCCCCTGTAGCAGGTACAGTGCTCACCACAATTGTGGCCTTCGCGCCCCTGATGTTCATGAAAGGGATCATGGGAAAATTCATGTGGGTTCTTCCTGCGGTTGTAATTGTTTCACTGATTGCCTCATGGATTGAATCAATGTTTATACTCCCTTCCCATATTTATGAACTGGAAAAAAGAAATAAAAAACATTCAGTATCAGTAGAAGATAAAGAGGGGAAACTCTTTAAGGCAATTAAGAAAAAATACTCCAATATGCTTGTGTTTGTTCTCAGGCACAGATATATTTCCATGCTGATTATAACAGTATTCTTCTTCGCAAGTATTGCTTTTGCCGGGAAGTTCATGAAGCTCGTCCTCTTCCCTCAGGGTGGAGTAGAGGTTCTTACTATCAAAGCTGAAGCGGCTACAGGAACATCAGTGCAGAATATGAGCAGAAAGCTCGAAAATATTGAAAAAAGCATTGCAGAGCTGCCTGCGGTTGAACTCGACACCTTCACCACAAGAGCGGGGATAATCCAGGAAAACCCCAATGATCCGTACACGAAGAGGGGTTCAAACTACGGGATAATTATGGTATACCTGACACCTTTTAACAAAAGGGACAGAGTAGCAAATGATATACTTGAATCTTTAAGGCTTAAATCTGAAGCCTATAGAGACCAGTTCACTAAAATTGAATTCGGCATGGTCAGAACAGGCCCTCCTGTTGGTAAACCTGTCAGTGTCGCTATAAAAGGTGACGATTTTGAAATTCTTAAAAAAATCGCAGTCATATTCAAGGAACACCTGGCGACAGTACCCGGCCTTAAGGATGTAAAAGATGATTATGAGGATTACAAAAATGAACTCAGGGTTTACGTGGATGAAAAAACCGCGGCAATTGCAGGAATCACTGTGTTCGACATTGCCACTACAATACGTTCATGTTTCGAAGGGACTGTTGCAACAAAGATTAAAAAGACAGATGAAGAAATAGATATCCGCGTTATTTTCCCGGAAAACATGCGGTCAAGTATAACCAGTATAAAAGATGTAAAAATTGCAAACCGGACAGGGAACCTTATACCGATAACACAGGTTGTGCGCTTTGATGATTCAGCAAGCGGCATATCTGTAATTAAAAGGAAGGACTGGAGGCGTATAATCAACGTCACTGCTGAGATTGATGAGAAGGCGAAGGGTGTTACGTCAGTATCTGTAAACCGCTCACTGCAGGAAAAGTTCCCCGATATTGAAGAAAAATTCCCCGGTTATACAGTATCATACGAAGGGGAATTCAAGGACACCTCGGAATCGATGTCCAGCCTCTTAAAATCATTCATTGTTGCGGCGCTTGGTATTTATATAATTCTTGTATGGATATTCAGATCTCTCTCACACCCTTTTATAATCATGGGAGTTATACCTCTTACACTGACAGGTATAATCTGGATATTCTTTTTTCACGGGCTTCCTCTCTCATTTATGGCTATGATGGGTGTTGTGGGTCTTGCGGGAGTTGTTGTTAATAACTCAATTGTTCTTATAGATTTTATACGTGTAAAACGGATGCAGGGATTCAACCCCTTTGACGCGGCGCTTGATTCCGCGCCGAAAAGATTAAGGCCGATTTTCCTTACAACAGTGACAACATTTTTCGGACTTATTCCTACAGCTTACGGTATAGGGGGATATGATCCTTTTCTCGTTCCCATGGCTATCTCTCTCTCATGGGGTATAGCCTTCGGAACAATAATTACACTCTTTGCAACACCGATACTTTACGTTGCCTTTGCTGACTTGAGACTCCTGTTCTTCAGAAAATATCAGGAGGTTCTGGGTCCTGAAAAAGAACCGACGCTCGAACAGATTGAGACAGAGATTGAACAAACCGTAAAAACAGATATACTCTCTGAAATACATACAGAATTAAGAGATGAAATTAAAAAAATTGCGCGTGATGAGATAGCGAAGGAACTCACTGCAGAAAAGAAAAGCCGTGTAAAAAAAGGGAGTAAAACAGAACAAAAGTAAAAAAACATACTTTATTAATATAATCTTAAAAAACATTTTACATTTACCGGTATAAAATCTCATATCTGTATAATTCTTTTTTTTTCGAGGTTTTAAGTGTTCTCTTTAAGTTCAATGGTCGATTTCTACTCTACTTTCGGTTACCTTGCGGTTTTCGGGATGCTTTTATTGTGCGGACTTGGAGTTCCCGTCCCTGAAGATATTTCAATTATTGCCGGAGGGATTATATCCGGCTTAGGCTACACAAATGTTCATCTCATGTGTGTTATATCATTCTTCGGAGTTCTTGCAGGTGATATAATTGTTTATTCACTGGGGAGATATTTCGGAGAGCAGATATTCAGCAGAAAAATCGGGAAAAAACTTCTCAGTAATTCATGGTATGACAAAATACTCAAGAGTTTCCAGAAAAACGGCAAGATGGTTCTCTTTGCCGCAAGATTTATGCCCGGTCTGCGCGCTCCAATATTTCTGACTGCAGGAATAACAAAATTTACAGGTTACGGAACATTTATATTAATTGATGGATTTGCGGCACTGATAAGTGTACCGGTCTGGACATACCTCGGTTTTTATGGAGCCAGCAATATGGATGTTCTGCTGAAATGGATGAAAAATACAAAAATCGGAATTGTCATTGTTCTTGCTGTTATCGTGGCAGTTTATTTTATATCAAAACTTTTTAAGAAAAAAATTGTTGAAGCTGAAATTGTGATGAATAACGGCTCTGAGGAATGAACAGCCGGTTTTCTAAACCATTTATATCTGCCTTCATTTTTATTTCATCCTGTTTATACAGCAATTCTCTTCATCCGGAGATAAAACCGGATGAGGATATCCTGTTCTATCCCACCTATGCTTATTTAAATAATGAAGGAATAATAACCTGTAAAGTTCACGGGCATATCTTTGAGAAGGAGGAGGATTCAATTATCCGGAAAGCCCTGCTCCATTCCATTATGGAAGCAGCTGAAGAGGATGAAAAAAGTGAACAGTACAACCCCTATCTGGCAGAAAGGATAAAACCCTTCCTCTACGATAATGAAGGGGATAAAATAATAACAGTAAGAATAAACGGCAAAGACTACACCCTGGATGAATCACATGACAACGGGCATTTCAATGCGGAGATCAGACTTAAAAGCAGCATAAAGAAAACGGGAACAGTCATAACTTATAATGTAAATACTGCTCATGACGATAGAAGAAAATTTACAGGGAGTTCGATCTTTATTTCACGCAGCGGCATATCTGTTATATCAGATATTGATGACACAATAAAAGAGAGCAATGTACTTAATAAAAAAGAACTTTTAAAAAATACCTTCCTGCGTGAGTTTAAAGCAGTGAAAGGTATGTCTTCGTTTTATAAAAAGCTTAAATCTCAAGGCGCGGCTTTTCATTATGTATCAGGGAGCCCATGGCAGCTCTACCCCTCAATTTCAGGCTTCATTAAAAAGAGTAAATTTCCGGCAGGTTCATTTCACCTGAAGTATATAAGGGCAAAGGATTCTTCAATCATCGATTTTATCACAGCAGATCAGCTCTCATTCAAGGTTAATAATATTGAATCTATTCTGAAAGATTTTCCAGGGAGAAAATTTATACTCATCGGTGATTCAGGGGAGTTCGATCCGGAGGTATACACAGAAATTACACAACGTCACAGGGAGCAGATAAAAGCTGTATACATCAGAGATGTAAATAAGCCAGGTGATACCCCGGCAAGATATGAAAAACTGAAAGCCATGGAGCCGGAGATTAAATTCACACTGTTCAAAGATCCAGGGGAGCTGAGAATTCCCTAACTCCCCTTCTCCTGGTCAGCCCACTTCTTCCATACTTCGGGAGAATATCCTGCCGCAGCCTCTTTACCGCATCTCACAACAGGTGTTTTAAAAAGCAGCGGATTAGCCAGAAGTTCCTCTTCTATATTATGCCTGATATATTTTAAATTTCTCTTTTCATACTCCTTTGATGCTGTATCAATAAGCTCCTCAATGGGCACAGACCTTGAAACTGATGCAAGTTCACCTTTACTCATACCCTTTTCACCGAGGTCGATCACCTGGGTCTTAACTCCCCTCTCTTTGAAAAACCTCTGGGCCTTGGCTGTATCTTTACATTTTTTTGTACCGAAAATCTGTATCACTTTTTCTGAATCTCCCCTCTCTCCAGGAGAATCCTCATAAGAATAGCGGCGCTGTTACCGATAATCTTCAGGCATGTTCTTCCGCGCTCGGGATCATGATATTCATGCTTATTAAGAACCCTGCAGCATGTGGAGCCGAATTCTTTTTTGAACCTGTTGTGGAATTCACCGCCGAAATCATAAGCTTCATCCCTTGACTGATCCGGAGAAGTACGCCCTTTCAGAGATCCTAAAATAACTATACCGCCGCTTAATGCCCCGCACACACAGCCTGAACGGCCTATGCCGCCCCCAAGAGGAGTAACAAGCCTCACCAGATCTTCACTGAGATCCGGCGCGATATACTCCCTGAAAGTGAGAAAAAGAGCCTCCGCGCAGTTGTACCCGTTTCTGTAATAGCCCCCCGCCTTTTTACGGGCCTCAGCAATTAATTCTTCATCTATAATTATCTCTTTATTCATCTGAATACCTCATCAGGATTAATTTTAAACCCTGTATTATCTTTTCAAGGAATTTATTAAAATTTTCTTAATACACAATGATATTATCTCTCAGCCACCTTCTGAAGCAGAGGAGCTGCTCATCAGTATGAAAAAAATGCTCACCATGCTCAAGGACCTGGAGCCTGCAGTTATTCTTTTCAGTAAAACGTGAAACAACACCGGTCTCAGTGATATTATCATCCGAACCGTATAAAATCGCAGAAGGAATTTCCCATGAATCAACAGGATGATCTTTCACGTAGGTATAATAATCCCAGTATAGGGTCTGACCCGCAGGTGTGGGGATCTCCTTTTCAGCTTTCAGCCTCTCCTCACTGACATCAAACCATTTCATCATATTTGTAATAATGCGCTCCATATCAAGAACAGGGGACAGAAAGAGAGACTGCTTAAGGGGCGCCCCTTTGTACGCCAGTAAACTGAAATATGCACCCATGCTGCAGGCAAAGAGACTTACTTTATCAGAAAGTGTCCTGGCGTGATTCATTACAGCATTAAGATCGCTTACACAGTTCCACACCATGCATGGGTAGTCTTCATTTACACGATCACCATGTTCAGGGAGGTCAAAGCTCAGCACCCGGTAACCCTTATTAACAGCCTCCTCCGCGAAAAGAGCAATTACTTCATCATCCTTACCGGACATGTTCCCGTGAACAGCAACAAAGAGCCTGTCAGATTCATCCCCCCATAGAATTGAGGGGATCTTTTCAATCATTAAATTCTTTCTTAACATAATTATCCATATTAAAATTCACCCGCCTCATGTAAATCATTTTACAATAAAAGAAAAACGGACTTATCTATGCAGCAGCGGGAAGTTCTTCAATCCTGCTTTTCAGCTCACCAGGGTCTGCTGACTTTGTCAGGCAGGCATCAGCAGTCCAGGTCGGGTAATTTCTTTTAAAAATATTTGATTCAGTCTCAGTAATTCTTTATTTTAACTGTGAACAGAACATATTATACTTTCCCCGCATAGCAATGTTACAGGCAGAAAAAATACTGCCAATATCCCCGGTAATAAAAGTGAGGTATTTGATGCAAAGCTATTCCATTGATTTTAAAAAATTTTTACCCATACTCTGGATTCTGCTGGCTGTTATATCTGTTGCTGCTGATTATTATACAGGCAGGGTATACAACTTCCCAATCCTCATTGCCATACCGATAGCGCTGGCCACATGGTATAATGGCCGTGTTTTCGGAATAATCACAGGTATACTTATTACTGCAGGTGAGTTATATGTTATATCAACATGGCTTTACACTATTCCATATATCATGATAACTCTCTTCCTTATTGTCCGCCTTGTACTGGTATTTTCATTTATATTTCTCATTGATATAATAAGCAGGCAGAAGAAAGAGCTGAAGATACTCAGGGGATTTCTCCCCATATGCAGTTTCTGTAAAAAGATCCGTGATGACAGAGGTTCATGGGTTCAGCTCGAAAACTATATTGATGATCACTCAGAGGCGAAGTTCAGCCATTCAGTATGCCCTGAATGTGCCAGTAAACATTACGGGGAGTATATTAAATCCTGAAATATAGCAGGCCCCGGTTATTAGCCGTGCAGGTGATAGTTTATAAGTGATACAAGATCCTTAAGCCTGTATGGCTTCCGGATGCTGTCAGTAAAACCGTAATCTCCCGGCCTTAAAATTGCAGGATCGTCAACATATCCGCTCGATGCGAATAAGGGTATTGAAAGCCCCATCTCCTTTATACAATTTACAGTCTCTTTTGCACCCATACCATCCGGTATTATCAGATCAAGAATAATGGCATTAAACTTCACACCTTTTTTTGTCTCTGTTTCAAGTATCTTTAACGCCTCACCACCCTCTGAAGCTTTATAGACCTGGTACCCCATCATTTTAAACATCTCACCAACTGTTTCCCTGATCGTGATCTCATCATCTATGATGAGTATCCCCCCCTT
>DAISJZ010000111.1:0-2871 GCA_036821145.1 Spirochaetota bacterium
TGGACTTATATGCTTTATGATGATGCCCAGTATGAAGCGGTTAAAGATTATCTTGTATCTGATGAAACACGCACTTTAATTTTCAACAGATAATTTTCCGCCATTCTGCCGGAATTCAGGTGATCGCAAAGTACTTCGCGAACTGAGCTTTCTTCAGCAGTTTTTTGCATCCTTCTTTTTCATTGAGTGTTGTAATATTATTTCTGTAATTACGCGAAAAACAGCGATATTTATTACTGAAAACTATATATCAGGCTGCTGCGTGACAATCCCGCTGCAGTAATTGATAAGCTCGTTGCGGTTTTTCAGGCCTAACTTACCGTAGATATTTGTTATATGGGTTTCTACAGTTCTTACTGCAATTCCTAATTTGCCGGCGATCTCCCTGTTCGAATTACCCGAAAGAATGAGTTTTATAATCTGAGTTTCTCTTCCGGTTAGTCCATTTTTCTTAAAAATTGAATTTATATCCGGAGTTTCACGGGCGGATATAATAAATCCCACTGTATCTCCGAAACGGTCTTTGAACGTTGAAAGAGTTGCGGTTACTGTTTCCATTTTATTTTCTGAAGTAATAATATTAAGAGTGATTCCCGAAGTATTCTCCTCACATGGGGAATCGATTAGACGCTCTATCAGGCCGTGCTCAACAAAAATTTCATTGAGAGAGAGAGGTTTTATATCACGTCCGGTTTTTTCCTGAAGGGTTTTATTTACTCTTACAATCTTTTTTGCCGGGTCAGTTATCACTATCAGTTCATTTAATGAATCGATATAATCGAATGACATATAATCTAAATGATTGCCGGGGAAACGGTATCTGTCTATGGCATACCAGATAAAAGATATCCATATGATACTGTATATCGGAGCCTGTCCGTAGGTGTTGTAATCGAAGAAGACTGGTGCAAGAAAAGGTTCGATATTATAGCTTAATATTGTCATGATGATCGCCGCGAACAGTATCCGGCTCTGTTTCTGTATCCGCAGGCTTTCAGTTTTCCTGCTGTTATTATAAAGAAGCAGAAGTGATATAATGTAATACGCGAGATAATTCAGCATAAAAGTATAAAAGTTTAATGAGTGATAATCGGGCACCATTACCCAGTACCGGCCTTCTCTGTAAATATCAGAGAAAACAAAATTCCCGGAGATGCTGATATAAAGAAAAACAAACGAAGGGAGATATAAAAGGTAAATCCATTTCCCTCTTGTGATTTTTGTATAATTCAGTGTGAAGTGAAGAACAAAGGCATGCATGAATATGAAACCGGGGGAGGTCACTTTAAGCCAGAAAAAAGCCTCCTCCTTTGTTGATGAGGAATATCCGAAAGCGCCGCCGAAAAGCCATATAGAAATACTCAGGCAGATGAGAAAAAAAAGTCTGTTGGTTTCTGACCTCGAGTCCCTGGAGAGGACGACAAGTCCCCCGGTCATTGTTACAGCCATGACTGCAACAGCAGCAAAGGAAAGAATATTCATGAGCAATTCCGGACTTGATATATTCTTTAAATATTTGAATTTAAGATGTTTATATTAATAGTGGAAAAAAAAGTAAGGGTCAAGAAGAATTATAGTTTTATTTTTTTATAGAGAATTATCTGGTATTTATTAAAGTAAAATAATGTTGATGATTTTTTTTTAAGACAGTAATGCTGTATTTACGGAATATAAATAGTATAATGTTCTTATTATGGTGTTATATGTTTATTATATTTGCGTCAAATAAAATTACGGAGAAAATAATTGGCCTTCGGTGAATTTATATATCTCTTCCTTATGTTCTTTGTTCCGCTCTTCCTCATCATTATAGCCCTGGGACAGCTTGCTGAGAAGGATAAGGAGTTTTTTCACTACATATTTGCATTATCTTTTACAGGGCAGGGTCTCTGGGAGATACAGATAATTCTCTACAGCACCCGGGCTTTCCCTGAACTTTACTGGCTCATAATGGCCCTGATACCTGTTTCTTATGTAGTTATACCACTCCTTCTGATAAGGTACACATGGATATTTTCAACGGACTACAGGTTTTACCGCAGGCATATATTCTTTTTTATACCTGCGATACTTGCAGCCCTTTATTGCCTGGTTCCTCTGTTTTTCCCCGGTGTTAATTTCAGGGGGGAGCACCTCATGGGCGTTCCTGTGTTCAGTAATGAATTTTACAGTCTCCCTGTATATTCAAAGTTTCTGTATTTTAATATGATTATCAGCAAGCTTGTACTTCTTATACTGATGAGTGTTATGCTCTTCAGATTCTATAAAATTTCAAAATACAGCAAAAGCATAAAACTTTCAGCTGTTTTCAGGATAGGTTATGTCTTCGCCATACTTATAACTGTGATGACTCTTATTTGTCTTGCAGGTGACTTCTTTTCTATGAAGATAGTCAGGGGATCGGTTTTTATAGCAAATATTTTTATATGCTCAGTGTACATCGTGTCCCGGAGGCACCCCAGCTATAACAGGATGCTGAAAATTGAAATTGAAAAAGCCGCATATTCCCATTCATACATAAAGGGTATTGATATAGAATTCGTGGTCAGCAGTCTTAACAGGCTCATGACGGAGGATAAGGCCTTTGCTGATGAGGATATTACACTTAAAAAACTTGCTGATGAACTGGATATAACAACTCATCAGCTTTCGCAGATCCTGAATGAAAGAATAAAGAAGAACTTCAGCACATTTATAAATGAATTCAGAATTAATGAGGCAAAAGACCTTCTGATTGAAGAACCTGACCGCTCTATCCTTTCCATAAGTATTGCTGTGGGGTTTAACTCCTACACCACTTTCTGTACAACGTTTTCGAAGATGGCCGGTGTATCCCCCAGTCAGTACCGTAAAGATAACCGGAAAAAATAA
>DAISJZ010000111.1:2971-11026 GCA_036821145.1 Spirochaetota bacterium
ACTGAATTATCAGTCCTGCTTATTTGATTTTCGCCATATATTCATCTTTTCAGCTTCAGCAATAAGCTCCTCCCTGAAAGATGGGTGTGCTATGCTGATTAGAGCTTCTGCTCTCTCCCATGTGGATTTTGCTTTCATGCATGCGATGCCGTTTTCTGTTACAATGTAGTGAACCATGTTCCTTGTAACGCTCACTGCTGTGCCCGGTTTGAAATATGGAACTATGCGTGATTTCATGTTGCCGTTTTTATCAGTGTGTGTTGACTCAAGGCAGAGGAAGGATTTACCACCCTTTGAATGGAACGCTCCGTAAACAAAATCCCACTGTCCCCCTGTGCCTGTTATATGGCGGTGTCCGTTGGACTCAGAGGATACCTGGGACATAAGGTCAACTTCAAGACAGTTGTTGATTGAAACAACATTGTCATTCATTGATATGATCTTCGGATCATTGATCAGGTTAACCGGGTATGAAGCAAGGAAAGGGTTGTGGTCCATAAAATCATAAAGTCTCTGTGAACCGAAAGCGAATGTATAAGCCATTTTACCGGTGTAAACCTGTTTCTTCATGTTGGTGATGCACCCCTGCTCAAACATATCAACGTATGAGTCAACAAGCATCTCTGTGTGAACTCCAAGATCCTTGAGTCCTGAAGTTGCAAGCATTTTGCCTAAGGCGTTAGGCATGCCGCCGATTCCAAGCTGTATACATGAACCGTCTTTCATCTCTTTAAGGAGGATATCTGCGATTTTTTTATCAGTCTCAGTTGTTTCAACTGCGGGCGCTGCCATTAGTGGAGCGTGGTCTGATTCAACGATATAATCCACTTCTGATATATGGATCGCTTCATTCAGTCCGCCGTTGCAGTGCGGGAGATTTTTGTTTATTTCGAGAACAACAATTTTTGACTGGTTAGAGAACTCCTTAAGGAATGTATTGGCTATTCCAAAGTTAAAAAATCCGTTTTTGTCCATTGCTCCCGCGCGGAAGAAAAGTATGTCAGACTGAACATGTCCATTCTGAAGAACCCAGGGGTGTTCATGAAAAAGGGTAGGTACAAAATCGCAGAGACCCATGTCATGAAGAATTCTGTCTCCGGGGCTGAAGTGACAGTTGGTGAAGTAGATATGCTCCCTCTTCTGGTCTGCCCAGGCTGCCTGGCATAACCCGGGATAAACCTGTGTCTGAATTTTTACATTATTAAGTTCATTGACCCTTTGTGCGATGAATTTATCAATGTAAACAGGTGAGAGAATAAAGCCGCCATAGGAAACAGTGCTGTCTGATTTTACCATGGCTGCTGCCTGTTCGCCGCTTATCAGTTTATCGCGGTATTCATTTTCATAATTTGTGATCATTAAATTCATTTTTTGCTCCTGATCCTGAGTTTGAGTTTTATAGGTTGTGTGAATCCAAACCTGCTAAAGTTAATGACAGATTTGAATTCAGAACAAGCCCGGAGGCGTCTGCAATATATAACATGGAAAAAGGAGGGAGTCTTCCATATTTGTAAATCAGGAGAGTGGGGGATATTAATATTTATAAATGTGAAAAACCGGGGCGATTCTAAACCGATCTCTTCATTGAAACAAGGATGATGTCCTCCTCCATCTGTGAATAATCTGTAAATTCATAAACAGATTCGATAATGGAGTGAACAATATCCAGTGAACCGGAATCTATATTTTCCCTGTAGGCATTCTTAAGCCTTTCAATTCCGAATTCAATGTCGCTGTGTTCCTTCCGCGCCAGTGTGAGCCCCCGGGTATAATATAGCAGTGCGTCGCCGGGCTCAAGGCTGATGGAGAGATCCCTGAAAAAACCACGGTTATTGAACAGCCGTCCTGTGTCAGTGGCTGCAAGGTCAATAATTCCGTTTCTTTTTTTGGTGTAAAAGAGAGTGGTGATATTCCCGTAAGAAGATATTGTGGCCTTGCCGGTTTTAAGATTAATCTGGTATATGGTGAGATAGATATTAAGGGTGTTCCCCGATACAATGCTTTTAAGTCTTGCGTCCACCTTTTCGATCATGGCGGAGGGGATCATTTTCTGTACATTTTCTGTGCGGAGAATAGTCCTGATTGCCGCTCCAACGAATGATGATGCCGGGCCGTAATCGGAAACGTCACATGCCGCGAGAGTATATGTGCTCTTATCCACGAAAAATCCGTCAATAAATGTTCCTGACATAAATTCTGCCGGAAGGTATGCTGATCTTATATCCATCTCTTCAATATCATCAAACTTGGGGAAGAGTTTTGCCTGGAGGTCGCGGATATTCAGGAGTTCATTTTTATATTTCTCCGCGCTTTTAGCATTAGGGGCGTCGTCAGCTGTGGCGATGCTCATTTGTGACAGGGCCTCTGTCAGGTATTCAGCAATTGTTTTTCTAAGCTCATCTGAAGATTCTGTTCTTTGGATAATAAGCATCCACCTGCCGTGGTTTTCCACAGGGTGAATGTACGTTTCACATATTATTTTTTTTTCATATTTGGAAGTAAGGTCAAGGCTGAAGTTTTTAATGCCTGAGGCTTTTTCCATATACTGGCTGTTCTTTTCAAGAACTTCATACGAGAGGTAGGGGAAATCTTTTTCGTAGTTTTTTTTAAAGACTGTTTTTATTGAATCACCCTCTCTGTACAGGGCTTCTAAATACATTATTCCTGAATTAATGGCGCTCTTTTCAAAGGGAGCCAGAATTATTTCCGCTATTTTTCCTGGTTTCATACACTTCTTTTCTGAATAAATTATTAAATCTTCATTCTAATTTTAATAACAGTTCAGGATAAAGGCAATCATTTTCCAATTTTAATTGACTCACTTTTAAAAATCTGATTTGTTATACTTTAACTCTGCAAAGAGGGAGAGGTTTGCATGGATTTAGGATCAGGGAAATATGGCGAGATTAAGCTTGTCGATGATATAAGCCGGCTGCTTGCGGGGCTTCGCGGTGAAAATGAGATCAGCGTAATAAAAGAGAAACTGGTGGATATTGTGCTCTTCATAAGATATGAAATGAAGACACGCGGGAGCCTTAAGGGGGAAAAGACAGAGTCCCTGGGGCAGCTTGAAACAGATGTTATCAATTTTCTTGATTCTTACAACGGGAGTAATTTTGATGAGATTTACCCCCTGATATATGAGCTTATTAAGCAGATCCCGAAGTTCAATATATACGGAATAGATATTACAGAGCTTCGCGACATTGCCCATGACTTTGAAGCGGAGTACAGGTATGACCCCACCTTCGGTTCCATTGCCGCTGATATAAGAAAGCTCACTCACCAGCACCTCTCTGACAAGGTAATATCAAAGATTGAAAAATTCGAACAGTTTCTCCACTCCGACAAAAAAAGCGCCATGATAGACGGCAGCACAGTCTACAATGTCACTGAAGATAACAAGGAGGATCTCCTTGAGTCGGAGATATTCCAGGAGCTCCTTGAATTGAAGAACAAACTGAAGATCGCCTGGTCCGACAGGGGGGAGAGCAGAAACGGCGTATCCCGTGACGAGTTTTTCAAAGTAATTGAGGAAAACCTCCAGGGCCTCATAACTGAGGAGATCAGGAACCTGCATTCCTATGAAAACTTTGCTGCCCATGTGAACAGGGCAAAGGAGATCCTTGCTGAAAAAGAATGGGTTGATATATCAATAGGGAAACTTCGCTACAACCTGAAAAAGCTCATTGAAGAGATCTCCGGTGACAGCGTGGGGAGAAAGGGTGAACTGATATTCAGGCTCATTACAACTGACTCCCTCCTCGAACAGATATCTTTTATCTACTACTCCAACCTTGTGAATACAAAGTTCAGAATCATCACGGATGAACTGTATGTAGATTCACTCCATGTGCTTGTAGACCTTGCCTTCTGTGTAAGGTCAGTGGGACACGGCACAAAGATTCTCGGGAGGTTCGCCTTTCTTATAGAGAGGATACTTCAGCAGCTTGATTCAAGGCCCGACAGGGTGGCGCACTTCCCCAGCATTGTCGAGGCAATGAACTCCGAGCTGGAGAATAACTTCCTCTCTATCAAGGAACTGTATTACAGCTACCTTGCGGACAGGGACAACGCCCCTGCTCTCACGGCCATTCTGAATAACATAATCCGCGAAAAGACTACCCACGTGCTGGGTAATCTTATAAACAGCATAAAGAATTACGACGTAAGAAAATCCGCTGAACCTTTCCAGAAGGTGCTTGCTGAGCTGAAAAAGAGAGATAAACTTACAATAAACGATTTTGTCTACAGTTTCGGTACGGATGTTGATGAACCAATCGGTGCTCTTGAGAAGCTTGAGTTCATCGGGGGGAAGGGGTTTTCGCAGATAAGGAATTCGCGCATAATAAGGTCAACAAAGCTCCCTAAATTTGAAGTGCCCAAGGGATACGGTTTTAGCGCGCTGACGTGGTACCATATGCAGAAGGGTTGCTTCACTGTTGACGACATAAGGACAGAGATACTCCGGATGATTAAAAAACTGGAGAAACGCACAGGTAAAAAACTCGGCGACGGCAGCAATCCTCTGCTCCTTATGGCAAGGTCCGGAAGTGTTGTATCCATGCCGGGGATACTGGATACTGTGAGCCACATAGGAATAAACAGGGAGATTGTTGAGCAGTGGTCAAAGACCCTGAAGGAGCCGGCCAGGGCATACCAGGCTTATATTACCTTTATGCTCAGTTACGCCAAAAGCGTACTCGGGCTTGATACGGACTCACTTGTTAAAGAGACCGGTTTTGACAGCTATGTCTCTGTATTCAGGGAGGGGATGTTCATAATGATGGATGTTGCTGAAGCAATATTTCAGCTTATACAGGAGAGGGGGTGCGGAGCCCTTATACCGGATGATCCTTATGAACAGGTCTGCAATTCCGCAATCGCTGTTTTCAGATCATTTGAGAATGACGTAGTGAAGAGGCAGACTATTCACCTGGGGATTCCTGAGCAGTTCCAGACAGGGTGCCTTATACAGGAGTGTGTCCCTGTTCTCTCAACCGGGGACTGTTCCGGAGTATTTTTCACGCGGAATCCCAACACGGGGAGGATCGGCAGTTCCCATGAAGAGCAGATAGAATTCGGCGACGGGTTCTTTGGTAATGTAATAGCTGACGGGGCTATTACCCCGGGAAACACCGACGATTTCATCAGGCTCCACCCTGAACATTTTGAAAGCTTCAAAAAGTTTAAATACACCGATGAACGTATACAGCGTTTCCCCACAGATATTGAGTTTGCAATCAGGGGTGGCGTTACATACATAGTTCAGTCGCGGGTGCTGAAGCAGTCCCCTGTGGCAAAGATCATTAACAGCTATGAATTTTATAAAGAGAATATTTATACAAAGTATAAACTGATAAAGCGTACAGCCTTCGGACTGAACAAGAAGATTATCGGCACGTATCTTGACCGTAAAGCTCTTAACGAGGCGCCGGTAATAGCGCAGGGGAAACCTGTTAACGGAGGTGCAGTGCGCGGCAGGCTTATTATTGATCAGAACAGCATAAGCCTTTTTGACGGGGAGCTGATATTCCTGACAGAGAGCAATGTGCCGCCCAAGGTTATTATGGCGGAAAACAGGTTCTGCGGCTATATTTCGAAGGAGGGGGGAGTTACATCTCACGCGGCGCTTGTTGCCATCGGGGAGGGGAAGCCCTGTGTAACAGATATTCACTGGGAGCACAATAAAGAACAGGGCCATGAGGATGAGATAGTTTTAGGTTCCGCCATATTTCACGAAGGGGATTATATAACATTAGATGCGAATACCGGGATGATTTATAAAGAGGATATTCCGGTATTAGAGGTTTCGATAGTTGACAGTGAATACGGCGAAATAAAGGACGCGATTCTCAGTGTTATTGAAGAGCTTGTGGCTCCGGTTGAACAGAACTGATGATGTATAAAAAAGGTTTTACAAATATTTTGAGATATTTTATAAACGCAGAAGAATAAAATTCTGCATTAATTTTCCGGGAATTTCATATCTCATTATACTTGAGGCGTGAGTTATATATTATAACCAGCATGATAAAATTAATGCGTCATGTCATTTCGAACCCCATCCAATTCTTCGGGTGAGAAATCTTATTCTGGTAAAAGCGGATATATTAAGAGATTTCTCAGTCGCTATCGCTTTTTCGAAATGACTTTCCGGGTATGTCTCTGCCCTTTTCCGGTCTGTGAAATATTTAGCGAAGTAAAATCAATTCAGGGTTTATAATGGATTATATCTATATTTCTAAAATAATTGCTACGATACTTTTCGGCCTTATGCTCGGCTTTCTTTCCTCAATACCTGTAGGGGCTGTTCAGCTTGAAGTAATTAAAAAAACCATTAACGGGCATACTAAACCAGCCATAGTAACAGCCCTGGGCTCCGCTACTTCGGACCTGATATACGGGATGCTCACTCTCTTCGGGTTCGGGCACTTCCTCCTTCATAAAGACTTTCAGATTATAATATACATAATGGGTATAATTGTCCTCTCATACCTGATCTTCAAGTCATACAGGGAGAGGGAATATATGCTTCACGAGGAGAAGAGGATCAGGTACAAAAAGAGGCTCTCTTTCCTCACAGGGTTCACCATTGCAGTGACGAACCCCGGAATGATTATATGGTGGTTCATAGGATTCAGGCTCTTCGCGGACCTTAATCTTTTCCCTGAAATTACTGCTCCCATAAAGCTCTGTTTTGTAATATCAGGAGCTTCGGGACTTGCGCTCTACCTGATTACTGAGGCTGCAATACTCCATAAGTTCCAGAAGTCATTTTCAGAAAAATTCCTTTACAAAGCTAATACTTTCCTGATGTTTATATTAAGCTTCCTTACGCTTTATTTTATCTATAAGCTTATTATAATCGTCTGGAATATCAAGTGTCTTCCAAGTCTTTAGAAAATTTAACTCCCCGGGAGGGTACCATGCTCTTCTTACAAATCATTTTATCGTTAGTTCTTCTTATAGTGCTGCTTATATTTATTAAAATTTTGAAAATGAGACGCGGCCGTGCGAAAGCCGAAGCTGAACTCTCTCAGATTAAAATAGAAAAACTGAAAAATACAGGGTCTGTTAAAAGCCTTTCTTTTATACCGCTGATAGACTATTATGCCGACGACGAGGCGTTAGCCACAGAGGACGGGGTATCATATCTTGTAAAGACCGATGACAAAACAATTCTTTATGACGTCGGTTACAATAAAAACGGCGAAGATCCATCCCCGCTGCTTCGTAACATGAAAAAACTGGGCCATAAACCCGCTGACATAGATATGATCTTTCTCAGTCACAGGCACAGGGACCATGTCGGCGGCACTGCTGCCGAGTCAAGGGATGAGTTTTCAATTTCAGCGGGCCCTGTTAAGATAAAAAAAGTTCCGGTGTATGCCCCCTCTGCAATCAAACCGGCGCAGAACCACCCCGATCTCCCTGTAACCATTGTGAATGAGCCCCTTGTAATAGACAAAGGAATTGTAAGTATAGGCGCATACCCCAGGTCTTTATTCCTCATAGGATACACAACTGAGCATTCACTTGCTGTCAATGTAAAAGGGAAGGGGATTGTGCTTATCATCGGCTGCGGACACCAGGGAATTCACGCAATCATTGAAAGGACAAAACAGATTTTTGATGAGCCTATATACGCGGTTATCGGCGGCCTTCACTTTCCGGTAAACGGCGGGCGTATGATGATAGGGCCCCTTAATATGCAGAACCTGGTGGGAGTTGACCGCAACCCTTTCAGGGGAATAACAGAGAAGGATGTTAACTCCGCAATTGCTCTCCTGAAGTCAGTTAACCCTGAGATAGTTGCCCTCTCTCCTCATGACAGTTCTGACTGGGCCCTTGACAAATTCAGAGAGGCTTTCGGGGAAAAATACAGGGAGATTAAGGTGGGGAGAGAGATTAAGATCTGAGAACACCCGTTTTCTTTCAACCGGTAATATCCTGCATTGAAGTACCATTTACAACGGATTAAAATTCCGTGAACCAGCCCCCGCACCCCCGGGGGCTCACTTCTTGATCATAAGATTTCTGATATTGAATAAT
>DAISJZ010000112.1:0-11002 GCA_036821145.1 Spirochaetota bacterium
GATAGTGGCAAGGGGCTATGATAATTATAAAAACAGGGCTGATCTTATAGCTTCTTTCGGGAGAGAGCTTACAAGAAGATCAGGCTCAAGCTGCGAATTGTGCGGGGCATCAGGGGTTAGTCTGTCAGTTTTCGAAGTCCCCCCTGTGAAGGAGGAACCTGAATCCTCAGATTGTGTTTTTATATGCGCTGAATGCAGGGAACAGCTTGAAAACCCGAAAAAGTTCAGTAATACCCGCTGGCGCTGTCTCACTGACAGGGTCTGGAGTGAAACAGGAGCTGTAAAAATACTCTCAGTTATGATACTGAAAAAAGTATCGTTAACAGAAAGCTGGGCATCTGATATCATTGAAAATGTGTATCTCACAGATGAGGAGAATGAACGGATTGAAAGATCCGGAATGTGAAATTCAGCATATTTATTATAGATCATTTTCAGAAGGGTGGTTTGTCTGCTCCAGGGGGAATATTATTGTAAATACAGTTCCGTTACCTGAAGAATCTACAGAAACCTCGGCATTGTGTTCCCTGATTATCCTGTGGCTTAATGAGAGTCCGATACCGGTTCCCTTACCTTTTCTTTTTGTGGTAAAAAAAGGTGTCCATATTTTTGGGACAATATCTTCAGGTATCCCGCAGCCGTTATCTTCAATTATGAGCCAGGCGTTATCCTCATTTGCACCGGTCATTATTTTAATTTTTCCCGTATGTTCTTCGCAGCTGTCTTTTCGTGCATTAATGGCATCACGGGAATTTAGTATAAGGTTTATAAAGAGCTGTTCAAGTGAGAGATTATCCCCGTATATACCGGGTATCGACTCATCAAGGATGAATTCAATATCAATGCGGCTGTTCCGCATCTGGTTATTAACAAGTTCAACAGCATTAAGGATACACGCATTGAGGTCCGCCGGCTGAAATGAAAAGCCCCTTTTCCGTGAGAAAGTCCTGATGTGATCAATAATTGAAGAAGACCTGTCCACCAGCGAAGAGATCTTTGAGAGATCAGAAACCGCCTGCATCAGGTCAAGTTCCTCAAGATTTATATCATCAATAATACTCTGTGATATGCATTTAATCCCTGTGAGGGGTTGGGCCAGTTCGTGAGCAATTCCGGTTGTTATTTCTGCAAGGCTCGCGTGGCGCGCAATCTGCAGCAGCTCAACATCTTTCTGGGCGATTATCTTTTTAAGCTGGTCGTTATTCTGTTTCTGCCGTGTTATAACCTGGTCAAGACGTTTATTCAAGGCAGAGATGCTTGCTATCCTCTGATTTATTATCTCAGCTCTCTTTGAATACTCATAAAGAAGAGAAATATTTGTCATGAGATATATAATAATAAGCGCTGCTGCAAGGGAGTGATCACTCTTGTTGTAATAATAGAACAGCAAGATAACTGCCGGAGAAACAACAAGAAGCATGGTTATATTAATCTTTGTAAGGAGCCTTTCCCTGAGAATAAAAAGAAGATATAAAAAAGCTGATATCTGGTAAAGAAAGAGTATTTCTTTTGTTATTACAGGGAAAATGAGTGAAACAAGAATCCCTGCGGAAGCTGCTATACTCCATATAAAGATATGTTTCCTTTTTTCCAGAGGATAATAGTCGGTTATAAGAAAAATAAATGTTAAGGGGAATAGAAAGTACCCCATAGCTGATGCTCCGCCTGTGATGTGAAGCTCTATATTAAAGATTGAAGATATAATCGGAAGACCGATAAGCAGGGAGGGGATAGAGTTCAGAAAAAGAAATCTACCTTTCCTGTTCCTGAAAAAGATCAGGAGCAGTATCGTATTATATAATGATAGAATAAAAAGCAGACTAATGAGAGGCTCTTTCAAGCAGACCTGCTATTTAACCGGTAGAAGTATTTTTTCATTTATCATAACAGTTCTTTTACTTATTGAGAAGAGATACAGTAATCTTACTTTAAATTTCCCGCGAATATTATCAATCTTTATTGTACCTGAGGCTGAGTTATCTTTAAGGTTAAAATTAATGCCGGTAAAATAACGTTTAAGGTTTTCCCCGCCCGGGCTGAATATCTTTTCATTTGTTATACTTTGTTCCGCCCTGATATTATTTATTGTAAGATTATCAAGATCTTCACCGTTATTATGAATTAATTCAACAATAAAAAGGCTGTTGGGAAATTCTTTGAACATCGTACCGTCGGGTGATTCAGCAAGAATAGCTTTAATTTTACCGATAAGCGGCTCGTATGTATGGATAGCAAAGAGATAACCTTCAGGTTTAAGCCTGATTGAATTTTCACGGCCGGTTTTATCGAAAGGGACAAGTAAATAGTTTCCCCCTGATTTTCTGAAGAGAGGATTTACTCTTGTCCCATTGATTGTAATGTAGTCGCTTTTATAGCCTACAGGGTAACTGTCGTCAGTATCTCCATCACCATTGAGATCTATGTTTCTTTCGGAATAGAGAAAATCATTCTCATTGATTTTACGATCAATAATCATCCCCTCGATGATTGAAGCATTATAGGGGTAGTTGATTTTCTGATCCATGAAAGCGGAGGCATCTATGCCTGATATGTCCACTTTGTAATCAATGGAGTATGAAGTTTCAGAAACAGCGTTGAGAACAGCGGATAGTGCAATGGCAGGATTGTTTTTATCAGCAGCATCAGCAAACGGCAGAAGTGATAAAAACAGGGCCGGTATTATCAGGCTGGATAATAGCTTCATGTTTTACCTCAAATAACCTTAAGTATCAGTTCACTCATTTTTTTTCTTTCGCTTACACACTCTTCGCCGGGGACACCGAATGCAACAATGGCAACAAATTCGTTTGAGCCGTCAATTCCGAGAAGAGGATTAATCTTTTCCCTGTTCTTCAGAATTTCACCAAGCCATACTGAGCCTATACCTGCCTCGTGAGCGTAAAGGAGCATATTCTGAATCGAAGCACCAATACTCATAAGGTCCTTATCTCTGTTGTATCCCGCAGGCTGGTTATAAAAAACAGCGATGAGAAAATTCGAACCGGCGACTATACTTGAGTAGTGGGTTAATTCCGATATCTTTTTTTTATAGGAATCATCTTTTATTACCACAAATCTCCAGGGCTGATTATTAAGCCCTGATGGGGCCCACCTTGCAGCTTCAAGGATTTCATTTATCGTAATATCCTGAACAGGTTCCCCGCTGTATTTTCTCACAGATCTGCGCGCGCGTATGATATCAAGAATTTTCATAACAGGCTCCTGTTAATGGATTACATTTATTATAAAGACTATTGAGGGGAGGAAGCAAGATATTTTTGCAGTTCCCTCTTTTTCCGTTCAGATGATGCTATATGGTTATTTATAATTTTATTAAAATCAAGCTCCCCTCTAATAATTCTGAAACGTTCAGATTCTATGTTGCTCATGCGTGTTGTGATTTTGATTTCACTTGCCGCATCCGCATGTTTTTTAGCCTCCTCCCAGTAGGGGAGTGCCTGCCTGTATAACCCTATAGCTATATCAAGGCTGTCGATAATCTCCTTAGCAAAGGGGGCGTCATGGAACCTGACTTTTATCTTATCATATTTTGATCCTATTTTCAGATAGTTTCTCATTATCATGATATTTATATGCATGAACATCAGCTTTCTGTATTTCAGGTACTCCTGCTCGGTTTCAACTTCTACAAGTGCCTGTGAAGGGTGCCTGAACTTTACATTCAGAGATGTTTTAAGCATCTCAATATTTTTTCTCAATGAACTCTCATCATAATACAGCTTCATCCCGAAGAGAAGGTAGTAGTCTTCAAGATAGTGCGGTACAGTGTAGTAGTGGAGCCTTACCCTGGGTATATAATCTGAAAAAGGGACATACTCATCTTTTTTGCTGAAGTACTGATACTGGTAATCCTCAGCAGAAATAGTTGATGAGATGAAAATAATCAGAATTAATGTAATAGTTATTATCTTTCGGGATTTCATATATTAAACCGCTATTTGAAATATCGGTTATAAAGAAGTTAATTTTGAGGATTATTTATAAGTGAGCATACAGTGCGGATGAGCTCCTCCCTGTTATAAGGCTTTGAAATGTATCCGTCAAAGCCCAGCTCAAGGTATCTCCTCCTGTCATCCTCAAGAGCATTTGCTGTCTGTGCGATTACAGGGAGATTGCTGCGGATATCTTTTATTTTTTTTACTGCAACAGTGCCGTCAATATCCGGCAGCTGTATATCAAGGAGAACAATGTCTATTGAAGCATCACTGCTTATAACAGTAATGGCTTCAGCAGCGGTTTCCGAGGACAGGGGGAGAGCCCCGTATTTTCTGAATATTGCGGCAAGCAGGGTGTGTACTGAACGGTTATCGTCAACAATCAGAATTTTCCGGTTTTTCAGGAAATCTCCATACTCTTTCTGTTTTATGCCTGTTTCATAATCCAGCAGTTCAACAGTTCCTGCTGTTTCATAAGGGATCTTAAAATAGAATGTGGATCCTTTATTAATCTCTGACCTGACCCATATTTTCCCCCCTAAAAGTCTGCAGAGCTCTCTGGAAATACTTAATCCCAGGCCTGTGCCGCCGTACTTTTTGCCGATTGACGCATCCGCCTGCCTGAATCTGCCGAAGATCATTTTCTGCCTGTTTTTAGGGATGCCGATGCCTGTATCTTTCACATGGAACTGGATAAATTTTCTGTCTTCGGTGAGAGAGTACCCGAAGGAGACCGAACCCGATTCTGTGAACTTAAGCGCGTTATATATCAGGTTATTCAGGATCTGCTGTAACCTTGTTTCATCAGTCAATATCGCATCAGAATCAGCATCAAACTCTTTACTGCATGATACCTCAACAGGCTTCCCCTTTACTTCATTTTTAAAAACTTCGCAGATATGGTCAATAATTCTGTTGAGCCGTACAGGCTTTTTAGTGATCACCATGAGCCTTGCGTCTATTTTTGAAATATCTATTATGTCGGAGATGAGGCTTGTGAGCTGCCTTGAGGATTCCCGTATTATTCCTGCATAGTTTACCTTCTCCTCCTGCGAAATATCGCTTTCACAGAGAAGTTCTGAAAAACCCATAATGCTGTTAAGGGGTGTGCGTGCCTCATGTGACATGTTGGCAAGGAATGCTGATTTCAGTCTGTCGCTCTCCTCTGCCCTTACTTTTGCTTTAACAAGTTCAAGCTCGGTATTTTTTAGTTCGGTTATGTCAAAGCATATCCCTCTGGTAAACAAAGGAGTGCCGGATGAGTCGTAATCTGTTTTACTTGTCTGTTTGATAAAGATTATTTCACCGGATTTCGTGAGATACCTGATTATATCATTATGAATGTCCTTATCCTTTATGCAGCGGTAGAAGCTTCTGGTAATCCGTTTTCGGTCCTCTTCGTGTATAAATTCAAGCATTTCGTTTTCAGGGATTGTCATCGGTTTGTCATTATAGCCGATCATTTTTGACAGTGTGTCATCCCATGTGAAAACAGTTTTTTTGTGGTCATATTCCCAGTATCCTAAGCGTGCAATTTTCTGAGCCTCTCTCAGTTTATAGGTGCTTTCGCTTAAAGCCTCACGTGCTTCCTTGAGGGGAGTGATGTCAATACCCACAGCCCATGAGTGCCATCCCGGAACAGGATGCAGGTCTGACAGATTTGACCAGAGGATTGTTTTTTTCAGTCCGGATTTACTGACAAGAGTGGATTCCATGTTCCTGTAGTTTCCGCCATGCTCCGGCGGCATCTTGAAGAAAAATTTCCGTTCCTTTTCGTCTGTATAAAGAAGCCGGCGCGCATCAGGATTATTAATTATCTCTTCAGCGGAATAACCTGTGACATGTTCACACTCCCTGTTCCAGTGAATTACGATGCCGGATTCATCTATGGCATCAAGCATAACAGGCATGTTATCCAGAATCATTTTAAGCCTTGTTTCGCTCTCCTTAAGTTTTTCTTCAATTTTAACTGTTGCAGTGAGATCAACATTTGTTCCAATCAATCTTACGGGGGAGCCCTTTGTGTCGGATTCGATTATCATCATCCGTGAGTATATCCATTTATAATCGCCATGTGATGTCACAGCCCTGAACCTGAGGGATGTTCGGACAATTTCTCCGCTGAAACACTTTTTCAGAATATCTTTAATAGGCAGTATATCCTCGGGGTGCACAAGTTTCAGGAAGTCTCTGAATAGTGAGGGCATCTCTGATGAATCGTATTCCAGCATTCTGTAAAAATTCTGGGAGTAGAAAAATTCACCGGTAACCAGATTAGCGTCCCAGTATGCGTCATTTGATGCGAGAAATGCCAGGTCAAGGCGCTTCTTGGTATTTAAAAGCTCGTTCTGGAGATGCTTTTTCTCTGTAATATCCTCGCCGAGAAAATTAAACAGAAGGAGGTTCCCGGATTCGCTTATTACAGGATTTACAGAGAGACGGATGATCCTTTCATTATTATTATAATCGGTGATTGAGATTTCATTTTCAATTGCTCCTGATATACCCCTGAGGTTTTTTATAAGTGATGAAACTGAACCACGGTCTCGAGACGCAATCTCTTTAATGGCGCGGCCGTTAAGTTCTGAAGGTGCGGTTCCGAAAAATTCAGCGAACCTGCTGTTAGCGAATGTTATTGTGCCGTCAGGCAGTGTCTGGAAAAGGAGGTGGGAGGTGTTCTCTATTATAAGCTCATATCTCTCTTTCCTGTCCCTGATCCTGTTTTCATAAGCAATCCTTTTAAGTGACCCTGTGACAATGCTTGATACAGTCTGGTAAAGCATTATATCAACAGGGGAAATGCCGGTCTCATTTCCCGAGGTATCAATAATAATTATCCCGAGGATTTCATTCTGTACAATAACAGGAATAAGGAGAACGCTTTTAATATCCGGGCTTATCCATGGATTGGATGAGAAGAATATCTCCCCCGGCTTTCTTTTAAGAGTAAGGCTCCCTATGTCATAAAGATCATCAAGTTTTATGCTTAAATCTGATCTGGATGAGGAGAACTCCTGAAAAGAGAAGACTTCATCAGTTCCGGTTTTTCCGGTTGAGACAATTGATGATATGATGCAGCTCGATTCATCAAGCTGAATATAATAGATATGCCGGGCGCTGCTCTTTATTAAAAGATCCTGAAGAACTGTTTTTAAAACGCTTTTCTCATCAGCCAGGGAATTGAGTTTCCTTGAAAGGGCGCTTATATACTTTTCATTGCTGAGGCGTTCAGTTGTATCAATGGTTACAGAAGTTACACCGGTATTATTCAGAAATTCCCTGTGACAGGATGTCTCAATCATTGCTCTGGCAAAAGCACCGGATATTGCAGCGGAATTATGCACATCTGTATTCCCCTGGTTCAGCGATTCACCCAGAATTTTTTTAAGTAGTCTGTTCTCCTCTTCAAGAGATTCAAGTTTTTGTATCAGGTCGTTCTGGTTATCCATAATTTCCGGTATGTAATTAACATAACAATATACATCTATTATCGGTTTCAGCATTAAATATACTAATCAAAAGAGCAAATTTCAAGCTGCATCGGCATTGATGCAAAAAGTATCAGGATTGAGTGAATCTGCATTAAAACGCTTCGGAATGAATTCAGGATATACTTTACCTCTCAAATCCTGATAAAAAAATTGTAATTACTGTAATTTATGATTAATTTATAAGAGAAGAGGTTTTTATTAAACAGGGCGGAGGTTAATTATGACAGATAAGAAACTGAAGTTTCTTGTTGCAGTGGGGTTCAGCGAGAGGCCGGAGGATGTTCTTGATAAGGCAATTGAGGTTGCGGCTAAATACAAGGCCTATGTTTATGTACTTCATGTTATAACCGAAATGCCTAAACTTACATTTTATTATGACGCATACAGGCTCTGGGAGAATTTCAGGGACAACGCTGTTGTTGAAGCAATGGATCTCCTTAAGAAGCATATAGCTAAAATGAAAGAACAGTATAACAATATTGAACCTGTTGTTGAAGTCGGAGATCCCGGAACTACAATACTTGAGAAAGCCGAGGAGTTTAACGTTGACCTTATAATTATGGGGCACCATGTTCGAAAGGGGCTGAATCATGTAATGCATCAGAACAGCTGCGAAAGGGTAGTACGTTATTCAAAACGGCCGGTACTGACTTTTTATATTGAAGAAGATGAAGAGTAATTTATATTGATTTAATATTGAGAAGGGACGGGTCGTGAGAGAATATATGGATCTCCCCCATCCTTTTTATATCTTCAACAGAGTAATCATCGTGCTCCCTGCCATGAATTATTTCAGCTTTTTCATACCATGATTTAATTTCAGGGAGCATCTCCTCCTGCCAGAAGAAGTTTTTCCCTCTGCCGGTTTTATAGATCTCCCATAAGTTTTCAGGCACCAGTGTCCAGAGCCATTCGTATGTAAAGGGTGAGTCGCCTAAAAGAACAACGGTTTTATCCCTGCACTGAATCTTAAGAGCCTGATGGCCTGCTGTATGCCCCCCTGTTCTGATCAGTGTTATGCCGGGCATTATTTCCATGTCGCCGTCAACAAGGATAAACCTGTCACGCAGGTGAAACCAGTGATCAGGGCAGAATGATGTCTCTTCATATTTCATTAAATGAAAGAGCCCTTCAAATTCGCTTGCCTGTATGTATATATCAGCATGAGGGAAATATTTCAAACCTGCAGCGTGATCCCAGTGCAGGTGTGTCTGCACCACTTTTTTTATATCATAGGGTGTAAGAGCAAACTGTTCCAGCAGTGCGGGGATCTCCTGGTGCGGCTCCCGCTTACCGCATGAGTCGGGAGCCGGTATATGGTTCAGGTCAAAACCGGTATCAACAAGTACAGGTTCACCGGACTCTGTAATTATCAGGAATATAAATGACGGTATATTTTCAACCTTCGGGAATTTCAGGTCGCCTTTAAATGCAACAGTGAAGAATCCGGTGAGGAGTGGGTATACTGTGTTATTCATTATAGATGCTCCCTTTAAAAAATACAGGTTATGCTTTATAATTCCCTGTGAGTCTTTCAATAATTTCATTGTAACGGTCATTCAGCTTTTCAATGAGATTCAGTTTTTCTATAGAATCAGCAACCCAGATTGAATCAGGGTAGCTGTTGCAGACTTTCATAAAAGATGAGTAGGCAATTGTGTAATGTTCAAGGGCTTCCGAAGCTGTTTTAATGAGACTCCCTTTCCTTACGTCAAAATGGTATTTGTGATTTTTTGGCGTATACCGGCTCCAGTTGAATATATAGTTTCCCCTGTTCAGGTGGTCTGTGGCGGATTTGTAATATGCGTACGCAGGGTCATTATGCTTCGCGGGGTATAATTCAGCGGCACCAGTGTGAAGGGGAGCGGCTTCGGCCGGTTCACTTCTGTTTCCCAGTACACAGAGATAAGCCTCATTGATCTCCATAAGTATGAGGTTCTGTTCCCTGCGTTTTTCTTCAGGGAAAATGTCGGGATGATTCTGTTTCACCAGCTCCCTGTATCTTTTTTTAATATCATCTTCTGTTGATGAATTGTCAGGCTTTAGTAGTCTAATAAAGTTTTTCATAATCAGCCTGTACTGAAGGACAAATTTATTAATGGGTATAATTTATTAGTCATTATTTCATGCCCGGGGGATTTTCTTATATAAGCAATCATGTAATTAGCTGAACGTCAAATCCTTTTATGCGGATATTTTTAAGACTGGCAGCAGGTATGGGTGAGCAAAAATAAATTTGTTTTGCTCCATATTGGAGATATTATTGTTTTGTAATATCAAAAGATTATAAGACTGCTGAATGCAATCCGGAGGTAAGAGCATGCATCAGAAAACAAAAAGTCACCAGAAAAAAGAAATAAAAAAGACATCTGCGGGCAAAGCATCAGTTAAGAAAACACCGGTTACAAAAGTCATAGTGAAAAAAAGTAAAACTGCAAAGAGAAGCGCGGCTGGTGAAAAAAAACCGGGATTCAATATAAGAGATATGATCTTCCGGGTTGATGGTCTTAACTGTGCGGGAAGATTATATCTCCCTTCAGGTTCGAAGAAACCCCCTGTAATAATTATGGGTAATGGCATAGGGCTTGAAATGGGCTTCGGATTACCGGTATTCGCTGAGCAGTTTGCAGATAATGGTTATGCGGTTTTCCTTTTTGATTACAGGTATTTTGGACAAAGCGAAGGTGAGCCAAGGCACCTGCTGTTTCCCGGGAGACAGCTTAAAGACTGGGGCGGCGCTGTTGAATTCGTCAGAACACTTGATGAAGTTGATGCAGACAGAATATGTCTCTGGGGTTATTCATTTTCCGGGGGATATGTTCTTGCAACTGCTGCTTCCAATAAACATGTAAAAGCGTTCATTACACATATGCCGTACATGGACTCTCTTTTTATATTTAAAATAAACGGTTTTAAAAAGACATTAAAGATCAGTTTCGCAGGATATAAAGATCTCCTTTTTTCAATTATCGGTAAAGAGCCGGTTAACATACCTATTGCCGGTAAAACAGATGAATTTGCGATAATGAATACTCCTGAAACTTATGACGGTTATCTTTCGCTTGTACCGTCCGGTTCAGATTGGAAAAATGAGATGCCTGCAAGATCGATGCTGGCAGCATGTTTTTTCAGGCCTTTTAAATCGATTGCAGGCATAAAATGCCGGGGACTGGTTGTTTATGGAGAAAAGGACTCAATTACAGACAACAGGAAGGTTGAAAAATACTTCAGCAATAATGAAAACATTACGTATATTAAGCTTGGTGACGGGAGATATGAATTATGCATTGAAGATAAAAATCAATATCAGCTTTTGAAGCTTACATGCGGGCATTTTGAAATATTCAAAGGGGAGTATTTTAAACATGCAGTATCAGCAGAGCTCCGTTTCCTGGCAGGTGTTTTCGGTTAGAGGAATTATCAGAACAGATTAATTACTGGACAATATCCTGAACGGATGTTTTCTATTTATTCAGAAAAGCAGCGGAGAATATGAGAAGAGCAAAAATAACTCCTGGACATTAGGTGTGAGCGCCGGTTACGGAGCTGATAATA
>DAISJZ010000113.1:0-10971 GCA_036821145.1 Spirochaetota bacterium
GTTAAATCCCCTGAAAGGATAAAGGCAGTTGCTGACAGGATTAAGTCATACAGGGAGAAGGGGCTCTCTGTTGTGGTTGTTGTTTCAGCAATGGGTAAAACTACGGATGATCTGATTGTGCTTGCAAAGCAGGTTACGCAGAATCCGTCAAAGCGTGAAATGGATATGCTCCTCTCAACAGGTGAGCAGGTTTCATGCGCTCTTCTTGCAATGGCTCTTCACGAGATCGGAATCGATGCGGTTTCCTATACCGGCTCACAGATTAAAATGATGACTGACGGTAATTTTTCCAACGCGAAAATAGCGGGGATTTCAACTGACAGAATATTCAAATCACTGGAACAGAATAAAGTTGTTATAATTGCCGGCTTCCAGGGGATTGACGAGGATGATAATATAACCACACTCGGAAGAGGGGGCTCTGACACCACTGCTGTTGCCCTTGCTGCTGTACTTAAGACGCGTGATTGTGAAATTTATACTGACGTTGACGGAGTCTATACTGCTGACCCGAGGATTGTTTCTTCCACGAGGAAACTTAAAGAGATCAGCTATGATGAAATGCTTGAGCTGGCACGCCTTGGAGCCGGAGTGCTCCATTCAAGATCTGTTGAATTTGCAAAAAAATATAATATCAGGATCCATGTGCGATCCAGCTTTTCTTATGATGAGGGTACTATTGTAATGCCCGTGGAGGAGATGATGGAGAAATTTATTATTAGCGGAATAACATCCAAACAGGATGAAGCTAAGGTTACTATAAGAGAGATTCCTGACAAACCGGGTATCTCAGCAAGGCTGTTTAATGAACTCGGTGAAGAAAAGATATATGTGAATATGATTGTACAGTCCACCGGGCATGATAACCGGGCCTCAATTTCTTTTACTGTCAAGAAAGAGGATCTTAAAAAAACAATGGAGATATGCACTGAACTTAATAAAGAGTTTGGAGGATCTTCTGTTGATTCAAAGGAAGATATCGCTATCGTTTCAGCTGTAGGTGTCGGGATGCTTTCTTCATATGGTGTTGCAGGTAAAATTTTCGGAGTTTTCTCTGAGCAGAATATTAATATTGAGATGATTTCAACATCAGAGATTGGCATATCCTGTGTTGTTGACTCGATGTACGCCGAGCTTGCTCTGAAAATTCTTCATAAAACTTTTATAGAAGCAGAGTAATAATGGTTACTGTAGGAATCCTTTTTGGCGGACGTTCCGGGGAGCATGAAGTTTCCCGCTGTTCTGCTGCATCTGTATTCACTCATCTTGACAGGGCTAAGTATAATGTCGTTGTAATCGGGATTGATTATGACGGAAGATGGTATCTGCAGGATAAACCTGAAGTTGTACATGATGACAGTTTCGGTACTGTGCTTAAGCTTGAAAAAAGGAATGAGTGTTTTATAAATCATTATGAAAGAGACGGCAGACTCTATCTTTATAATTCTGTGACAGGGGATGAGGTTGCTGCGGACGTACTCTTCCCCGTTGTCCATGGAACTTTTTGTGAAGATGGAACTCTGCAGGGACTCCTCGATCTATCATCAGTGCCATATGTCGGAGCAGGTGTTGCAGGATCAGCAATCGGGATGGATAAAGATATTGCAAAGAGACTTCTTCGTGATGCGGGGATACCGGTTGTTCCATGGATAAAAATAACAAAGATTAATTGGAATGATGAAAAAGATAAAATTATCACTCAAATCTGTGATGATATCGGATTTCCATGTTTTATAAAACCGGCCAATGCAGGTTCTTCTGTCGGTATTTCAAAAGTAAAAAATATATCGGGAATTGATAAAGCTGTTACTGAAGCATTTCTATGGGATTATAAAATTCTTGTGGAAAAAGGGATAGATGCCCGTGAAATTGAAATTGCGATTCTTGGAAATGAATTACCTGAAGCTTCAATTCCCGGGGAGATCCGTCCGAATCATGAGTTTTACTCTTATGAGGCTAAATATATTGATGCTGACGGCGCTCAACTGATTATTCCTGCAGAACTTGATGCTGAAACAGCTAAAAATATGCAGAACACAGCAATTAAATCCTATTCTGCTCTGGAGTGTTCCGGGATGGCAAGGGTTGATTTCTTTCTCGATAAAAAAACAGGGGAATTTTTTCTAAATGAAATAAATACAATACCCGGCTTCACAAGTATAAGCATGTATCCTAAATTATGGGAACACACGGGAATAGTTTATAAAGAACTTATCAACAGGCTTATTGATCTTGCGTTCAATCGGGCTGAGTCGAAAAGAAGTCTTAAACACGACTTTTAAATGATTATTATAACCCCTGGTAATAGTTTCAGCCGGTACTTTCCATATAAGTATTTCTCTTGACATCGGGGCTTATATTCTTTTAAATTTTTTTAACGCTGGATATAAAGGACAAAACATGGGTAGAAAAAAATCAATTATTCCAAACATCTTTACCATGGGAAACATGGTAATGGGATTTCTTTCAATTCTTTTCTCAGCAAGCTATGACTCATCAATCGATAATTACGAAGTACTTGCAGTTGCAGGTATACTGATTTTTGTCGGAAGTATATTTGATGCCTCTGACGGGGCTATCGCCCGTGCACTTAATGTTGAAAGTGAAATTGGTATGCAGCTCGATTCACTTGCAGATGCTGTTGCTTACGGCATTGCTCCCGGGGTTCTTGCCTACCAGGCTTTTTTCTTCCGGATGCCGGAGATCTTCGGATTAATCAATATAGGAATGTTAGTTGCTGTTATTTTTACAATATGTGCAGTATACAGGCTTGCCCGTTTTAATTGTACTGAAAGTATCCCGGGATTTATAGGTCTCCCTTCGCCTCCCGCAGGTATAGTGGTGGGGATTGTGCCTTCTCTTATGCATACAACACTTCCGTTTTTCGGCGAGATAAATTTTGAGATCTCTATGTATCTGTATCTCCCTTTTTTCCTTATAATCGCATTTCTTATGGTATCATCAGTTGACTATACTAAGCTTTTCTCTGATATATGGAAGAAGGGGATGACGGCAAGAGTTATAACGGTTGTAGTTGTGGTTCTTCTCCTGATTTTCTTTAAAACCTGGGCAATTTTTACGGTAACACTTCTTTATATTGTTGCCGGCGTTCTTAAATGGTCTTTTAAAAAAGTTCAGGGTGAAGCGGTTTAGATTATGAGTGATTTTTCACATTATAATAATGAAACAAAATCAGTAATGGTCAATGTTTCAGGTAAGGCTATTACTGAGAGAACGGCAAAAGCTCACTGTTTTGTCAGGATGAATCAGGAGACTATAAACGCCATTCAGGAAAAGCTTCTTCCGAAAGGTGATCCTTTTGAAGTCGCGAGAATTGCAGGGATAATGGCTGCTAAAAAGACCTCTGATCTGATACCGATGTGTCATCCTCTTCAGATACATTATGCCGATGTTCAAATTAAACTGGATGTTGTAAAGTCCGGTGTTACAATTTTATCGGAGATCAGGCTTGAGGGTAAGACCGGTGCTGAAATGGAAGCTCTTGCTTCAGCATCGGTCGCTGCACTTACTGTTTATGATATGTGTAAAGCAGTTGATAAAGGCATGGTTATAGAAGAATGCAGGCTTCTTGAAAAAAGAGGTGGAAAGTCAGATTATATTAATCTCTGATAAAAATATTTTCATTTCAATATATTTCTTCAGGATTTTCCCCGTATTTTTTTGTTAATATTAAAAAAAATCAAAAAATTTAACTTGAAAATAATACGGTTATTTATACATTTGAGTTGTTAGCACTCGTTAGATTGAGTGCTAACAAATATTAAAAAGTATATCAGTATACCTATTTATAAATTATTAAAGGAGGCTAATGTGGCTATTAAACCTATTGGAGACAGAATTCTTGTCGAATTACTTGAAGAGGACATTGCAAAAGTAGGTTCTCTTTATGTTCCTGATACAGCTAAGGAAAAACCACAGCGTGGAAAAGTCGTTGCTGCAGGAGAGGGAAGGCTTGATGGTAAAGATCTCGTTCCAATGAGAGTAAAAGTCGGCGATAAAGTGCTGTTTGGCAAATATGCCGGTTCAGAGCTGAAATATGAAGATAAGGAATATCTAATTCTCAGCGAACATGATGTTCTTGCTGTAATCGACTAAGAGTTTCAATTTTATTTTAACAAAAGGGGATAACAATGGCTAAAATATTGAAGTACAATGATGAAGCAAGAAGAGCAGTGCTTGAGGGCGTTGTTAAGCTTGCTGATGCAGTTCAGGTGACACTGGGGCCCAGGGGCCGTAATGTTGCTATAGATAAAAAATTCGGTGCTCCCACTGTTACTAAAGATGGTGTTACTGTTGCAAGAGAGATCGAGCTTGAAGATGCTTTTGAAAATATGGGCGCGCAGATGGTAAAAGAAGTTGCCATTAAAACAAATGATGTTGCCGGTGACGGTACAACAACTGCTACAATTCTTGCTGCGGCAATTTACAGGGAAAGCTTAAAGAATGTTACAGCTGGTGCTAATCCGATGGATCTCAAAAGAGGTATAGACAAAGCTGTTGAAGCTGCAGTTAACTATGTTGCGTCTACTTCAAGAGAGATCAAAGACAAGAAAGAGATCGCTCAGGTTGCGGCAATTTCTGCAAACAATGATATGGAAATCGGAAACCTCATAGCAGACGCTATGGATAAAGTCGGAAAAGACGGCGTTATAACTGTTGAAGAAGCAAAATCTATCGAAACTACACTTGATGTTGTTGAGGGTATGCAGTTTGATAGAGGATATATCTCTCCATATATGGCAAATGATCCTGAATCAATGCAGGCAGTTCTTGAAGATGCATTTATTCTTATCCATGACAAAAAAATATCTACAATGAAAGACCTTCTCCCTGTTCTTGAGAAAGTTGCTCAGGCTGGAAGACCTCTTCTTATAATAGCAGAGGAAGTTGAAGGGGAAGCTCTTGCAACTATAGTTGTTAATACACTCAGAAAGACTATCAGCTGTGTTGCTGTAAAAGCTCCCGGTTTTGGCGACAGACGTAAAGCTATGCTTGAGGATATCGCTATCCTTACCGGCGGACAGGTAGTATCTGAAGACCTCGGCATGAGACTTGACAACACAACTGTTGAAATGCTCGGAAGAGCAAAAAAGATCATTGTTGATAAAGAAAATACAACAATCATCGAAGGTGCAGGCGCACAGAGTGAAGTTCAGGGAAGAATCGTTCAGATTCAGAAACAGATTGAAGAGTCCACATCTGAATATGATATCGAAAAACTCCAGGAAAGAAAAGCTAAGCTTGCAGGCGGAGTTGCAGTTATCAATGTTGGTGCAGCTACTGAAGTTGAATTAAAAGAGAAGAAGGCTAGGGTTGAGGATGCTCTCTCAGCTACAAGGTCAGCTGTTGAAGAGGGTATAGTACCTGGTGGCGGACTTACTCTGATTCATGCACAGAAAGCTGTTAAAGAAGCAGCTGGAAAGCTTGCAGGTGATGAAAAGATCGGTGCTGAAATAATAGCTAAAGCTATCGAAGCTCCGATGAAGCAGATTGCTTCTAACGCAGGCCTCGAAGGTTCAGTGGTTGTTGAAAAAGCAAAAGATGAAAAACCAGGGATCGGTTTCAATGCATATACACTCGCATGGGTTGACATGATTGATGCCGGTGTAATTGATCCGGCTAAGGTTGTTCGTTCTGCTCTTCAGAATGCGGCATCTGTTGCAGGTATGCTCTGCACAACAGAAGTCCTCATCACTGATAAGGAAGAGGAGAAAATGCCGGCAATGCCAGGCGGTGCAGGAATGGGCGGAATGCCGGGAATGTATTAATAGACTGCAGAAAATAAAAATAAAAAAAGGCTGTCCCGGAAGGGCAGCCTTTTTTTATAGATCATGCTTAATATTTATAATGGATTTAACACTGTTTTATATGAAACTTCATTAGAGTTTGCATATCTTACTTTATATTTTTTTCCGTAAAAGAAATCTGAAAAAATTGATGAAGAATATGTATAATTCATTCTGAATGCAAATTTATCATCAGACATTATACCTGTAAGCGCTGTAGCTGAAACAGGTTTGAAATCATTACTGAAAACAGTACAGTATAAAGAATCGGGAGCTCCATTCGAAGCCATATCATCCGGCATAAAAAAGAGTGAATAGAAAGTACTGGTGATATTTGGTATTTTATAATGGTTACGGTTCAGTTTTCCCCATTTCCAGTTTTCCATTAATGGACCGCTTTTTCTGTTGAGATATCTCATCGAACCGAGAAAAGCCTGATCAAAAATTGTTTCTCTGGTTTCAAACTGGTCGGTTCCTGTATTATCAAAAATTGTGACAGGGTTTTTTGATAGTATCTGGTAAAAGTCATCATATAATAAATGCGAATAATTCAGAAGAGTGTCGGTATCATTTCCGAATTCATCTCTGAAGGTTTTATCAAACATATTTGTTAAAGTAGTATAAAATATCGCGGGTGCCTGTAATCTATGGCGGGTAGTATAATCCCACTCATTAAAATAAATTTTTGTCATTTTTGCAGATGTAAGAGGTGTTAATGAAAGAATCTGGTTAAAAACCGGAGTAAAAAGTTCAGCAGCACCGGAATGTGTGTCTGTTATCAGCTCCTGAATATATTTCTCGTTATATATTTTACGGGGAGGAAGCATTGAAAGCAGCGTATTCAGTTTGATTTGATTTGTTGTTAGAATGCCCTGTCTTAATACCGGGATATCTTTCCTTGTTGTAAGATCTGAGCCAATGTAATCTATACTTTTAATAGTTTTTATACTGGCAATTTTGATATGGTCAGGTTTATAAACGCGTGTACCATCTGATATAATATTTCTTCCCGGATCCGGTGTTGTTGTAAAGCCTGAAAATATTTTGAAAGATTCTTTGTCTGTTTTCAGCAGAAATCCTTTCAATGAAGCATCTGAGGTCAGTATAAGGTTTCTGAGTTTTAAAGAGTTAGTTTCAAATGGAGCGGTTGCAATAATTTTCAGATAGTTAGGTCCGGGATGTATAGAGTTAATACATAATATCTGATCGTTCTGTTTTTGAGAAATAATAAGGTCACTGAGAATTGAACCCTTTTCTGTTACCCATCTGAGAGTATTAAGAGTTCTGTCAGTTCCTTCGGGAATCCGTACAGGCTGAAATTCCTTCCATACACCTCGGTAATTGTATTGATATGTATCATTATTCTTTCTTGTTTTAAAAAGAATAAAATCCTGGCTGTCTGCATTTATACTGAAGTGTGTGAAAAAGGAAGATTCTTTTCTGAATGAGAATATGAATGGAAGACCGCTGTAGGTTATGGCTGATATTAATTGATCAGAAATTTTTAAATTAACCGGATACCACCCGGGGTATATATTATAATTTGCTGTTTGGCTGAATGCGGTAAAACTCCGGTTGTCAGATGAGTTCATAGATGAGGGAACATGCACTGCAAAACCGGAATTGAAGTGTCCGATATATGTTTCTACCAGATTTTTTACACGCTGTATTATATATAAATATTGCGAATCATCATCTCCATAAAAATAAAACTTTTCAGAAGAGGGGAAGATTTTTGATATTGTAATTCTTTTTGACTCGGAAAAGGGAAAAATAATTTCTGAGTTGGCCAGGTATGCATCTGCCCATTCTTTCATAAGCAGAATTGCTATTATATCAGCTGGTATCCAGTCGTTTCTGTCCGATTTTGCAAGATGGCGGGTATGCCTGATCTGGTTTACGCCATCTGCATATTTGCTTATTTGTGATTTTAATTCATTATCGAGCCTGGCGTATAATGAATCTGCTTCCTTCGTGAATCCTATTATTGATGCAAGCCTGTCAAGGAGTTCACTTTCCGGATTTGTAATGAAATGGCTCACAGTTCCTGTGGCGAGAGCTCTCTGGTATTCCATAAGATTCAGGCGGTCCTGTGCGTGAATATAACCGAGAGCGTAGAAGATGTCCTCTTTTGATGAGGCAGTAATTAAAGGAACTCCTTCGGGTGTTCGTGTAATAACGACTTCTGATTGTATATTTACGTTCTCAATATTATCGTAAGAAATCCTTGCATACTGGTATGTTAAAAAAAATCCTGCGAGAATTATAAGTATTAAGGAGATGATGGTTGTTGATGATATTATTATCTTCTTTCTTAATCCCATGGCACCTGAACCGGTTAGGAAAATTTGAATTTTCCGCATATGAACTTTTTCCTGACATAAATATAATATGCGGCATATTCAGAAAAAAGTTCCAGCGAGTATTTATTATTATAGTAATATTGCAATACAGTAAAAGCCAGTAAATATAATTTAAAACATCATTTATTATAACAATTTTACTTTATTTCGATTATTGAATTTGTTATTTCAATCTTTGTATAATAATTATCAAGCATTGAGAAAAATCGTGAAAAGGCACCTTTGACATCAATTACCGATTCACCTCTTTTCAGTTGTGAGATTCTCCTGACATTTTTTGTGTAGATATAAATTTCAACTAGTCCTTTTTCTGTCTGGATGTCTGAAAGTACGCAGAAATCGTAGTCAACATTTGTTGATGTAATTATATCTTTAACTTTCAGGTTTTCAATTACAAGAATTTTCTGGGTGAGTGAATTTTTAAGAAGAAAAGATTCAGCCGGATTATCAGTTGAATCGATTTTTTCCTTTTGAACAAGGAGTTCATCTATCGCAACCTTATCTTTCAGAAAGAAAGCTGTTGAACATGAAAGTGCCGGGAGCAGCAGTAATATAATAATAAGATTTTTTTTCATAAATTTTTCTCCTGAGATTTTTGAAACTGTTATGTTTTTTTGTAGTGAAAATTTCAAATGCGGCATCAAATAACATTTAATCTGCAGTTTCAATGGTGGAATACACCCTTTGAATGATTAATAATTTTCTAATTTTAACTGTTAATGAATATATCGAATTATCTGATTCAGTAATTTGTCAACTTTTAATAGACTTGAGGTGTAATAAAATTTTTGCTGCAATAGCGTGTGTTCTTTACGTTATAAAAATTGCTTGAAATGCTGATTATAATGTGGAATATGCCTTTTATATAATACAATGAGTAGATGAGATGCCAAGAATAAACAGAGTTGATGAAGATAATATAGTAAACAGTATTATCGGTTCAGGTTCAGAATTTAAAGGTGAGTTCAAGATAAACGGCCTGCTACGGATTGACGGGAAATTTCAGGGTACTATTGATACACATGGCAAAGTACTTGTGGGCCAGTCCGGTGATGCTGTAACAGATATTAAAGCAAGGCTGGTGGTTGTAGGGGGTCGTGTTTCAGGGAACATATATGCCACTGAAAGAGTGATACTTCTATCTACCGGAGATGTCAGAGGTAATGTTATTACTCCAAGTCTGATAATGGAAGAGGGAGTAAAATTTGAGGGGAACTGCGTTATCAATAAAAAGATAGAGGAGTAACCCGTGATTGAAATTCCGCGTACCGGACTTAAGCAGCAGACAAGGGCTGACAGAAAACCTGCAAAAAAAGGGGGTATTGGCAGTACCTCTGCATCAAAATTTTCATCTGAACTTGAGAGCAGGATAATTTCTGACGTAAGAGTTGATATGGAGGAACTTATCGGGGATCTGCTGGAGCAGGAAAAAAGGTTTCTTGATATGCAGTCCCTGTATGAACTTGAAAAATATAAACTCCTTGTGCGCGATCTTCTGAAGATGATTCTTGACAAGGGGTTCCAGACTCAGAAGCTTGAATTGTCAGGTAGGGAAAAAAGACTCGGTAGAGCTGAGAAAACTATTGTTAAACAGATAGATGAAGGTCTGGTGAAGCTTTCTACAATGATAACACGCTCCAGTGATGCTTTTGAACTGATGAAACAGATAGAGGAGATCCGGGGGCTGATATTTGATCTTGTCTATTAAGTGATGACGGCTGACGGTATAGCTTTGCATTACATATTCATGTAAAATTACAGCAGCATACTCCAGATTTTCCTGTTTAATTATAAATTATCCCATTTATCCTGTTACCCTGCTTTTTATTAATTTTTTTAAAATTTCCGGACTACGGCTGAATCGATATATGAGTTTCCAGAAAATAAAAGGTCATCAGAACCAGTTAAAATATCTTTCACGCTTAAAAGAGCAAAAAACAATACCTCATGCGCTTCTTTTTACAGGTCAGCAGGGTATAGGGAAAAGGCTTATAGCGGATATTTTTGCTGCTTCGGTTTTTTGTAAAGATATAGATTCTCCATGCGGGATATGTCATTCATGTATGCAGATGAAAGCAGGCTCTTATCCCGATTTTCTGGTTCTGGAAAGGGATGATAAGGGTAAGATTCCTGTGGGAAACAGTGACAGAAGTCAGCAGGGATCTGTGCGATGGATGATTGACAGGCTTACCAGGAGTTCGATTAACGGCAGATATATTATAATTGTTGATGGTGTTGAGACTATATCAGAATCGGGGCAGAATGCTCTTCTTAAAACTGTTGAGGAACCGGGCTCTGATTCTCATATTATTTTAATAGCCGAGAGTAAATCCGGTATTCTCCCAACAATCGTTTCAAGGTGTATTGAAATTAACTTTAATCCGCTTCAGGTGTCAGATATAAAAGATATTGTTAATGAAAGGTTTCCTGATGGGGAGAACTCATCTTTAATATCATCGATCTGCGGAGGGTCAGCTGAAGTGGCGCTTCGATTGTATGATGATAAGGTTTTTGACGTTATTATAGCAGCCGCAAAAGAGATTAAGGGTATAATGCGAGGGAGAGGTACAGCAGGTAAAGCATTCGATTTTTCCGGAGCATCAGATACGGCGTTTATTATCACAGTGCTTATTAATCTCTATAGTTTTATGGTACGGGCTCATATTACGGGAGAAGTTGTTGTTTACCCTGATGATATTACACTTGACACAGGTGAGTCTGAAAAAGCGGTTAAAATACTGCTTGCTATAAAAAAGGGGCTGAAAAATAATCTGAATGTTAATAGTATTTTAAAAGGGATG
>DAISJZ010000114.1:0-1215 GCA_036821145.1 Spirochaetota bacterium
CGTAATAAAGCAGTTACCGGGATTTTCTGTTTCAGTGCCGGATTTAGCATCAATGTTTTTCAGTTTTTTTACTCTCTATCTTTTCGCAGCGGTTTGTGAATCACTGATGCCCGGGAAATTAATCGCAAGGATTCTATCACCGTTAATTTTAGTTACGGCATGGGGATTGTACTCGTACCATCTATCAACAGGCTCAACACTCGACTTTGCCCTTGTAAAGGATAACATCGGGATAAGCTTCTCCACTGAAGCACTTCAGATGATGAGCGCCCCTTTCAGCGGATATGATTTTATCTTTGCTGCAGTACTGCTTACTCTGACTCTTGTTCTGGAGTTCAGATATTCAATCTTCTCCGCCACAGTAAACCCGGGATTAAAATCCGGTATTACGGCGTTTATTCTTGTAATCAT
Organism: Spirochaetota bacterium; assembly: GCA_036821145.1. Lineage (GTDB taxonomy): Bacteria > Spirochaetota > UBA4802 > UBA4802 > UBA5550 > UBA5550. The sequence continues at coordinate 412 of DAISJZ010000114.1, forward strand.
TGTTATCATGCTGCCGGTACAGAGGGGGGATGAGTTTACTCTATTCGCAAAAAGTGCTTTTACCACTAATGAAGCTGCTGCAGCAGTTTCCGATACCGGGGGATTCCCTTACGAAAAAGAAAAAATTAATCTTTCATTTTCCGGGTCCGGCAGACATGGACAGCCGAACATCATACTTATACTGATTGAATCATTCAACGCGAACTTTGTCGGGGCAAAAGCTCCGGATGGTATAGAATATACTCCGAACTTTAATTCACTGATAAATAAAGGACTATACATAGACCGTTTCTATGGAAATTCAATTCAGACATGCAAAGGGCAGGCAGCGGTATTCTACTCAGTGCTGCCCGGCATAAGCGGGAAGATCTTTGTTGATTATCCGGATCTGAATATTTCCGGATTTCCCGCACTTATGAAAGATTCCGGTTATCATACAATATTCTTTCAGGCATTTCATAACCTGAAATTCGATAACACAACGCATAACATGCTTAAAGCCGGTTTCTCCGTGGTTAAATCATATGCTGAGTTCAGGAGGAAGGAGGACAGGCCGTTTATCTGGGGATGGGGTGTCGAAGATAGAATTTTTTACGAGAGAGCTTTTGAACTCATGGATGCGGAACACTTGAAAAACCCGGATAAACCACTCTTTACAGCACTTATGACTGTGGGGACACATATACCATGTGACGGTATGCCTGCCGAAAGCAGAACCATTTACAAAGATCCGAAGAATATAAAAGAAAAATATTCAAACGCCCTGAGACTGAGCGACAGTCATCTGCCGCGATTCTTTGAACT
>DAISJZ010000114.1:1315-7855 GCA_036821145.1 Spirochaetota bacterium
CCGGTTTCAGGTTAAACCGTACAGCATAATCGCTCCACAGCGCCACATCTTCAGGAGTAGAGTTAAAACCCTGCACACGCATAACACTTGATGTCGGGAAAGCAACCGCTTTAAAGCCAAGACAGAACTTACCTCCACCCGGCTTCTGGTAGTAATCCTCGTCACCCCATCCGAAATCGATAAACCTGTAATCTTTAAAAATTTTAACAGCATGGATCTTGTCTTCGGAGATATTGTTCACAGGGATTATAAGCCCTGTATGAAGTCCGCTGCTCATAATATACACGGGATATTGCTGTTCAGAAATTATTCTGTTGTTATGATCAACTTTATTTTCTGCTGAAGATTTACAGGATAGCAAGAAGAAACAGAGCAAAACAACAGCATACATTAAACTCCCCTTCCCCCATCCATGGGGAAAGGGGACGGGGGACAGGGGGGAAAATTTTTTCACGGAACAGATTCCTCACTACCCACAGTTGGTGAATCTCCGACATCTGCTGAATCTTTTCTTCTTTGAGAAAGGGCTTTTACTTCATCAGCTGAGAGAGCTGTGTTATATATGGAAACTTCGTCCATTAGTCCATCAACATGATTACCAAGGCTCGTATTGATTGTTCCTATAGTTAGACTGGCAATACTGATATATAAGTTTCCTGTTACAGATTTATTCCCACGTTCAGTTCCGTTTATATAGATTCGTTTAACTGTACCATTAAATGTTGCAGCAAGATGATACCATGTACCTGAAGACAATACTACTGTGCTTGATAAAATATCAGAAGCACTACCATTAAAACTTGTTTCAAATTGGACTGTATCCGCATTCATGTAAAGAGCATAGCTCCTATCATTGGTGCTGATTACCCACTTAGATACAAAATGCTGTGTTATATCTACTCTATCTACATTAACCCAAAGTGCAATTGTAATATTTGTCACATCGAGACTTGCACTGTCCGCAATAGTTACGTAATCATCTGTCCCGTCAAAATTCAGAGAATCTCCTGTGGAAAATCCCGCTGTTGTGCTTGTATACCATCTTCCTCCATCAGCTCCCACCCATGATGCACCAGTCATTGTCCCGTCATTTGTATTTGAGGATGAATCATTTATTGAACTGCCGCTCCCCTCATCCATATGCCACTGCGCCGCAAGGCCGCTGAAACCTGAATTTTTTGTAAAGGTATTATCGAAGTCAGATGCAGCGGTTTCACCTGCTTTTCCGTAATACATATAAATAACTTTCCCACCGGCGGGGATTGAAGGAACCTTTACCCAGATAGATGCTGTTTCACCCCCTGAATTCCAGCTTTCAATCCAGTATGGTATAGATACCCCTTCATAATTAAACCTTAGATCATTGCCGTTAGTTTCTGCATGACTGAAAGTAAAGTTCAGGTTTGAAAGATTTATATTAACCTGGTAATCAGACTGGGCTGTAACGCCATTTGTTATTGTAACACTCCTCCTGTAGCTCCACAGTGACCAGTCTATAACTGATGAATCATCATCAGTTAATATGCTTAATCCCTCACCGCACCCTGTCAGCAGCCTCACGGAAATAAGAGAAACAGCTATGAGCAGCAGGAGCATTATCTTCTTTCTGTAAATATACCTCATCCCATACCGAACCTTTTTATGCACATTCCTGTCCATAGAAATAAGATATATATAAAAAGCAGAATTTGAAAGCAGGTTTTTAATTTTATTCAGAGGTGACTCTCTACCATAATTTATATGAAAAACCGGCAGTTATCCCTGCGCTGCTGAAGAATACATCTTTATCATAAACATAAAGATATCGCGCATTTATAAAAATTGAAGCACTGCTGAAAAGATACTCATAACCAAGTATCGAATGAAAGGTAAACGTAAATGTTGAAGCAGAAAGATCCCCGTTCTCCACATTAAGACCTGATGCTCCCGGCTGCATTGAAAACCTCAAATTTCCTCCTGGAACCGGGAATAGCCAAACCGGCCCCAGTGAACCTGTGGGGCCTTTCATTGACGCATCACCTCTGCTGTAATAAAGATAACCGCACTCAATCCGGAACCCCGGCATCAGCAGATATCTCCCCCCTGTGATAAAATCGAGGCCCTGTTCATAAGCTGCGTATCCGCCGTAACCATAGGGGATTGCATCATTTACTTCGCCAATTGAATAGAACCAGCCCCCTTCAAAAAAAATACTCCCCCCGCTGCGGATCCGGTTTTCTGCGGATTCTTTTTCTTCAGTTTTAAGCCGGGCTACTTCCTGTACAGTAAGCTTTTTCTCTCCGGCCTCGTAGTTCTTTTTTATATCTTCAACGCTGAAATCCATCCCCATCTTTTTACGCAGGGAGATATCCTCTTTATATGTTTTTGTAATGTAGAGTTTTTCAATCTCCGCGCGATTGACAGTAAATGCCCCATAGTAATTTTTAAAGACTATACTTTTTTCACCGCTGCTCTTTACCTTCCCCACAAGCAGAGTGCCGTTTTTAAGTATAAGGGTATCTGTTTCACCTCTATAAGGGATGAAACAGATGGCAATGAAAACTGCCGCTGTTAAAAACATGAAAAGCGCTCTGCGCTTCATAAATTAATCCTTCGAGATATTCTGGATTTCTCTATTTTTATATCACCGAATGAAGTCCGCACGGTGACAGAGCCCCCTGACTCGCTCACAAGGGTTCCTGTAAATATATTTCCATCAATGGTATATATCTTCACCCCTCTCTTTACGGGAGGCTGAACCACTGACTTTGCAGATTTATCCCCTCCGGAAATTTTCTCCTCCACTTTGTCTATCATCATGCTGATCTTCTTTTCTCTTGCCACTCTCTGAGCCCGTTCCCCATTGTCATCCGGGAGTTTGACATTCTCCGGCCGGAACTGCTCCGCATCCTTATCTGCTGAAATAAAGCGTTCACTCTCTTCCACAAGCTTTCCAAAGGCATTATCGCTCAGCATAACGCTGTTTTTCATCGCAAGCTCACGTACCTTCGCATTTTCCGCCGAAAGCCCCCCTACGATAAAAATTCTTCTGTTGGCATCCTTAGCATATTGTGACGAAGAATTTTCCATCACTATATCCTGGTATATATCAACAGCTTTCCCTGTATCTCCAAGTTCCTCGTAAGTCCTACCCCTGATATAACTGACATGCGCTTTTTCACTTCGGGGCACTGTCTTCTCAACACGGTTCAGAACCTCAAGGGATTCCCTGTAAGCTATCAGTTTATAAAGCTTTTCACCCTTCTCTATTGAATCTTTTTCAGTTTTTACAACGCGCTCAATCTCTGAACGGAAGCCTTCAATATAGCGGAGAAGGAGCGCTGCAGTAACAGCAACATTAATGTCTCCAAAATCCTTTATCACGCTGATATACAATCTCCTGGCATTTTCATAATCACCCAGTATAGAATAGCAGTAACCCTGGTGAAGAAGCACCCCGGCATTAAGAGTCCTGTCTGCCACCCCCTGGTTCAGAATTTTACGGTACTCCTCAATCGCCCTGTGGTAAAGCCTGTTCCTTTCGTAATAATACGCAGCATCAATTCCCGCTGTTTCTACTCCTCCATCCGGTTCCCTGAGAGGGGGCATCCCGATGAGATAGCGGATAAAGTTAATCATATAAGCTACGGGGATCGACGCGTATCTGTATTTAACTATGGTGACATTATTCTCCCGGTCCAGTCCCGCGAGTATTGAATTAACCCTGACCTCGGTGATATTAAGTTCTTCGTTTGAAATCCGGTTTTCGTACATGTCCTTGTGAAGCCTGTATTTCATTACAAGGCCGATGTGATCAATACTGTTGTCAGACCTGTTGCTCCGCTGCAGGAAAAGTTTCATTTCCCTCATCCTTATCTGTATATTCACATCATTGAAAAGAATAATCCCCCCCACAAGCAGAGCTGTTACTGATGTCAGCATTACTCCGTATGTTTTTCCCGGGAAAAGCATAGACTACTTCAGCTCCACGATAAATACAGTGGCATCATCACGGAGTGAATCAAGATTCGCAAAGCCGGCGAGCCCCCGCACAATAGTTTTCATAAGTTCATCACCGTTATATTTATACCCGGTCCTGATACAGCCGATAAGACTGTCCATACCGAACTCCTTCTGATCCGGGCTCCTTGCTTCAATGATCCCGTCTGTAAAAAGAACAATCTTGTCTCCGGGATTAATACTGCATTCATGGGTTACATAAAGTTCATCCATATCACTTGATATTCCCAATGGTATACCTCCGCTTTTAAGGAGAGAAATTTCATTCTTCGAACCCCTTATAAGAAATGGCCTGAGGTGTCCCGCATCAACCGAATAAAGCTTATTACTGCTGTCAATAACCATGTAAAACGCGGTGAAATAAAGGGCTGAATCCCTTTCAACTTCAGATAGAAGAGCGATAATCTCCCTGTTTACAAACCTGAAGAGCTCCGCGGGATCTCTGTATTTCATTGTATTCCGCCTGAACTTCTCCTTGATGATCATAGTAATCATTGCGGCAGGCACCCCGTGCCCCTGTACATCCACAAGGAGAAAACCGTATGAATCATTCCCCAGGTCGAAGATATCATAGTAGTCACCGCTCACCTTTTCAGCAGCACGGCTGAATATCGAAAAATTAAACCTGCTGTTATTTGTAATATGCGGGAATATAGCCTCCTGTACCTTGGAGGCCATCTCAAGTTCCTGGTCCATCAGTTCCCTTTGATATTCCAGAGTGACGATCTTATCCTGTACTGAATCAGCCATCCTGTTGAACGCATCTGCAAGCGCGCCGATCTCATCATCCCTATGAAGGTCAGCCCTTGCGGAGAGATCGCCTCTCTCTATGTCTACACTCTTTTCGTGCAGCATGGTGATTGGCCTCACAAATATTCTGAAGAAAAGTACGGCAAAGAATATATGGAAGATACCTATGGCTGCTATAATAAGAATTATTATCCTGTAGAGCTGTGTCAGCCTGTCATTTATTTCATTCATTCTGAACTTAAGGAAGAGGACTGACTTCTCCAGGGTCTCCATCGAAAACGGAATATAAAAAGATATCTCAAACTTATCCTCATCAACTTTGGAATAGAAACGCTTACCGGTAAAATCCCTGTTTGTAACTGCGCGGAGCCCGTTTAGAATATCAGGCTGTGAAACAGAGATCGAATCTGAAGAACGGATAATAATCTCACCCTCCTCTGTGAATATGCAGAACTCAGATGTGATCTCCTTTATAATATCAGCCACCTCTCCGGCAACTTCACCCCTTGTCAGTTTATTCCTCCCTGAAGATGAAAATCCTGCGCTATACCTGTTAAGTGTATTTATCAGTGAATCAGTTAATTCAGTTATCCTGTGCTTTGTATTTTCAGTGATAAGGTCTATCTGGTTTTCGTAGATTATTATTGAGAAAAATGACATATTAATAATCGCCAGGGTGATATAAAGTGCAGTTATTTTAAAACTGATCGATTTTCTGAAAGATTTGATTTTCATTTAAACCTTCTTCCCCTGTTTAATATAGCAACTAATTTAATCCATATCACTTTATAACAGTTACCTTATTATTTAAACCTTGTCATTACGAACGACCGGAGGGAGTGCGGCAAACAGGAAAGTATAGCAACAATACCGGTTAATACTGAATATTTATTTTCCGGAACTGTTTGCTTAACCGCTTAAACTCCCCGCAATGACCCTGCAAATCACTATTACAATCATTAAATGCTATTAATAGTTTAATATGTTTTCTTTCCGGAATCCATGAAATCTATCCCGAAAAAAAATAAATCTTTTACTTAAACTTTTGCCCTTCCCTAAAAATACTGTTATTCTAAAGTATAACCGGAGCTGTTTTATGAACCTGCATAATATCATAAATACATTGATTATAAGCTGCCTCTTTCTATTATCCGGCGCCTGCGGTGAACCGCCCCCTTCAATTGAACATGAGGAAAAAGCTGAACCATCATCCGGCGCGAAGAAAATTAAAACTGATCCATTCGCATATCAGAGGATGGATATGGTCTCTTCACAACTACAATTCAGGGGTATAAGAAATGACCCGGTTCTTCATGCAATGCGCACTGTTCCGCGTCATGAATTTGTTCCTGAAAGATACAGGGATGATGCGTACATGGACGGCCCCCTGCCGATAGGTTTCGGCCAGACCATATCTCAGCCGTATATTGTGGCGCTCATGACAGAGCTCCTTAATGTAAAGAGTGACTCAAAAGTTCTTGAAGTTGGAACAGGTTCAGGATACCAGGCTGCAGTCCTCTCCCGCATTGTGAAGGAGGTCTACAGCGTGGAGATTGTGAAGGAGCTGAGTAGAATTTCGGCAGAGACACTGAAGCGTACAGGGTGCACCAATGTTCAGACACTTCATGCGGACGGCTATTACGGCTGGCAGCAGCACGCTCCTTACGACGCGATTATTGTTACATGCGCTTCGGAGTTTATCCCTCCCCCTCTCATCAGTCAGCTAAAAAACGGCGGCAGGATGTGCATACCGGTTGGCCCTCCGTTCAAGGTGCAGCATCTCCTCCTTGT